>JALYTS010000018.1 GCA_030854185.1 Actinomycetota bacterium | reverse complement strand
GATGCAGACTGCGGTAAAAGTGGCCCGAATTACCGCAGTCTGCATCCAGACTGCGAGGAGACCGCGCTACCGCACCGCGCTACCGGTCGTCACGAGGAGGTCCCGCGCAGCGGGACCTCCCTAACACCCCACGCCGCGAGAAGCGCGACCCCAGCGATCACCGCGCCCCACAGGAACACCTGGTGGATGCCGCTGGTGATCGCGCTCTGGTAGGCCTCGCGCAGCGGTGCGGGTAGCTGCCCGAGCATCCCGGGGGTGAGTTGACCCCCGGACGGGGCACCCCCCGCGCGGGCGGGCAGCGCCGACTGCACCTGCTGGGCGAACAGGGTGCCGAGCAGCGAGACCCCGATCGAGCCGCCGATGGTGCGGAACAGGGTGGCGGCGCCGCTGGCGACGCCGACGTCGCGCTGGGCGACGCTGTTCTGCACCACCAGCATGGTGGTCTGCATCAGCAGGCCCATACCGACGCCGAGCACGACCATGTACACCGAGGTGGTGAGCTGCCCGGTGGTCACGCTCATGGTGGCCAGCAGGGCCAACCCGGCCGTCATGATCATAGATCCGGCGATCAGCAGGCCGCGGTAGCGGCCGGTCCGGGTGACCAGCTGCCCGCCGAGCAGGGAAGTGACCAGCATGCCGCCCATCAGCGGCAGTAGCTGCAGCCCGCTGCTGGTAGCCGAGGCGCCCTGGACGTTCTGCTGGAACTGCGGCAGGAACGTCACCGCGCCGAACATCGCGAAGCCGGTGAGGAAGGTCAGCGCCGTCGCGGCGGTGAAGTTGCGGCTGCGGAACAGCGCCAGCGACAGGACCGGTTCGGTGACCCGGCGCTCGACCGCGACGAACGCCGCCAGCGCCGCCACCGTGACCAGGCCGAGCATGATGATCGGTGCGGAGGTCCACGGGTACTGGCTGCCGCCCCAGCTGCACAGCAGGGTCAGCGCCGCCAGCCCGGCAGCGAGCAGCCCGGCGCCCCGCCAGTCGATCGAGACCCGCTCGGCGCGGCGTCCCGGCAGGTGCATGGTCAAGGCGACGACGACCAGGGCGAGCACGCCGAGCGGCAGGTTGATGTAGAACGCCCACCGCCAGCTGAAGTTGTCGGTGAGAAAGCCACCGAGCAGCGGGCCGCCGATGAACGCCAGCGGCATGACCGCGGCCATCAGCCCCTGGTAGCGACCCCGCTCCCGCAGCGGCACCAGGTCGGCGATGATCGCCATCGCGCCGACCATCAGCCCACCGGCGCCCAGGCCCTGCGCGCCCCGGAACCCGATCAGCTCGCCCATGTTCTGGGACAGCCCGGTCAGCGCGGACCCCACCAGGAACACCACGATCGACGCCATGAAAACGCCCTTGCGACCGTAGAGGTCGCCGAGCTTGGCCCACACCGGGGTGGACACCGCGGTAGCCAGCGCGTAGGCGGTGACCACCCAGGACAGGTGCGCCAGGCCGCCCAGTTCACCGACGATGGTCGGCATCGCGGTACCCACGACGAGGTTGTCCAACATCGCGAGCAGCATGGCGATCATCAGGCCGCTCATCACCGTATAGATCTCCCGCTTGGACCGCGGCAGGTCCACGGCCAGGGCGACCGCGGCCTGCTCCGCAGTGGTCGTCGTCATCGGATCCTCCGTCACTCGATACGCTTACTTTACGGCCGGCTAGTAACGCCAGGGGGTACGCTATCACTTACTAGCCGGTCGTCAAGTAAGTACGACCGGCGGAGCCGGGGAGGCTGGGCACGATGGACGAACGGCGTACCGACACTCGTGAGGCGATCCGGTCGGTGGCCCTGGAGTTGTTCGCTGAGCAGGGTTACGCCAAGACCTCGCTGCGGGAGATATCCGAGCGGCTGGGGGTGACGAAGGCCGCGGTCTACTACCACTTCAAGACCAAGGAGGAGATCCTGGTCAGCCTGATCGAGGACTTCCTGGCTCAGGTCGATGACGTGGTGGACTGGGCCCAATCCCAACCCGCCGACGTAGCCACCCGCCATGAGGTGTTGCGCCGCTACAGCGAACTGCTGGGTGGGCGGACCACCCAGCTAGCCCGCTTCATGCAGGAAGGTCAGGCAGCCATCCGCGACCTGGCTGCGGGGACCGAGATGCGCAAGCGGTTCGACCGGCTAGTCGGCATTCTCGCCACCCCCGGCCAGCCCCTGCCCACCCAGCTCAGGGCCCGCGTCGCCCTGATGGCACTACATGTCGGAGCGTTCGCCGGCCGCGACATCGAGGCTACCGACGAGCAACGCCGCGACGCCGCCCTCCAACTCGCCCTGGAAATCGTGGGCCCGGCGTCGTGAACTCGACCGCACCGACATTTCCGTCGGCGAAAACGTCCGTGCTGTCGAGTTCACGACGATCGAGTTCACAACGGGGCCCAACGGGCGGGGTTTCGTCGTAGACGAAGCGGGCGCCGCGGAACAACGATGCGATCGCGCCGATCAGGGATACGCCGATCGCGGTGAGGAACACGATGACTAGGCCGTGGTGGAAGGAATCAGCTACCAGGTTCGGGAAGAACTGCTTGCCGACGACGGTGGCTGTGTTGCCCGGGGGGAGTTGGGCGAGCACCTGGGGACCGAGGATTTTTTGCATCGGGTTGTAGCCGAGGAACGCGGCGAACAGGGTGCCGACCGGGGGCAGGTTCGCGACGTTGGTGGCCACGTTGGCAGGGACGTTCTGCTGGGTCAGGCCGGAGAACAGGGCCGCCGGCATCGTGGTGGCGAGGCCGGCGATCAGCGTGGAGAAGAAGACCCCGATCGACAGCGCCATCCCGGAGTTCTGCAGCGTGCTGAGCATGCCGCTGCCCGCCCCGCGCTGGTCCGGGGGCAGGCTGTTCATCACTCCGGTCATGTTCGGCGACGCGAACAGGCCGGCGCCGATGCCGCTGACGAACAGGATGACCGCGAACTGCCAGTAGACGAAGTCGGTGGGCAAGGCCAGCAGCGCGGCGAAGGTGAGGGCGACGATCAGCAGGCCACCGGTGGCGAAGGTGCGGGCCCCGAACCGGTCGGACAGCCAACCCGCCACCGGCGCCGCGCCGAGGAAGCCAACGGTCAGCGGGACCATGTAGATCGCCGACCACAGCGGCGTCTCGGAGTAGTCATAGCCGTGCAAGGGTAGCCAGATTCCCTGCAGCCAGATGATGAGCATGAACTGCAGGCCACCACGGCTGAGCGAGCTCATCAATGTCGCCACATTGCCGAACGCGAACGCCGGGATGCGGAACAGCCGGAGGTTGAACATCGGCTGGGCGACCCGGGTCTCGATGACGCAGAACCCACCGAGCGCCAGCAGGCCGAAGGCCAGGCAACCGAGTACGAACGGGTTCGTCCATCCCTCGGCGTGTCCACCGTAGGGCTGGATGACGTAGACGATCCCGACCAGCAGCAGGATCAGCCCGATGGCGAAGGTGATGTTGCCCGGCCAGTCGATCTTGTGGGACCGGCGGATGTTCGTGCTGTGCAGGCTGAGGTAGGCCCAGATCGTGCCGATGACCCCGAACGGCACGCTGACCCAGAAGACGAGTCGCCAGTCGACCTCGGAGAGCACGCCGCCGACCAGCAGACCGATGAACGAACCGCCGATCGCGGCCACGGCGTTGATGCCCACTGCGAGGCCGCGCCGGTCGGCTGAGAAGGCGTCGGTGAGGATCGCGGTGGCGTTGGCCATCAGCATCGCGCCGCCGATGCCCTGCAGGACCCGGACGATGATCAGCCACAGCGCGCCACCGCCGCCGTCCAGCGGTTCCACGGCCAGCAGGATCGAGGCGACGGTGAACACGGCGAACCCGGCGTTGTAGATCTTCGCGCGCCCGTACATGTCGCCGAGGCGGCCGAGGGTGACCACCAGCACCGCGGTGACCAGCATGTACCCCATGATCATCCACAGTAGGTAGCTGATGTTGCCCGGCTGCAGCGGGTCGATGTGGATTCCCCGGAAGATCGCGGGCAGCGAAATGAGCACGATCGAGGAGTTCATCGTGGCCATCAGCACGCCGAGGGTGGTGTTCGACAGCGCGACCCACTTGTAGTGCGGCGAGTCCGGTCCGGCCCACCGTCGGCGCAGACGGCGTGCCTCAGGTCCGGCTGTGCTCGTCTCGGTCGTCGGCATCGGCTGCGCTCCTCTCTGTGGGCGGGGCGGCTGGTACGTCGACACCAAGATAAGCAGAGAAGTTGTATGGCGCAACTAAGTGTTTGAACCTAGAGGGGTTGCGGTGACGTGTGGTGCTGCTTATGTTAGTTGCGTGAAGCAACCAAACACGTTGACGCCGTGGACGGGTATCTGCACAACCAGGCGGGTGTTTCGATGACGACGACCGGCGCGGATCCGCAGGTGAGTACCTCCAACGGGGTAGCGGCCACGCCCGCTGGTAGTGCCGCTGCCCGGCAGGAGGCCGGGGCGGGCTGGGGGTTGCCGCTGGTGGTGCTGATCGTCGGGATGTTCATGTCGGTCCTGGACACCAGCATCGTCAATGTGGCCGTCCCCACCCTGCAGAACGACTTCGGAGCGACCACCGACCAGGTGCAATGGGTAGTCACGGGCTACACACTGGTACTGGGCGTGGTCGTGCCGGCCAGTGCTTGGCTGGGGGATCGCTTAGGGTTGAAACGGCTGTACAACCTGGCACTGCTGGGTTTCGCCGCTGGGTCCGCGCTGTGCGGGCTGGCCTGGGACCTCAACAGCCTGATCATCTTCCGGATCATCCAGGCAATCCCAGGTGGGCTGCTGCCGGTGGTCTCGTTGTCGATGCTGTACCGGATCGTGCCGCGGCACAGAATCGGTACCGCGATGGGTTTGTACGGGCTCGGGATCGTGGTGGCCCCGGCGATCGGACCAACCCTGGGCGGGTACCTGGTCGAATATGTGGACTGGCGGTTGATCTTCTACATCAACGTGCCGGTCGGGATCTTGGGCGCGGTGGCCGCGGCGCTGGTGTTGCCCCGATTCCCCAGTATCGCCAGACGCCGATTCGACGTCCTGGGCTTCGTCACCATAGCGAGTGGGCTGTTGGCGTTGCTGCTCGCGCTGTCCGAGGGCGAATCTTGGGGATGGTATTCCTACCGGGTCCTTGGTTTGATCACCTTCAGCGTGTTGAGCTTGGCGTTGTTCGTGGTGATCGAGCTGGAGATCAGCGACCCGTTGCTGGACATCCGGGTATTCCGATACTGGCAGTTCACCAACTCGCTGCTGCTGATCTCGGTGTTGATGATCGGGCTGTTCGGGGTGCTGTTCTACATCCCGCTGTTCCTGCAGCAGGTTCAGGGGCTGGGGGCATTCGACGCCGGCCTCATCCTGCTGCCCCAGGCACTGGTAATGGCGGTACTGATGCCCCTCGCCGGGAGAATCTACGATCGAATCGGACCACGGTGGCCGGCGACCATAGGCGTGGCGATCGTGGCCGTCGCCACCTACCTGATGCATAACTTGACCATCGACACCTCCCGCGAGCAGATCATCTGGTGGCTGATGCTGCGAGCCGTCGGTCTCGGTCTGGCCATGATGCCGATCATGACCGGAGGTCTCGCAGCCATCCCCGCAGCCCAGGTCAATGCCGGCAGCGCGTTCAACAACATCGCGCAACGGACCTCGGCCGCATTGGGACTGGCCGTCCTGACGGCGATCTTCACCACCCAGCAGGCCCAGCAACTGGCCGGGCGTGCAGCACTGCTGCCGACCGACACGGTCACCCCCCACATCGGCGGTCCAGCCGTCCCAGATTGGGTCGGCGCGTATGCCCTCTACCAGCAGACCCAGCAGCAGGTGTTCGTGGGCGGGCTGGATGACCTGTTCCTGATCGCCGCCGGACTCAGCGCTCTGGGTGCGCTGGGTGCGCTGCTGCTGCGATCCGGCCCCGCTCCCGCGACCCCAGCCAGCCTCGTGTCGCCGCCACAGGCCACCACGTCGGCTGCACCCGTCAACGGCGGTCCAGTCGGAAACGGTGCGGTTGCGGGCGCGCTGGTTGCTGGCAGCGCAGTTGCCGGCGTCCCAGTCGTGAACGGCGCAGTTGTGGATGGCTCAGTTGCAAACGGGAGCCGGGCCCGAGCTCATACGGCCGCCAACGGCGCGGACAACGGCAGCCCAGCCCGACAGGGCGAGGGGCGGCTCGACGTCGAGCGCGACGCTCGTTCCCGGGACACCTGACTTTTGCGAGCCGCGCGTGAACAGTTCCAGAAACTGTGGCTCAGCCACTACGACTCGGCGCCGATATTGGTATCGGCGCCACTCCGCCACTCTGCTGCCCTACCGGGCGGTAGGGATCTCTTACCGATGTGCCGGAAGCGGCAACTTTGGTTGAAAAGTTGCCGTGAGTGTCGCCTCCGGATGAGACCACAGCCCGTCTCGGTTCGTTACGCACAGTGGCGAAAATCGTCACGCAGTCGTGGTCGAGGCATCAACCATTTGCCCGGGCTGGGTTTCCAAACGCACTTATCAGTGGCAAAAGATCAGAGTACGATGTGACGAATGTTACACTCCCCGCCTGCGTCTGGGAGTCGGCTGGACCTTGTGCACCGTATCGGCGCGGCGGTGCTAGGGGCCGGATTGTGCCTATTCGGCATCTTGGGTTTCGTCGACCGGCTGAAGTTCCTCGCCCTCCACGGCAAAGTCGTGCTCGGGCTTGCCTCGAACGGCCTACTGTCGACGATCTCGGTCATCGTCGGCGCGGTTCTCATCGGTGCAGCGTTGCGCGGTGGCCGGGTCTCCTCGACGATCACGGTGTTCGTAGGGGTGCTCTTCCTGCTCTCCGGCATCCTGAACCTCGCCGTACTGGACACCAAGTTCAACCTGCTGGCGTTCCGGCTGTCGAATGTGGTCTTCAGCATCGTCGCCGGGATGCTCCTGCTGTTCCTTGGCTCCTACGGTCGGTTCAGTGGCGGCTTGTCGGCGGATAATCCCTACTACCAGAGTCGGCATCGCGGAGATCGGGGTGCCGGGCCCGGGGATCACCCCCACGATGAGGAGGAGGACCGATTGGTGGCCGCGGAGTTGGCGGTCGCCGCGGGTCATGCCACGCCGCTGCAGGAGCTGCTGGTGCGTGAGGACGCGCAGCGCCGCGCCAACGAGGCGCACCGGCGCGCCTGGGAGCTCTACGAAAGTAGCCAGAGGAGCGACAACGGCGCGAGGCGAAGTTCCTGACCGCCCAGTACTGTCGGCGCCTCCAGCTCGGTATGCGGGCGCCTTGCCCGCCAGCTACGCGAGCACGGCGCGTACTTCGTCCGCGAGGGTGGCAATCACGAGATATGGCGTTGCGCCTGCGGCCAGCAGCAAAGTGCGGTGCCTCGCCATGGCGACGTGTCGTCGTCTGTCGTTGACAAGAAGCGACGGTCCCACCACCGCGGAACGCGACGTGGCCAACGCCGTCCTGTCGGATGGCTCTCGATCGCGCCAGCCGCGGCTTGGTGCAACGCTGCAACAGCCACCTGTGCCGGTCAGCGTCACGAGCCGGGGGCCAGCCGAGTTAGCGCACTGTACGGCGAGGTCGGGGACGGCTCGACCTGGCGCCGAACAGGTGCCGAACAGGTGCCGAGTAACAGCGAACGGCCGCGCACGATACATGGATGGGGCCGTTCGCTGCGGTGGGGGATTGGAACGCAGGATCGGGCGGCCCGGGACAGTGGCACATGCGCTGCGCGGTAGGTGGTGCTCGACGGCCACGGTTCACCGACAACTCAACTTGGGGGGACACCATGCGACGAGTCATCATTCGTTCTCTGGCGACCACTGCCGTGCTCAGCGGACTTATTCTCGCTGGAGCCGGCGTGGCCGCTGCTGATACGGCACGTCCAACAGGCGGCACCGATCCATCATCAGAACAAACAACCTGTGGAAACGGCAATCTTGATATTTCGCAGGGCGGCTGCTTCCTCGGTTCGCACAATTTCTTCTAATAGCGCGGATCTCACCTGTCGACGCTGACAAACGGCCCCGCCTGTAGGTAGCCGGTGGGGTCGTTTGTCGGCTGGGCCCCGGGGCACCGGTGCGTGCACTTCGGGCCGTACGCTGCTGGGCCGGACTAGCTCTGGGAGCGCGTGCAGTGGCCAACGACGACGAACGCATCGCCCTGTTCCTCGACTACGAGAATCTCGCGATCGGAGCGCGCGACGGGCTGGGGGTGTCGCCCTTCGACTTCGGCCCGGTGGCCGACGCGCTCGCTGAGCGCGGACGCGTGGTGGTCCGCCGGGCTTACGCCGATTGGTCGTATTTCGACGCCGACCGCCGGCTGCTCGCCCGGGCACAGGTCGAGCTCATCGAGATCCCCCAGCGCATCGGGGGTTCGCGGAAGAATGCAGCGGATATCAAGATGGCCGTCGACGCCATCGAACTCGCCTACGAGCGCGGCTTCATCACGACGTTCGCCATCGGGACGGGCGACTCCGACTTCACACCGCTGGTGCACAAGCTGCGCGAGCTCGACAAGCGGGTGATCGGCATCGGCGTGCAGTCGTCGACGTCGGCCCTGCTACCGCCGGCGTGCGACGAGTTCCTGTTCTACGATCGCCTGCCCGGCGTCGAACCGTCGCAAGAGCCGAAGCGAGGCCGAGCGCGCGGGCGCCAGCCAGGCGGCACGCCACCGGCGGTGTCGCCGCCACCAGTCGCGATCTTGACGCCCTCGGGTGACACGGCGAGCGCGGATGCCGGTGAGGCCGACCGGGTGGGCGCCGACGTTCCGGTCGACGAGCCGGTGGTGGGGGGAGAGGACAGCGACGTCGGCCTGCTCGTCGCACGCACCCTGTCCGGGCTGCAACGCCACGCCGACGGATCGGTGCGCGCGTCGATGCTCAAGCGGGCGATCCTGCGCAAGGACCCCACCTTCGACGAGGCCGACCAGGGGTTCCGGGGGTTCGGCGAGCTGCTGCGCCACCTCGAGAGCCAGCGGGTTGTGGAGCTGCGCCGGGGATCGGCGCAGGGCGACCCCGAAGTGACGTTCCCCGAGGACGACTCGGCCGACGACGACGCCTTCCGGCTGCTGGTAGACGTCGTCCGCGAACTGCAAGCGTCGGGCGCGCTGCCCCAGCTCAGTGGGCTGAAGAACCAGCTGCGCAAGCGTCTACCCGCCTTCAGCGAGAAGCGTTACGGCTTCAACAGCTTCCTGTCCTTCGCCAAGGCGGCCCGCGCGCGCGGCCTGATCGCCATGGAGTGGGACGACGACGCCGGTGACTACCTGCTGCGCGTGCCCGGCTGACCGTGCGTACGTCGATGCCGATCGTTCTGGTCGTGACCACCGTCGGCAGCCCGGAGCCGCGGGGCTCATAGCGTCGCCCCGTTCTCTTGATCGCTGAAAGTGAGTGGTCACCGTGCAGGATTGCACTGTCATCACTCAGTTTCGGTGATCAAGGCCGGTGGCCGGACCGCGACCAAGATCGCGGACATTGCCCCGTCCGGTGGCTCGGGTTCGGTATGTTGCCGGTGTGGCAGACCAGCGAGCCGATCGGCCCGTGGACATTTACACCGACGGTGCGTGTAGCGGCAATCCGGGCCCGGGCGGGTGGGGAGCTGTTCTGAGGTACGGCACTCGCGAGAAGGAGATCTACGGAGGCGAGCCGGCCGAGACCACCAACAACCGGATGGAGCTGATGGCCCCGATCCGGGCGTTGGAAAGCCTGACCCGGCCGGTGGCGGTGCGGCTGCACACCGATAGCAGGTACGTCCTGGACGGCGCCACCAAGTGGCTGCCGCGATGGAAGAGCAACGGCTGGCAGACCGCTGCCAAGCAACCGGTCAAGAACGCCGACCTGTGGCAACGCCTCGACGCCGCCGTGCACCGGCATCAGGTGCAATGGCACTGGGTCAAGGGTCACGCCGGGCACCCGGAGAACGAGCGCGCCGACCAGCTTGCCGCCCGCGGCCTGCACGAGGCGTGCGCGTAGCGGCCATCCCACCGGCTTCTGCTGCGCTCGGCTACGTGCGCGTTGTGGACGTGGGGCCCGGTGTGCCAGGCCATCGTGGCGGTGCTGAGCCGATGTCGCGGCGAGCTGACCTCGACCGGCCAATCCGCGTCCGACTGATCCGGTAGAAAATGATGGTGCCGCCGTTACCACTGCCGCGCACTGCTCACGCGAACGGCCTGGCCGACTCGTGTTATGTCTCGGAAGGCAAAGCCTCGAAGCAAGCCGACGAAGTGTTTGTCGTCGACTGTCGCTAGTCTTGCGTTGGATGGCCCACCGCTATCGATGTAGGCCACCGCCTGATCAACCAGGTCGATTTCGAGGAATGGCCTGGCCAACGAGCAGGTACCATCAACAAGTAGCGATCGGACGCCTCCGTCAACCAGCGCCGCCAGTAGGTCGCTCGCTTTCTGCGGAGTATCGGTTGGGAGATTGAATACATCTCGTCCGTGCCCGTTGAGTATACCTTCTTCGAGATGGTCATTATCGAGTAGGATGGCATCGTGGATGAGTCGGAGGTTGTGTGCGTCCATCATTATTTCATGCACTGAGGTACGGTCTGTTGTGGGCAGACCGCTGATTCGTCCGTCAGTATTCACAGTATAGCCGAGGGTCACGAAAGGCCGTTTACGTTCAAGCGCAGCTAGCCATGGACCGAGGACCAGCCGGTTTTCGCCATCGAGGATGCCGACCTCAACCTCCACGCCGGCGTGTCGTAAGGCCGCAGCGCCGCCCTCGCCGCGAGATGTCGGATCAATGACCGAGATAATGACCCGAGCGATACCGGCCTCGATCAGGGCTTGGCGGCAGGCCGGCGTACGGCCTTGGTGGTTGCATGGTTCCAGGGTGACGACCGCCGTCCCACCGCGGGCGTGCTCGTTTGCCGCCGTGAGCGCTTGGGTTTCGGCATGCGGCTCACCCTTGCGCTCGTGATACCCCTCACCTACAAAATTTCCATTGGCATCAAGAATCACACAGCCAACCGGCGGGTTTGGGCTGGACGTGCCAAGGCCGAATGCGGAGAGCGCTATGGCCCGCCGCATAGCGTCGCGTTCGAGTGCTGAGGCCATCTCCCTACCCTGTCGCGGCCAGTTCATCGAGCAAACGCGCGACGGAGGGCAGTTTGGCGTGCGGGGACAGAGAGCCCCCGACCGCCCGAATACTTCGCATCGTCCGGCCCGAGCCACACCCACGAGCGATGCCGAGCGCCTCGGACGTCACGCTAACGGCGCGTTCGGGTTCGTTGGCTGCTACTAACGCGCCCGCGAACTGCGCCAGTCCGTATCCACGATCCCGGTGGTAGGCGGCCGGTAGGTCGGCTAGGGCCACCTCGTAGGTCGCTACGGCGCGCTCTGGTCGGTCCAGTTGGAGCCAGCAGCCGGCCCGTTGTAGCTCGATGTAGGTGGCCGTGCAGAACGCGCCGTGTCCGCTGCGCGCGTCTCCTCGGAGATCCGGCTGCGCGGCCCATTGCAGTGCTTCGTCAAGTTTGCGCTGGCAGGCGGCTTCATCCCCGTCCAATGCCAAGCTACAGGCCTCCTGCTGGATCAGAGCGGCCCGAATCTGATCCGGCAACCGTGTACCTGTTTCCTGAGCTGCCTGCGCTAGCCCGATTGACCAAGCCGCGTCCCCTTGACGGGCTAACTGCTGACTGCGGCGGAACAGCGCCCAGGCGACGAGCCGATGATCGCTACCAGCATGAGCCCACTCCAAGGCTCGGCTCGTCCAGAAGGTCGCGAGTTCGTCGTCGGCGTCCTCATGCAGCCAGGCGGCTGATTCAGCGTACTGAGCAGCGAGCGATAGCAGCGACGTACGAATGCCGTCACGGGCATCGCGCAGTAGTGATTCCATAAGCTGGATCTGCTCGTGGACCAGCCGCAGCGTATGGGCCGGGCCGAACAGATTATCGGCTCGCACCAATACATGCCATTGCTCCCTAAGATAAGCAACGGTCTCTTCTGGCGGAGCGCCGTGCTGCGACCCAAGGCTCAGTCGGCTGGATATGGTGTGTGGGCTGTCAGTGGTGCCCTCGCATTCGCTGCTTGACCCACGAGAAGCATGTGAAATTACCTGTCGAGACTCACCGGGCAAGTCAAACCACAGCATCTCCACCGGAATCTTCAATGTCCGTGCCCAATACGCTAAAGTATCCAGATCGCGGATGGGTGGACCGGTCTCAATCCGGCTGATCTGGGGTTGTTGGAGTCCCAGCCATTGGCCGAGTAGGCCTTGGGGGATGCCGCTAAGGCCATATACCGCCTGATGATACGGGTGCAGACGATACGCGCGGGCTACTTGGCCGATGTGCTGGGCGGCAAAAGCGTCCCGCAATAGTTCGGCGTGCCAAAATTCAGCCGGTAGCTGTGGTGGCGCGATGTACCGATCCCGCGAGGCACGCCGGCAGCGGGCACACTGGCGTTCAGTATTGTCGGCCGCCAAGTGTGCGCCACAGCGGCAATACCGCTGCCGTGCGGGCCGAGATCCCACGGCATCCCTCCATCCATATCCCGTCCAGGCCATGTCTGTGGCCAGTGTAGCCATCTGACGCTGGAGATTTGATCCACTGCCCACGACCAAGGATTGCCTGCCGTCACGGTTTGCATACGTATATTCGCGGTTCGTCATGCACCTGGGCGGATCCTTCCTGTTCGGTGATCTCCCAAGGCCCCAGGGCCGGGTCGAGCGCTGAGCTGGTGCGTCCGCCATCCGGGACGCCGCCCCTGCTTCTGCCAGTCGGCGTCCCCGGCCCTGGGTGCCGTCCATACAGCACGAGCTGGGGGTACGAGCACGGTGCATGAGCCGGATAGTCAGGCGGCGGCTAACCCGCCCGAAAGGCCAGCGCGGTTACGTCGGGGTAAGGACCAGGACCGGTCGACGCAGCGAGGAGCCATCGAGCGGCGTACCCAACCTGGCGCAACTTTCCTGCCCGCCGTGCGGGAACCGCCTGCCACGCATCGGCGGATCTCGGTGAAAGGGAGCGGTGGCGTAACGGCCACGGTGATCGTCATGGTGCAACGAGGAACGGTCTGGTTGTCGATCCAGCCGCTATTCACCTGGGAAGCCATTATGACTCCGGAGAAAGTGGATGAGCTGATGCGGACACTCGCTCAGGCTCGGGAGGCAGCTGGGAGATGTCGCTCGTGATCCGGGAAGACACGGTAAGAAGACTAATCACTTTCCAGGAGCTTGCCGACAGAGGCTTTCCCAACCCTTCGCCGCGGCGGTGTTGCCAAAGCGGACCTCCCACTCATCGGCGCTTGCCGAGGGAGCGACCCTCTCTCCGCGGTCGGGGCTCACGCGGCGGGTTCAGGAACCGGTCCGAGGTCGCCCTCGAGCAGATGGATCCGCGCAGCGAGATCAGGGTCGGCGTGAACCTCGGCGGTATGTTGCCAGGCCGCGATGACCTGGACGACCGGCGCAGGGTTGTCGATGGCGTCGGCAGCCCGCAGCGTCTCCACCGGTTCCAGTACGAAAGCACGGACCTCCTGGGTCGGCAGGAAGCGAACCCAGGGAAACGCCTCAGGGATAACGTCGACCAGCAGCGTCCGGGCCGCCTCGTCACGACAGCGCCACCCAGATCCCGGCCGTACACGACTACGAGCAGTAGATGCTCAACTACGGCTTCGCCGCCGTGAACCTCTCCTTGCGCAACGCCCGCGGCACGGCATCGACCATTCCACTCGCCCGGGCCGCGTTCCGCGGTGTCCTCCGCATCATCGACCGCATACCAGCCGCGAAACGCTGCAGGTTCACCAAACCCAGCACTAGATCATGAGCACCAGCACAACCCAACGTGCTGGATCGGCCAGCGGACGCCGGATTGGAATGTCCTGAGATGATCCGGACATGACGGCCTACGCCATCTCCGAGGTCGAGGTGCTGGATGAGGTCGAGGGTCAGCGGTATCGTGACCTGGCCAGCGCCTCGGTCGCCCAGCACGGCGGCCGGTACATCGTCCGAGGCGCTGACCCCGAGGTGCCGCAGGGCGACTGGCCGGCGCGTCAGCGCGTCGTTGTGGTCGAGTTCCCGACCATGGAGCAGCTGAAACGCTGGTACGGCTCCGCTGAGTACGCCGAGGCGCTCGCCGTGCGCCGGACGGCTCTGAGCCGCCGCTTGCTTTTCGTCGAGGGCACGAGTGATCAGCAGCAGGCCTGAGGTCGAGGGCAGCGCGGCGGCGCTGACCCTACTGCCGCCGAGTTCGACAACATGGTTGTCCTTCGCGAACCGGGCAGCCCCCACGTCGAACTCGGCGACAACAGAGACAACAGAGAAGCCAATGATCCACAGGACACGCCCTCGATCCGCGAAACCTACGGACTGATCGGGGGAGCACCCGTTAGGTTGGCGGCAGGTGGTGTGGCTTCTGAGATTTCGAGGGTTTCTGGAGGGCTTCCCATGGTGCCGAGGACCGGGCTGAGAAGCCACACGCGAGTGGTGCTGATCGGGATCCTGCTGGTGGGGCTGGTCTCGGCGGCCGGGTGCGGTCCGACCTCCTCCAGCTCGGCTGGATCCACCTCGACCAGCGAATCGGCGGTGCCGGGCGCGGCGTGTCAGCACGTGGGCAGCGTGAACTTCGACAAGACGAAGTTCGTGCTGCACGCCGGGCTCGCCTTTGGTGCCTTCCACCACTTCATCTATGCGCCGCACAGGGCGGGCAACCTGCACGGTCTCGGCTCACTGGCCAAGGCCGGCCTGGCGGGACTGTTCACCGTGCACGAATTGAAGCTGGCCAAGGCGGATGCCGAGTCCTCGCCGACGCTGTGCCACCTCGCCGCCCCGTTCGACAAGGCCAGCGCGGCGATCAGCAACTTGACCAGCCAGATCAAGAGCGGCAAGGCGAGCAGCCAGGACATCGAGGGCCTGAACAACGATGTCAACGCGGTGCAAAGCGGCGCGAAGGCTGACGGGGTTGCGGCGCCCGACCGCGTCCCGAGCGACTCGCAGCTCGCCTCCGGCGGGAACTGACGGCATCGACGGATCTGCTTGGGCGTCGGGTCGGACGTCGGCCTGCACCCCGGCATGGAGAAGATGACTGGGTGAAGTGGACGCGTGCAGTGCACCACCTGGAAGCCTTGGCGCAGGCATGCGCCGAGATGGACACCCCACCGCGCTCGATGTTCTCTTTGCGGGTTGTCCAGTTGTGGGCCGTCGGAGACATCCTCGGCGCCGTGCGTGATCTCGAGACCGTCACGGTCGCCTTGGTTGTCGACCTCCCGGTCGATGACGTGCCGTGGCTGAGCGCACCCCTCGGGGCCGAGCATTGGGCTAGCGCTACCCGCTTCAATAAGAACCCGATCATTGCCCTGTGGAGATCCGCGCATACCCCCGTCTGGAACCACTACATCGACCGGCCCGCTCTGCTGTGGGACTCGGCGAGTGGGGTCGCCGAGGAGACGCTGGTCGCGCTGAAAGACGGGCGCGGTGAGCGGGCTCGCCTACCAGCCCCGACCCCGGACGAGCTGCGCGCTCACCTCGACGACGAGCTGACGGTCAGCCTGCGCGCTCTGCGTAGCGCGGCTCGTGCCTACGAGGACCGGCGATGGGGCCCCGGCAAGCTCGAACCGGTTGCCGACGCACTGTGGCGGGCCACCGACGGCTACCTCGACATACTCGACGCCGTGCGCGCGCTTGAGCGGGCAGCCCTGAACTAGCACACCGACGCCGTGGCCGGACGTTGCGGACCCGTCGCAATGGACGGGATCAGTCGTGCCGGAACGTCCCTGATTGCAGAAGACCCCGACCGGGCACGAAGGCGAAGGAGCCATCCCGTGATCTTCATTGTCGTCAAGTTCACCATTCGTCAGGACAAGGCTGATGATTGGTTGTCGCTCGTCGACGACTTCACCCAGGCCACGCGGGCTGAGCCGGGCAACCTCTTCTTCGACTGGTCCAGGAGCGTCGAGGTGCCCAACCAGTTCGTGGTCGTCGAGGCGTTCGCGGACGGCGCGGGCGAGGCGCACGTGAATTCTGACCATTTCAAGACCGCCATGGAGTGGATGCCAGGAGTAATCGCGACGAAGCCGGAGATCATCAATGTCCACGTTCCGCAGGACGGCTGGGGTGAGATGGGGGAACTGACGCCGGTCGGCCCCCAGTAGGGCCGTCTCGGATCGCGGCCGCGTCGCAATATGAGACGGACACACCATTCGTCGAGCTTCCTGGCCTCTCCGGGGAGTAGCGTGAGCGCGCCGGCCGCTGATGGTGGAGGTACCTACCCGATGAGCCAACAGGGTTCGCCTCAGGCAGAGACTTTCAACCCATGGAGCATCGTCAACCTGGTGTTCCATCACCTTGCCGAGCACGGCCTGCATCCCGTGCTGGGGGTAACGGGCGACCCCGGTGAGCTGGCGGCGCAACTGCTGCGAGCGCTCGGCATCGAGCCGGCCGCCGAAGGTAACCGGCAGGTATCCCAGGACGTCCGGCAGCATCTGGCCGAGATCCGAGCCGCCGTGCTTGGGGAGAGCTGATCAACCGCGCTGGGGCGTTCTCATCCTCGGCACGTTGATGCCGTAGTACCGAATCTTGCGGTAGATGGTGGCCCGCGACATGCCGAGGTGCAGCGCCGCCTGGACGCAGTTGCCGGCTGTGTTGATCAGGGTCTCGACGACCGCGTCCCGCTCGATGGACTCCAGCGGGCTGAGTACCCGCCGGGTGGTCGCCATCGCATCGGCCGGCAAGTCCGCCAGCTTGATCACCCCGGTGCGCCGATGTGCCACGACCTTGAGCAGCATCCCACGCAACTGTTCGACGTTGCCCGGCCACCGGTTGCGCATGAGCAGCCGCATCGCGTCCGGCGAGCAGGTCAGACGGGCGCCCCGGGTCAGCCGAGCGATAAACAGCTGGACGAGCTCGGGGAGGTCTTCGATGTGGTGCCGCAACGGCGGGACCTGAACGGAGGAAGGGAAGCATCCGATCAGGTCGTCCAACGCGTCGCCTCGCGGCGCGTCGCTGCTCCGGGTCACCACGACCCAGCTCCGCCTTGGCGGGGCGGTACGGGGACATGGTCGCCATGGGCATCATCGACCCGTTGCGGGTCGCCCGGTCGGCACTGCAGAACGGGGCGTCCGTGGCCGGGATGTTGCTGACCACGAACACGCTGGTCGCCGAGGAGCCGACCCCCTGGGGTGGCAGCCGGGCACTGATGACCGAATACGGGGAGCTCGACGAGGGTCTGCGCCAACCTTCGCCGGACTCCAGCACGCCACAGTCGCTCGGTCTCGGCCCGTCGGTCGGGTGAGCCTGGAACAGGTGGATCGGGGGTCGGCTGACCCGCTGCCGCCGGGGTCCCCCGCTGGGCCCCGGCCGGCAGCGCAGCCGAGCGCGGTGCGCGAGCAGACAGCACAGCCGGGCGCCGTGCGCGAGCAGACAACGCAGTTGAGCGCGCTACGCGAGCTTCGCTCTCGCGGACGGCTGCGCGGGGTGCTGGCGCTGCTCGGCCCGGCCTTCGTCGCGGCGGTCGCCTACATCGACCCCGGCAACTTCGCCACGAATTTCTCGGCCGGCGCCCGGTACGGGTACGCGCTGGCCTGGGTGATCGTGATGGCCAATCTGATGGCCATGCTGGTGCAGTATCTGTCCGCGAAGACCGGCGTGGCCACCGGCTGTGACCTGCCCGAGCTGTGCCGCGAGCACCTCCCGCGCCCGGTGTCTCTCGGCCTGTGGGTGCAGGCCGAGCTGGTTGCGATGGCCACCGATCTAGCTGAGTTCGTCGGGGCCGCGGTCGGGTTGAACCTGCTGTTTCACGTGCCGCTGTTCCCGTCCGGCCTGCTGACGGCCGTCGTCGCATTCGGGATCCTGGCGCTTGAGCAGCGTGGCTATCGACGCTTCGAGCTGGCGATCACCGGGTTGCTCGGCATCGTGTTTCTCGGGTTCTCCTACGACCTGGTGATGGTGGGTGCCAACCCGGCAGCCATCGCCTCCGGCCTGGTACCTGGTTTCGCGGGGAGCGATAGCGTGCTGCTGGCCGCCGGGATCATCGGCGCCACCGTGATGCCGCACGTGGTCTACCTGCACTCAGCGTTGACCAAGTCCCGGGTGATCTGCCGTGACGATGCCGAGCGCCGCGAGATGCTGCGCTTCCAGCGGCTTGACGTCCTGGTCGGGCTCGGCGTCGCCGGTCTGACCAACATGGCGATGCTGCTCATCGCGGCCTCGCTGTTCAACCGCACCGGCAATTCGGTCGTCGACTCGATCGAGGCGGCGCACGCCGGTCTCGGCAAGCTGGTCGGCGGCGGCGCGGCGCTGGCCTTCGCGGTCGCCCTGCTCGCCTCGGGGCTGTCGTCATCGAGCGTGGGCACCTACGCGGGACAGGTGGTCATGCAGGGTTTCATCCGCCGCCGCATCCCGCTGTTTCTTCGTCGCGGGTTGACGATGCTGCCCGCGCTCGTGGTGCTGGGAATAGGGTTGCCCACCACCGAGTGCCTGGTGGCGTCTCAGATCGTGCTGTCTTTCGGCATCCCATTCGCCCTGGTGCCAATGGTGCTGCTCACTCGCCGAGCGGACGTCATGGGACCATTCGTCAACCGCCCGATCACCACTGTGGCGGCGAGCGGCATCGCCACGGTAATCGTCACGCTGAACGTGTACTTGCTGTACATCACCTTTTTCGGGTGAGGTCCACTATGGACGCGGGCTCAGCCGTCCGCCAAGACTTCGAGCACCGGCTCGCCGCGTCCGGCCCACACACCAGCGCGCCACTGCGCGATTGCGGCGTCGATCAGGGTGGCGTCCCCGTCTCCGGTCGTCGGCCCTCCTGGGTGTGGTCAGTGGGCGCCACGTCGGTCAGCACAGCCAGGCTGACGAGAGGTCGTTGACCTTCTCGGCGACGAACGCGACGTAGTACAGCGGCTCGCCCTGCGCGGAGAGGCGGTGCTGGTAACGCTTCTCCGCGAGCGGCCGGATGACGTCCTCGTCGAACATCCAACAGATCAGGCTGTTGAAGCCGCTCGAATCGCGCTTGGCGACGAAGTCTTCCTTGATGTTGAAGGCCAGCAGGCCTGGAGTGGCGATGAGGTTGTAGGCGACGGCGAAAGCGTGCGGCGGCATGTCGTCGAAGCCCAGCGCGGCCACCGTCGTCATCGTGTTGAGGTCGGCTCCGGCGAGCGTGTCGCGGTCGTCGCTCCCCAGGTCAGTGAGGTCGGCGACGAGGTACTGCTCATAGACCCCGGGGCGGTCCCGGTGGGCCGCGGCGGCCGCCTCGTCGATGATGTCGATTCCGTAGACGGCACTGGCTCCGAGCTCACGGAGCTCTTCGCCGACCATCCCGTTCCCAGCCCCGACATCGAGTACCCGGAGCTCGCCCGGCTGGGTCCCCCGCTCGGGGAGCACCTGCGCCAGGAGCCTTCGGATCACGCGAGGTGAGTCGCACTTGAGCCGGTCATAGAAGAGCCGCTCGTATAAGCCGGGGATGTCGTAAATGTCGTGATAATCGTGAAATCGAATTCGCCTGCGCTCCCCGTCGACCACAATCTCGCACCACTCTTCGTCCTGGTCGAGGTCCTGTGCAACGTCTGGGAGCAGGACCTCGACGTCAGCTCGAGTCGGAAACTCAGGAATGGTTGGATCGATCGGGCTCATGACAACACAAAGTACTCCATCGGAGTTCACCCGGCTACCGGACAGCCATCAACCGTTCCAATAAACTCCTATGTTTTCGTGCAGAACCGTCACCGCGGCCATTATGAAACCGTTGTTGATACCGATCTCGGACGTTGGCTTCCCGCCGGCCGACCCTGCTCGCTAACGTAACAGTGCCGTCGCCGCGTCCCTCTCTGGCGACGTTGGACCTGGCGAGCTCTGGGGCTGGCCGCAGTTGACGACAGTTGCTCGATACGTTGAGCCCTTCTCGCCCTTGTCTCCGGTCTGAAGGAGGTAGCGATGCGCATCACGCTCGCGCAGATCGACTCCCGGCCCGGGGAGCTCGACGCCAACGTCGCACGTGCCGAGCAGGTGATCGCCGAGGCGGTCAGCGAGGGCACCGACTTGGTGGTTTTCCCCGAGCTGTCGTTGAGTGGCTACTCGATCGGGGACCTCAAGGAGGACATCTCGATCCCGCCGGATGACAGGCGGCTGGCCAAGCTGGCCAAGGAGGCCAACGGCGCGGGCGTGCTGCTCGGGTTTCCCGAGGCGCAGGCACACGGTCTGCACATCTACAACAGCGCGGCCTATTACGAGAACGGCCAGCTGGTGCACGTGCATCGCAAGCTGTTCCTGCCCAACTACGCGACCTTCGAGGAGCGCAAGCACTTCCTGCCAGGCCAGTCGTCCCGGGCCTTCCCGATCCAGGGTGGTCGGCACCGCGCGGCCACCCTGGTCTGTAACGACGCGTGGCAGCCGCAGCTTGCCTACGTGGCCACCCAGGACGGGGCGATAATCCTGCTGGTGCCCGCGTGCAGCGCGCAGAGCATGTTCCCCGAGCGGTACGACTCGCGGTCTTACTGGCGCGGCATCACCCGGTTCTACGGGCGGATGTTCCAGCTGTACGTGGTCTTCGTCAACCGCGTCGGGACCGAGGGATCGCTGCGCTTCTGGGGCGGCTCACACATCGTCGACCCGTGGGGCGAGGTGATCGCCGAGACCGACGAGGACAGGGAGCACCTGCTCACCGTCAACGTCGACCTCTCGCTGGTGCGCCGCCGACGGCGGGAGATCCCGCTGGTACGGGAGGGCCGGTTGGGGCTGCTGCGCCGGGAGATCGACCGCCTCCTCGAAGAGGGCGGGGATTTGTAGCTCGTGAGTGGCAATCGGTGCCAGGGCACCGATTGCCACTCACGAGCTACAAACGGCCCTGGCCCACGGGGGCGACCCGAGCGATGCAGGGCATGAGCACGGCCGAGTGGTCGGCATATCGCCTTTCCGCCGTCCGAGGATGCACTAGCGCTCGCCGACGTCGTCGTGGACTCCCTCGACGCGATCACCCTGGAGCTGGTGGAGTCGATGGGCCGCCGGAACGGGGAGCGGCCGGGTCGCCGGTGAAGGTGTGCGCCGTCTTCTCGAACGGGTTGCCGTAGCCGGCCTGGTTGAGGTTGTTCCACGAGCCGCCCTGCGCCGACCCCCAGATGGCGCCGATCGTGACGTAGGTGAGGTAGAAGCCGAGCTCGCCGATGGCCGCCACGGTCCGGCCGTGCGTCGACTCGTGCCGGGCCAGTTTGTCCGGCACGGTCCCGTCCGGGTTGAAGCATCCGGCCTGGGTCCAGGCCACGGCACCGAGTGTCAGCGCGCCGCCACCGGGACCCACTGCGATGAACAGCATGCCCCGGCGGAAGTCCACGTTGCCGCCCCCGGTCGCCACGATCAGCGTTGCGACGAGGCCGACGGTGGTCAGCAGCGGTGATTGCACCCATTTGATGAGGAAGCTGAACAACCACGCCACCGGGTTATCCGTGTTGTCCAGCAGCGGGCCGAACACGGCCCCGAGCAGGCCCGCCGTCCCAAAGGGGATCAGGCCGACGGTGGCGGCGACGGCCACCCTCGCGTCGAGTTCGAACAGCGCCCAGACGCCAAGGATGATGCCCGTCCAGCTGAGGACGGCGAGCACGCCGCCGATCATCCCCCCGATCACCCACAGCAGGACCTCGTCCCAGACCCGCACGCGGTTGGCCGCCACGCCCACCGCTCCGAGAATCGTGCCAACGATGGAGGCGATCAGCAGCACGACGAGGAGGGTCGGTCGCCCCGAGGGGTCGACGTAGCGGGCCACCGCGTAGAGGGGCGCTGTTGCTGACGTCGAAGATCACCGGCCACTGGTCGGAACGTGAGTCGCGGTGAGGCCGAACTGTGCCGTAGCGGTACGGGCCAGGCGCCCGTCCGTAGTGACCAGGGGGCATCGCAGGCTCGCCGCGAGGGCGGCGTAGAGCGCGTCGTAGCCGGACATCGCAGTGCCGAACCGGCGGGCCGGGGTGAGCAGCTCCCGGCAGGGAACCCGTTCGATCGGAGCATCATAGAGCAGTGACAGACGCTCGTCGAGCTGTGCCGGCCGAAGTACTCCGCTCTGTTCGGCGCGGACCAGTCGATGGAACACCTCGGCATCCAGCAGATCGGGGGCCATGGTGTCGCCGAGCAGTGCCTCCACGGCCAACCCGGACGGCGAGCGCATGAGCACCTCGAGAAACGCGCTCGCGTCGATCACGATCACGAGTGGCGCTGTTCCGGCAGTGGCTCGAGGTCGCGCGCGGCACGATCGATCTGGACGAGGTCGGCGGCGGGTGCTCCGAAATCGAGCGGCTCGAGTCGACGAAGGCGTGCCAGCCACTCGGTCGCCGGCGGGCGTTGCTGGTCGTTTCGGATCAGGCGCAGTAGATAGTCCCTGATGCTCAGGCCCTCCAGGTCGGCACGACGCCGCAGCTCGCGGTGCAGTTCGTCCGGAACGTCCTTCACCTGCAAGGTTGCCATAAGCATGACGTTAGCATGCTCTTTGCACCCACCCGGGTCGGGTTGAGTCGCCGCGATAGCCAGCCGCGCGACCTGCGCGAGACCACTTCTGTCCGAGAACGCGACCTGCTGAAGCCGGCGCGGATGCCACCTGTGTGCCAGCTTCAGCTCATGCGATGCAGCATCGAGTGATGATGTACGACACCACGTGATCAGTATAATTGGTGGCTAGGTTACTCTGATCATGGTGCATACTGGAACTCGTGACTCGCATCACGATTGACGTCAACGACGAGTGGCTCGAGGCTGCACGCGACATCCTCGGCACGGAGACCAAGGTCGCGACAGTGAATGAGGCACTGAGGTCGTTCGCGGTGCGCAAACAAGCGAAGGAGATTGTCGCCGCTCTAGACCGCGCCGAAATGGACTACTCCGGCTCGGCGGAGGCCTGGCGATTCGGCGGCGGCCGCGACCTGGCCCGCGTCATCGAGGACGCGCAGCAGCCACGTACCACCTGATGGCCGGAGACATCTACCTGGCGGACACCACCGTCTACGTGCTACAGGATCGATACCCGCAGGTGCGCCGCCGCTTTGCCGCCTTGCTCACTGAGGGACGGCTGGCGGCCTGCCAGATGACCGCACTGGAGTACCTCAACAACGCCGCCAACCCGAGCAGCTACGAATCGGTGTGGGGCGCAATCCACGGACAGCGGTGGATCAACGTCACCACGGAGGCCATGGATCGGGCGCTGGACGTACACCGCGAGCTGGCCTCTGCCGGCCAGCACCGGAACTTTCGGCTTCCCGACCTCGTCATCGCTGCCACAGCCGAATTGAGTGGGGCGACCGTCCTGCACTACGACACCGACTACGACCGCATCGCCGGCGTCACCGGGCAGCCCATGGAATGGGTGGTCGAACGAGGATCACTGTAGAAGTTCAGCTGATCGCCACCAGCGTGCCGCTCCGGGTGCCGATCACCAGGCCGCCGTCGGCGCCCAGCGCAGGGTAGGAGTCCAGCGGGGAGCCGAGATCGAGGTCGAACAGCAGGGCCCGCCAGGCTCGATGCCGTAGAGGTGGCCGTCCTGGGTACCGAAGTAGGTCCGGTAGGCCCCGTCCACGACCACTGAGGTCCAGATCTGCCCGGTGGTGGCGGGCCGGTAGGTCGCGGCCTCGCGGCCGTCACCCATGTCGTATACGTGCACCCGCCCGGAGTGGTCGCCGACGTAGGCCAACCCGCTGGCGGTGACCGAGGGTGAGGAGTAGGTGATGATCCGGGGGGCGTCCCAGCGCCGGGTGTCGGCGCGGTCGTAGGCCCACTCCTTGACGCCGTTGGTGCCGAGCAAGGCGGTGCCCAGCGAACCCGGTCATCGGGTTCTCCCGAACTCAACAGCAGGGTAGTTCTGCCCCAGCGCTACAGCTCTGTTGTTGAGTTCGGGAGGTCCAGAGCTGGTCGGCACCCCGGTTAGGTTAGCGATCGGTCGGTGGCTGCGGGCCGACGAACTCGGTGCAACGAGCTCGCTAGATACCCAATTCGTTGAAGAGGCCGAGCCAGATCTCGCTGCGGTCGGGAACGCGGGAATGGCGTGCCGCAGCCGCGTGAGCGGGACCTCGCCGACGATCGCGATCGTCGCGGCGTGGAGGAAATCGGCGACCTCGGAGCCGGTGATGGTGGCGCCGACGATGACGCCGCGTGCCTCGTCGATCAGGAAGCGGCTCGTCCCGCGGGCGCCCCGACCGTAGAACGAGCCGCCGGCGTTGCCGGACGTGGGCACGTCGACGACGCGCACGCGCAGCCCGGCCTCGTCCGCGGTTGCCGTGGTGTGGCCGACGGCTGCGACCTGCGGATCGGTGAAGATCACCCGCGGCGAGCGTGCACCGTCGGCGGGGTGCTCGGCCGCCATGTCCTTGCCGAGTACATGGTCGGCGGCGATTGCCGCCTGGTACTTGGCCATGTGGGTGAACTGCGCGCGCCCGTTGAGGTCGCCGATCACGTAGAGCCAGTCGTGGCCGGGGACCCGGGCGTGCGCGTCGACCTCGACGTAGCCGTCCGGCTCGATGCCCACGCTCTCCAGCCCGAGCCCCGACGTCTGCGGTGTGCGGCCGACCGCGACGAGCAGCTCGTCGCCAGTCACCGTGCTGCCGTCGCCGAGCGTCACGGCGACCGTGTCGCCGTCACGGCGGACCGACGTCGCCTTCTGGCCGGTGCGGATGTCGACGCCCTGCTCGGCCAGGGCCTCAGTCACCTGCACGCACGCGAACTCCTCCTCGCGGGGGAGCAGCCGCCGCTCGCCCTCGATCAGGGTGATCCGCGCGCCCAGCGAGCAGTAGGCCTGGCTCATCTCGACCCCGACCACCCCGCCACCCATGACGATCAAGCTCGCCGGGATGGCCTGCGTGGTCGTCGCCTCCCGGTTCGTCCAGGGACGGGCGTCGGCGAGCCCGTCGATGGGCGGCAGCGTCGGCGTGGTGCCGCCGGCGAGGATCACCGCGCGGCGCGCCTCGATCGTCTCCTCGCCGACGACCACGCGCTTCTCGCCGGCCAGCCGGCCCCAGCCGCGGTACAGCGTGATGCCGCGATCCTCGAGCCACGGCAGCTGGGCGCTGTCGTCGAGATCGTGGATGATCTCGTTGCGGCGCCGCAGCACGGCGCCTCGGTCGAGCGGGCCGGTCGCCGCCTCCGCCGTCCCCGGCACCCGGCGCGCCTCAGCGAGGAGCTCGCCGGGGCGCAGGAGCGCCTTCGACGGCATGCATGCCCAGAAGGAGCACTCGCCACCGACCTTCCGGTCCTCCACGATCGCGACATCGAGGCCGGCCTGTGCGAGCCGCCCGGCAGCCACCTCGGCGCCGGGCCCGGCGCCGAGCACCACCACGTCGTAGCTGTGCATCATGGGTGACCTCCTCAGTAATGGAGACTGGTTGATGCGCCGTCACGGCGGACGCCTGTGCGGCAGTCACGGATTCCCGTAAATGCCGTGGTCGCCGATGCCGCGCCACACGAGGATCGGTTCCGTGTCAGGGCCTCGAGCAGCCGGGACAGCATGGCGGGCTCTTCCCCGTAGGTGGAACACCCCTGGTCGAGTTCGTCATCGTGGATCGGCGAGGAACCGCCGGCAGCGACGATACTTGAGTAACAGCGGACGTCGACTACTACTGACGGGAAAAACGTGAAGGTACTCATGGTGCTGACCTCGCATGACCAGCTCGGCGACACCGGCGAGAAGACCGGATTCTGGCTGGAGGAGTTCGCTGCGCCCTACTACGTGCTGCGCGACGCCGGCGCGGAGCTTGCCGTGTGCGTTGCGACACGAGGTCGCAGGTGATGAGTGAGTACGTCCTGGCCGCTCAGGCAGAGGGAGATGGGGTAATGAGGATTGCCTTTGGTGCTGATGATCGGAATGAGTGTACGCGGGCAGTGGTTGACCACCTTCGCGGTGTCGCTGATGTCGAAGTATTCAGCGACGGGCGGGCATGGCCAGCGTTTGCGCGGGAGGTTGGGCTCGCGGTTGCGACGGGGAGGGCTGACTGGGGTGTGGTGATGTGCTGGACAGGGACCGGTACCTCGATCGCCGCCAACAAGGTTCCGGGCGTGCGGGCCGCGCTGGCTTGGGAACCCTGGATCGCGAAGAATGCTCGCCTGTGGAATGACGCGAATGTCCTTGCGCTTAGCCTCAAGCGTCTCGCCCCAGACATCGCCGTCGAGTGCGTGAAGGCGTTTTTGGAGACGCCGCACGAAGACCCAGAGGAATCAGCACATATAGACGTGATCCGAGGTCTATAAGTCACAGACGTTCAGCGAGAGCGGTTTACGTGAATTGCCGCTTCATTGCGGTGGAGGTCTTCGGACAATTTTCGGACAGGCGTAAGGGAACGGATTCATGGCGAAGTACGTGCAGGTTGGACCCGCGCCGTCGGTGCTCCCTCGGGAGCCGGGGTGGTGAGGTCCGTAGGTGGTCCCGCAGCCCGGAATGCGGTGTGAGACCACACGGGCGGGAACCGGAACCAGCGAAGCCGGACTTCGGCACTGGTACCCGGGCGGGATGACGACGCATCAGCCCAGCCTGCCCGACCTCGTGACCCCTGACCCTCAGGACCGGCGGGACAGCCCCGGCCGATCACTGGACAAGAATTCCAGATGCTGGCAAATCGACCCAGCCTTGAGCGAGTCCAGGCACAGTACTGTATTCCCTGCTGACCCGATGGAGATCCACTTCAGTTCTTTCGCACCACGATCCGCACCACGTCGACGACCACGTTGGTCGGTCGTCACTGCTGCGGTGGTGAGCCGGACTTGGTGCGCTGGCTGTCGATGATGAGCCGGTGGTGTTCTGGGACGGCTTGTCCTCAGGACGGTGTCGCGGGATGCGCTACCTGCTGCTGTGAATGCGGGCACGCCAGCTCCAGAGCTCACCGACGGCCGGGCAGGCGCTCATGCAGGTCATTGATGACTGCGAGCACCGGCTGCCAACACATGAGGACGGTGTCGCGGTCGGGCGTGATGCCTCTCAACTGCTGTTCGCGCGGATGTACGAAGTTGCGGTACTGCCGGACGATATCGCTGAATTGAAATGCATCAGGCTGGATCCATCCGCGCTTGTGCGCACTCCTAAGAAGAAGATCGAGGCTGGTCGATTCTGCTTTCCGGGTCGACGCAGCACTTCTCGGTCTGCGCGACGATCGCATCGGCTTCAACGGGATTGATCTTGTTGGTCGTACCGCGCTGGTAGCCGTCCTCGAGGAAAACGGGCTTGATCGGGTCGAGCCGGTTGGCGCCGAACTGGCGGACAGGCACGAGCCGGACGCCGTCGGGCTCGTATGCGATCCGGTGGAGAACTCGATGAGCTCGGGCACGCACCGGCGGTGCTCGACCAGGGTCAGCTTCCCGGTGAAAAGCATCTTGGCCACGTCGAAGAGGCTGCACTGCGGATCCTGCCATGACGAGCCGTACGGATTGTCGTACAGATATTGGTTGGCGAGGTCGCGGAGCTGCTGCTGGTCGACACCCACCGCTGACGGGGACACCTGCTTGTCGTCGCCGATGACGACGATGCGCGGCGCCAGATACTGCAGGAACGTCGCTTCTAGGCCGGCCTGCGACGCCTCGTCGACGATGACGACGTCGAACATGTCCGGCTGGATGCGTAGCTGGTCGGCGATCCGATAGGTCGGCAGGATCCACACCGGAATCGCGGACCTAACCCGCCGGGTTCGACGAGGACCTCAGCCCCGCGGAGAGCCTCAAGGCGGGGATCCTCGCGGGAACCGTCGGAGTCCCAATCTGATAGGACGGATACCGGTCCAGTCCGCTACAGGGACCAGTCGTGTGCGGGCAGCATCCGTCACACCAGATCCGGATCGGCATCGTCGATGTCAGGCAGCGCGGCGAGCAGTTGAGGCAAGTCGGTCGTTACGGTCTGCCACAGCAGGTCGAGGTTGATGTCGAAGTAGTGGTGGATGAGGCGGTCCCGCATCCGGGCGGCGGCGGTCCACGGAACCTCAGGATAGGCGGTGCGGACTTCCGGGCTGACCTGCTTAGCGGCCTCTCCGACAATCTCGACGAGCTTGGTCAACGCGAGCCGGAGTAACTCGTCACTGTCGAGGTCAGCCCGGGTCCGGTCGGTGCTGTAGCCGATGGCCTTGGTCGCGGCCTCGGTGAGGTGCCGAAGGCGGACCGTGTCCTCAGGCCGCATATAGCGGACGCGCTGTCGCGGCGACCTTGTCGCGGAAGTAGCGGCTGAGGTCCTCGTAGGTTCGCAGCTCGACCGGGCGACCTAGGGTGGCCTCGAGCTCCAACTCCATCTGGGCGAGATGGATGAGGCCAGGAATGCGGCCCGCGTGGAACTCGACGAGGATGTCGACATCGCTGGCGGGGCTGAAGTCATCGCGCAACACCGAGCCGTACAGTTCGAGTCGGCGGATGCCATGGCGGGTGGCGAAGTCCGCGATCATGGCATCATCTACGCGCAGTCCTGGCCGCAGCTCCATGTGGTCATGATGCCTCAGGTCGATGGCGACCAGTTAAAGCACACCACAGGTGCTTGTTGAGAGGGCGGGTTGTGTGGGGACGAGCGTGCTGAGCTGATCACGGCCGCAGTCCGGCGAGGTAGTTGTCGACCCATGTCGGCGATTGCGTGCGTCGCCAGAAGAGCTAACAGCTGAGACCTGCGGATGAAGATCCTTTGGGCAGCATCAGGGTTGGTAGTAGCCGAGGATCTCGTCACTACGGCAAGCCGACGCGATCCTTGGCCGGTGGCAAAACTTGCGCACGGCGGCCTGCCCACTCCACAGCGCTGGTGTGCTGGCCTGGGCCGGGAATGAGGACGCATCCCGTAACAAGTCGATCTTGTTAGGTTCACAGTCCGTGCGTCACCTTCGACTCTTGGGCGCTGTAGTTCGAGTCTCGCACCACCGGTCGCACCACGAATGCGCAGCTCAACGGCACGTCCGTGAGCACCTGGACCGGAGGGCACACCAGCGCGGTCGACCACCTCTCGTTCAGCTCCGACGGTCGCCGGATGGTGTCCGGCGGCTATGACGGCAAGGTCGTGCTGTGGCGGATGGGGGAGAAGACCAACGAACTGGCAGTGGCCACCCTGCGTCCGGTTTCCGGTAGCCGTGAGGCCCCCGCTCCCGCTGGCTATCGAGCACCCAACCACGTGGCATTCAGCCCGGACTCCGCAATGCTCGCGTGGACAGTCGGGCGAGACGTCGAACTGTGGGATGTCCCGCGCCGGACGCCGGTATTCACCCTGCTCTACGCGGGGGTCGACCCGGCGTTCAGCCCGGACGGACGCACTTTGGTGACCGCCACCAGTACCGGGGTCGCCCTGTGGGACCTCGCCACCCGGACTCGAACAGCGACCCTGACCGGGGACACCGCCAATACGAGACCGGGTCGCCCGGCCTTCAGCCTGGACGGCCGCACGCTGGCGGCGTCAGTGGGACAGAGCATCGTCGTCTGGGAGCTCGCGGACCGGAGCAGATCGACCACCCTGGACGGCGCCGGTGGCACCGGCATCGCGTTCAGCCCCGACGGAAGCATGCTCGCAGTCGGTGACGTGGGGTCCTCGGACATCGCTTTGACTCTCGTGACCCACAGTTCGAGCTTCGCACCACCTTCCGCACCACGATTTGGCAGCTCAGGGGCCCTTTGTGGCTCTGGCCTGGTGCCCCCGGCAGGATTCGAACCTGCGCCACCGCCTCCGGAGGCCGGGTCCCGCCCTGCACTGTGGAGTCTTTGGTGTCCTACCAGGGCTCTTGAAGGGTCTTCAGAGTCCACGGTCTCCACCGTGTCCTGCGGTCGAGTCCACGATTGATTCCACGCGCCACCGCAACGCGGCCATCGGGCGGCTCTGATCATGGAGGTCATGGTGTGCTCGAAGGCAGCAACGCCTGGGCGGGGTCCTCGCGGCGCAGCGCCCAACGACGACGGCCTCTGATGTAGTAAACTTGTAGTTGTGTCGGCTGTTGACTGGACCTACGGCGCGCAGCACATGTGGGTCAACCACAAGGTGGCCACCGTGGAGGCTGATGAGGCGGTCGGTGACATCGACGCTGTCTGGTTTGATCCGGATCCGGCTAGCCGGATCCGGATCAAACCACAGTATTCGGGTGATCGGTTATAGCCACAGCCACCGGGCGGTCTTGACCGTCATCTTGGTCCACCGGGGTGAGCGAACCTACTACGGGGCAAATGGTTGGGAGTCCAATCCGGCAGATCAGCGGCGTTATCGGGAGGCGCAGTGATGGACGCGAAGCAGGAAGTTGAGAAGGCACAGGCTGAGTCCGAGGTCACCCGGGACGAGCCGTTGCCGGAGCACGTGATGGGTGAGCGGCGTGGCCGTTCAGTGGTGCAGTCGGTGCGGCTGCCGGTCGAGGCGTTTGTTGCGATTGAGGACGTTGCCGCGCGCGCAGGGGTGCCGGTGAGTGCGCTGATTCGGGGCTGGGTGCTGCAGGGATTGGCCAGCGAGCAGGGGATGTCCTTGCGGGACGGGATCGAGCGTCTCGCCGCTGATGCCGATCGCCTCCGGCGGCTGGCTGCCGCCAGCGAGGTCGCCTAACCTGTTAGGTGCTGCGCAAAGAACATCCCGCACTTATCCGCGGAGATTACGCATGCCAAGTGGCAAAAAGGTGCATCGGACGACCTTTGGTCGCCACAGCTCCTACTGAGGCACTCTCGCCGTTGCAGCAGGTCAGACGTGGCGCACCCGGCAGGGTTCGCCACAGAACTGTCCGCGCTTGTCTCAATGTTCGTGGTTAGAGCGGACAGCGGAGCGTGTTCGCTCCACGTGAAGTGAACGGCCGGCGCCGCAGGCCAACCGGCATGCCGCACCGCCTCCCGCCGGTCCGGGATGCCGATCACTATCCTGCGGGTATGTTCAACCGTGCCTCGGTCAGGCTCGTTCGAGACGTCTGTGGATGGCTGTCCGGCGGGGCGGACCAGGATGCTGCTGACGTGGCCTGGCGGCTGCACGACGGGAACGCCGTCTGCTGTCTTGAGGTCCTCCTTGAGGCACGGGCGAACTGGCTCAACTGTCCCGACCCGACGTTGTGGAAGACGGGTGACGCGCATCGCCTGCTCATTGACTCCGCTGCGCCCCGGCTGACCGATGTCTACCGGCTGACTGAGCAGGGCCCCACCGTGCTGCGGGTGTTGGTCGATTTCCTGGACGACACCGATCGATTCCATCCGGGCAGCATGCGCATCGCCGCCCTGCGCACGGAGTTGGACAGGGCAGCGGCGAAGTTTCCCGCGGCCATGGCGGACGAGTCGGTGTGGCGTCTGGCCAAGCGGATCTTCACCGCGATGCGCGCCGATGGGGTTGACCTTGCCGACGACATCGCGGTCGATGCCTGGGCCGCTGCGTTCGGTGCGGCGCCGACCGAACGGCGACGTGCCGTGCTCGGTGGTCTGCTCGACCGGCAACCTGAACTCCTGACGTCCCAGTTCGTGATCAGGGACAGCCAGGTCGCCGCGATCGCGCCTGGTATGCCGGTCCCGCCGCAGCTTCGCAGGCATGACCCGGACACCTGCCAGGACTGCCTGGAAGTGCCGGTCAATCCGCCTGTTGCCCTGCCTCCGATCAACGAACTTGCCGATGCCGCGCGTGAATCAGCGCTGGTGCGCAAGATGGTCGCGTGCGGACGGTGGGCCGGTGCGGGCCGGAGAGTGACCAGGCAGGCCTTTCCCTCGGCAGCCGACACCCGGTCGCTGGGCGCGGCCCTGGGCGTGGAGGTCCGCGATTCTGTCCGTGATCCTCGTGATCACCTCGGGCTGATCCGCGGGTGGCGGCTGGCCATGGACACCGAAATTCTGCGACTCCACCGGACTGCGGTGGTTGCGGGGCCCGTGCTTCCGGCTTTGGAGCGGGCGGTGGCTGATGACACCGATCCGGAGCACACCTTGCGGGTGTGGAAGGACATCGTCGACATCGCGCTGACCGGTCCGACTCAACTGGCTGCCGGGGACAATCCGATCCCAAAACTGGATGAGTTCTGCCGGCCGTGGGGACCGAGGGCTCTTGGCGAGCTGTACCGGATCAACGAGCCGGTACAGCTCGATGACCTGGTCGACACGCTGATCACTGACTACCACGGGTCAGACGCCGAGGAGATGCTGGCCGTGATGATCGGCGCGGTCGTGCGTACCGGCCTGGTCGCAGGGACCGAGGCTGGCGCGGTCGCCGTCACCGTGCCCGCCAACGCCGAGATCGACCAGTTGGTTCGCCACTCCAGCGTCCTGCTCGGCGAACCGGCCTGGGCTGTGGCCCCCATTCCGGGCACCCGCGTCGAACTCACGCCGCTCGGCCGCTATTTTGTGCGGCTGAACCTGCTGGCGGAGGGAACCAACGCGCCACTCCTCGAACCGGCGACGTGATCCAGGCGGGTCCGCTCACTCGACTGTCAAGATTACCCCCCACTGCCACCGGAGGAGCTCTGTGCGGGAACTCGACGAGTTGATCGCCGAGATCGTCGTGGACTGTTACGACGAAGAAGAGGGCATGACGGCTTTCTGCACGGTGCTCGGGGATGAGATCCCGGTGCCCTTCGACGTGGTTTTTCTGGGCGTCCCCGTCGAGGTGATCGCCATCGGCGCGGGCCGGACACCCGGGGTGGTGGCAACCTGCCGCTGCGGTAAGGAGACCGGTGAGGTCGGTCTGGCATCGTTGACGTTGCCGGACGGTAGTGTCGCGGCGTGGCTGCAAGCGGCCTATCTTCGGTACCTGGGCAACGACCCTGGGCAAGCGAGTCCACCGCCCGGGTGGCACCTGGGATCATGGGACCAGCCGTGATCCTGTGCTGATGTGGCGGCGGAGTTTCCATCGTGTTGACACTGGATTTCACCGTGCGCGATCTGCACAACGGCACGACGCCGACGCACGGTCGGGAACTCGCCGCGCTGGTCGAGGACCTTGGCTGGGACGAGTATTTGCTGTGGGGGCCGGATTCCGGGCGAGGGGATCGGGGGTGCGTCGCGTGCACGTCGTTTCTGGCGCGGTCGACGGTTGGTCGGAGTGGGATCGACGTTTTTGTGTGTTGTGTGTTGCTGATCATGGTGGTGACTGGGAGGGGTTGTCCGAGCGGTTGTTCGACCCCTCGGCGTATCGGCAGTCGGGTAGTGCGAGCAACGGCGAGGCGTTCTGGAGTCACGTGCTCGACCTGCGCCGTCGGCTTGATGAGGCCGGACTCGACGCGGTCGCTGTGGCCGGTGAACGGGTCATCGCCAAGAGCGTGGCGGCCGAGAGCCGCCGTAAGGTATTCAAGCGGGCGTTGACCAACAACGAGCCCAGCCTGCCGATGATTCAGACCCCGAGGGTGCGGTTGGCGCAGCGGGCCGCGACCGGCAATTGGGATGGCTTTCCCGTTTCGCCGCAGCCGTTTCACGATCGCTTGGTTCGTTCCTCCGGGATCGACCGGTGGACCTTCGGTGAGGGCGCGACCATGATGCTTGCCGACGATTTTCAGGCCGGCGTCGCCGTAGCCGAACGCGACGCGGGCGGCGATCCAGCGGTGGTGCTCGCGGTGCGGCGTGCAGCACTGACGGTCGCGGTGTTCGCGCAGGAAGCCGGTGACGATTCCTCCGGGTATCTCGGGGCGGTCGGCCAGGAGATGATCCTCGCGTATGCGCGAACCGACTGGCCAGTGACCGGGATCGTCGCGTCCATGTACTGGCAGGATCTGTTGGAGTACCTGCTCTGGGAGGATTACGCCCTGACACACGGCGTCGAGCGGGACATCCTTGCCGCGGCGGGCGCATCAACCGCACGGGGCACCTGCGTGGTGATCCTGGAGGGACTGGCCCGCGAGTGGGCGCAGGCCCGTGCCGCATACACCGCAGGTCGGGCGGGGTTCTGGCTCGACATGGTACGGCATATGTGAGCGGGTGCGCCCGGACCTTGGACTTGTGGGCGTCAGGTCCGCGCCGGTCAGCCCGGTCGCATCCGGTGCCTGTAAACAGCCGTGTGCGGGCGGCGTTGTTACCCTCGCGGCGTGACTGGCGATCCGCTCTTGTTTGGTATCCATGAGGCGGCGCAGGAGGCTCGTGCCTGCACCGCGTTCGATGAGGCACGGCGGCTGGCTACATGGCTGGGTGCCGGGCGGCCGGTCACCCCGAAGGGGGTGCTGAGGCCGGGCGATGTGCCGGAGGCGGCGCAGGTGCTCGGCGCCATGGTGCCGTCGAGGTTTCGTAGCGCCGCCGACCTGCCGTGGTTGCACGAGCCGTGGGTCATGGCGTTGGACTGCGGATTCGTGGTGGTGGAGGGCACGGTCGCCCACACGGGCGAGGCACTCGCGGAGTCGGTGGGTGTCCCGGACGAGGCGGTGCTCGGCTTCTGGTGGCGGGCGTTTCGGGCAAAGATCGAGGCATGGGACGATCCCGACAACCCGTGGTCGGGGATCCCGACCGCTCCCGTGGCAGCGTTGCGCCTACTCACGGCCGAACCGGGCCGGCTACGCGTCGAGGAGTTCGCCGGCCGGGTCTGGGATCTGCTGCGGCACTCCCACGATGTAGTGTTCACGCCGTGCTGGGAGCTGGCCGGCGGCCGTGACCAGCCGGAGATCATGATCGTGGAGCTGCTGACCCGGTTCGGAGTGGTGGCCTCGACGAGTGGGAAGGTGGGGCTGTCCCCACTGGGCGGTTGGGCATTGAATCAGGTGGCGAGCCTGACTCCGTCGGTCGTCACCGAGATGATGACCGCCGCTGAGATCCTGGCTGCGGTGGAGTGTCTTGATGAGGAACTGGCGTGGCGGCGGGCCGGCCCCTGGCTGGGTGCCCGAGCCCCGATCACGGCCGCGCGGGAGCTGCTGACTGTGGCGGTGACCGCGTCCCCGATGCACCGAATGGTAGCGCTGTCTCTGGTCGCGGGATTGGACGACGGTGCGCTGCCTGCCTGGCGGGAGGCGGCCGAGTTGCCGCGGGTCGGCCCGGCGGCTCGGGCGTTCCTCGCCCGCGAGTTCGGCGAGCCGGAGCCGACAGCGCAGGATGCCCGCTGGCAGGTCGTGGACGAGAGTGTGGCCCTGCTTGCTGAGGAGGGGGTGGCCGGGGCGCTGTCGGATATCTGGGACAACCTGCCTGGCAACGACGCTGATGCGAAGATCATCTCGGTCGAGGGAACCGGTCACCCCGATGCCGGGCGGCTGATCGAAGAGCTGCGGCGGTACGTGCCGCCGGTCGCCGGCCGGCCGGCCCCGCCTGTGTACCAGTTGAAGATCTCACTCATGCACGTGCGGCCATCGGTGTGGCGGCGCGTGAAGGTCTCCGCCGACACTCCACTGGGCGGGCTCCACTTGGTAATTCAAGCCGCCATGGGCTGGGACGGCGACCATTTGCACCAGTTCACGGTCAACCGCCGGAATTTCAGCGACCCTGCCTATGAACTGGACGCTATGGACGAATGGCGGGTGGACCTCGTCGGCGTCCTTCCCCGTTCGGGTCTCACCGCTAGCTACCTGTACGACTTCGGCGACAGCTGGCAGCATACCGTCGAGGTGGAGAAGATCCACGACGCCGAAGCCGACGTGACCTACCCGTGCTGCGTCGCCGGGAAAGGAACCCGTCCTGGAGAGGACGGCGGCGAACCTGAGCCCTTCAACATCGAACGCATCAATCACTACCTCGACCGAGTGCTGAAATCTTGAGAACTGATAGTCGTAGGAGACTCCTTCAAGACGCACACGTCCTCAACCAGCAAAAACGCCTCAAGCTCAGTTAGCTGCGTACGTTCAGCGCCCAACCCTGCCCATCACGCAACAACGCCCCCCGACCTCGTAGAGTGCTGACGGGTTGACGATTTCGTCCGTCGCATGCTGCTGCATGACGTGGCACGCGGAGGACAGCAGCAGGGGCGGCCTTGCCGCGGAGGAGAATTGATATGCAGATGGCAGACGTAGCTGAGATGGCGCTGGCCGAAGAGCCCGTCGCGGCGCTCTGGGCCCCCGGTAGTGCGGTGCTCGCGCTGGGTGAAGACGCTGACAGTGCAGCGGCCCTGGCGCTGTGGCAGATCAGCCCGGACGGGCACGCGACCGGCTCATGGGTGGTGTCGCAGAAGGCTGCATTCGGAGACGTCGACGCTGCGCGCAGGCTGATCGTCAGCATCGAGCGCCGCGCCATCACTGCCGCCGATCCCGACTCGGTGGGCACCATCGTTGCGCGGCTCACAAGTGCCGCCGGCCTCGACGACGACCAGTGGTGGAATGCGCACTGGTTCTCCTCAATCGACGTGCTCGGCGAAGTCGTCGCCCGCCGGGCGGAGTTCGAGGCCACGGTCACCGCGAGCAAGAAGGACGGGAAGCACGTTGCCGCACTCCAGTGGGCGCGGGACTTCCCTGCCGACGAACTCCCCCGGGATTTTGCCCAGTTGAGGGAACTGTCTGGGTTGGGCATCGCCCCAGGTCCTGCCGTCGTCTCGGAGGTGCTGACCGTTTCCCGCGTGCTGGGGTGGCTCGTCGGGGCGTGGGCCGACGTTGAGCAGGTGAAGAACCGACGCCGGTACGTGCGCGACAAGCACGGAGCACCCGAAGCGTTGCCGCCCTCGTGGCTGGCCGCGGTTCAAACCGCGAGCGCCACACGGCTTCCGCTGTGAACGCGCCGATTGGTTTTGCAGTTGTCGACACCGAGACGACCGGGCTGTTCCCCGGCTACCGGCACCGCATCGTCGAGGTCGCGATGATTCACCTCGACCTCGACGGAACGGTGACCGACGAGTGGTCGACGCTGCTCAATCCGAACCGGGACCTGGGACCGCAGGCCATCCACGGCATTCGGGCGGCGGACATCCGTCGGGCACCGCGGTTCGAGCAAATCGTCGGCGATGCCGTATTCCCGACGATCTCTGATGGAGTGCTGCGCAATGGCGGCAGCCATGCTGCTCGCCCACCTCCTGCGCGGATTCCCACAGACCGTCAGACTCACTGACGATCACATGCAAGCCGCGGCGTGGTCCTGGCCTGTGCTTCCCTGCGGCGTCGTTGCCCCAGTAAAGCGCACCCCGTTGGGGCACATCGAGCCGCACTTCCTGGCGCGACTCGTCGACCGGATTCCGCGTACCGGTGATCCGGTCGCTGATGCCTATCTGGCGATGCTGGATGACGCGCTGCTGGACCGACAGATCTGCGCGACCGAAGCCGACGCGCTACTCGACCTCGCCCACGGTATGGGCCTGCACAAGGCTGACGTCATCGATATGCACCACCAGTACCTGCGCGAGCTTGCCCATGTCGTCTGGGCCGACGGCATCCTTGCCGTCGATGAACGACGCGACATGGGCACCGTCGCCGCCCTCCTCGGGCTCGCCCCAGAGATCGTCGACGAGGTACTACTGGCCGAGCAGGCCGCTGGGACGAAGAAGCCATCAGCACACTGCTCTCGACGACCGGTTGCAGTTGGCGGACTGACACTCCGGCCAGGCGACAAGGTGGTCCTCACAGGGACGATGAAACGTGGACGTGCCGAGATCGTCGCCCAAGCCACCGCGGCTGGGTTGCAGATGGCCAGCTCGGTCAGCCGGAGGACCAGCGTGGTCGTCGTCGCAGACCCGGACTCGCTTTCCGCGAAGGCCAAGGACGCCCGCGCGTATGGCGTTCCGGTCGTCAACGAACATACCTTCATGCGGTCCCTGGAGATCATGAAGGCGTAGCAGCGGCGCATTCGCTACCTAATTTTGCACGTTACTACCTAATCCGGAGTTACAGCCGTTCAAACAGCTGCTTCCTTGAAGTCCTTGAAATCGTCGCCGGTCAGGCGATGGCTGCAATGTCGCCGTCGTCGAAGTAGATGGCCTGGTGCAGGCGCCCGCCGAGCGCTGCGGCGTAGCGGGCGAGCACGTCCTGGCCAGCGATCTTACCCTGCTCGATCTGGGACACCCGACCCTTGGTGACGCCCATCTTGTCCGCGATCTGCTGCTGAGTCATGCTGCGGGCGCGGCGGACCTCGGCGAGGCGATGGCCGATCACCTCGCCGAGCAGTTCGCGCTTGCCGGCCTCGACGGCAGCTTCGCCGCCGGCGCGCTCGACATGTTCGGCGCGGATGTCCTTCCAGCTCACGAAGCTGTTCATCGCTGTTCCTCCTCCTGGGTGCGTTCCTTCAGATAGCGCTCGTACCGCTCTTCGGCCAGCGGTATGGAGTGGCGATACCAGGCGTTCCACTGGCCGGCTTTGTCCCCAGCGACGAGCAAGATGCTCGAACGCCAGGGTGTCGATGGCTTGCACGCCCCTGTTGTGCGTGGCGGTGTCGAGAGCGTCGAGCCACTCGCGGACCTCGGCCGCGATGTAGATCTCCCATTCCCCGCACGCCATGGATCGAGTATAGCATTCGGTATACATCAATCGTGAGCGGGTGATCGAGTCGAGCATTGCCGCCGTTCGCGCAGCCCCTCCATGGTTCGTTCGTAGTGGCCGCGGCGGATGTTCTGCACGAACGCATGCCCCGAAGTGATCACTCGTGCGCCGCGCAGCTGTTTGAGTGCGCGCATCGGCGGTAGCCAAGACTTCACTCTGCCGTGATCGGCTTCGACCGAGTGGATCGCGGTCCAGTTGAGGCAGCGGGATACCACAAAGCTGCAGTCGTGGACTTCACAGTGGTGTGCTGTCCCGCCTGACGCTTGGCACTGGGCCTGATCGTTTTCTTATCGCAGCTGCGTAGCGAGAGTCTGCTGCGGGGTGGCTGGCCTGAGTAAGGGTCCTGTCGCCGCAACCGCAGCAGGGTCGTGCACCATATGGTCGCGCCGTGTGGTTCTGCGTGCGTCGCTGTGACCGGATCCGGATGGTGGTGGGTGCCGCCACGATTCGAGAGGGTGAACAACGGTCTCAATTCGTGTTACGCTGACAAGATCATCGATCTTCTTCTGCCTATTTGCGCTGTTCAGATGTGGTGCCCCCGGCAGGATTCGAACCTGCGACGCACGGTTTAGGAAGAGCTGTGGCAGTGCTAGCAGGGGCTTCTAGCAGCCATTATAGGTGACTCCTGTTCGCACCACGTCGCACTGTTGGCCCTGCAGCATGAGATTTCGCACCACGACCCGCACCACGGGTCTTCTTGGCGACGACCTCGCTGTGGTGTGTCTGATCTCGGCGTTGACGTTGCATGAGCTGACTGAGAGGTCCCGGCACCTTCGCCCTCGGTGTCTACGAGCGTGAAGTCGCGCCGGGGGAGCGAGTGCGGATCTATGGGCCGGTTCGCTCGGTCGTGGACGTGATGCGGCTGCGGCACCGGGTGGGGGACCCGGTGGCGCTGCGGGCGCTGCGGCATTGGGTCAAACGGCCCGAGGCGGATCTGGCTGAGGTGCTCGACTATGCGCGCGCACTGGACGTGGAGGATCCGGTGCGCCAAGCCGTCGAGGCGGTGCTGAGCTGATGTCGCCGACTCGGGTCGTGCCACGACCGCAGGGCGGGTGTTCAACGACCTGCGCAGAATGGCCCGCGCGAGGAGCGCTCGACCGATGAACTGCTCATCTTCTACGTCTTGGAGCGGTTTCTGCACCGGGTGGGCCACTCGCCCAACCGCGCCATGAACCTTTATGGTGCCTGTCGATGGGAGAGCTCGCTGTCCTCGCCAGGCGATCTGCCTTTCGCCATCGGCCCGTGGTGGTGGTGGCCTGCCGGGCTCGACGCCGGCCCGATCATGAGCTGGCAGCACGCTTACTGCGTTAGCATGTCGTAGCGGTACCGTTGTGACATGTCCAGGCTGGATCGCATCGTGTCGGACCCGGCGGTCTGTCACGGCCAACCGACGGTTCGTGGTCTGCGGTATCCCGTCGAGAACCTTCTCGAGCTCTTGTCATCGGGCATGACGATCGAGGAAGTGCTTGCCGACTACCCGGACCTCGAGCGTGATGATCTCCTCGCCGCGCTGGAGTTCGGCGCCCTTGCCTCGGGTCGTCGCAGGGTGGTCCCACTCGGCGCGGCGTGAAGTTCCTCGTCGACCCTCAACTGCCCGCCCGGCTCGCGCGGTTCCTGAGCAGTTCGGGACACGATGCGCTGCATACGTTGGACCTGTCTGACGGCAACCGCACGACCGATACCCGAATTGCTGAAGTTGCGGATGGCAGCGATCGAGTCGTGGTCACCAAGGATCGAGACTTCCGAGACAGCCACTTGTTGACGGGGTCCCCGCGGCGACTTCTGGTCGTCGCGACCGGCAACATCACCAACGATGCCTTGCTTGCGCTGTTCGTGAAAAACCTCGATGTGATCGTTGCAGCGATGGACGAGGGCGACTTCGTCGAGTTCGGCCAGGACGTGCTTGTCGTACGCCGGCGTCGTGGTGATGAACCGCCAGGGTGACCTTTGGCTTCAGCCGCTTCGCTCCTCAGGCCGTACAGAGCGCTTGCTTGCGCGATCGCGGCGACCTGGTCCCGGAAGGACGGCTGAGTCCTCGCAGTGCAGCTCGACGGAGCGGCCGAGCACGGGATCGAGCTCAAGCTCCATCTGAGCGCGCTGAGGAGATCGGGGGAAGGCCAGCGTGAAACTCAACCAGGAGGTCGACGTAGACGAGATTCCGAGGTACCGGCTCAATCAGCGTGCGTAGGCGCTTTCGGTGATCGTAGTCGGTAGCCGATGCCTCGGTTCGAGATCCAGGGCCGGTTCGTAGTGGCCGCGGCGCAGGTCACGGCACATACGGTGATCATGCTGCTTGGGTGCGTCGTCCGAGGTTCCCAGAGATCGAAACTACACTAGGTGATCTTGCAGCTTTGACTCATGTGATCCATAGTTCGAGACTTGCGCCAGCGCTCGCACCACGTATCGGCAGCTCGGGGCCGCTTCGTGGCTCTGGCCTGGTGCCCCCGGCAGGATTCACAACAGATGGGAACAGCACCGACCAGCGGTTTTCTGCGGGGACGGCTGGTTGTTGAGCATCGGACGTCACTCAATCAGCCCAGTGCGGTGGCCGGGTCCAGCCTCTGACCCGCCTGACACGCCGTACCGGCCGAAACCGGACTGACATCATCCGTGTGCATAGTGTCTGTGTCCGAGGGGGGACTTGACCCATATCCCCACCCTGATTCACAGCGCTGAGCTGCGGCTTCCGTGAGGAGTTGGCTCAACGACGACGGCAACCAGGAGTCGGCGGCAGAGCTGGCACGCGTTCGCCCGTTGATTCCGGTGTTCAGCCCGACAACCGACGGGAGGAGCCACCATCCTGCGGATCAGGTCGAATGGGTTGCCGCCGGTTGGTCAGATCGCCAGGGCCAGCTCGTCGAAGGCAGCCAGGACTCGTAGGTTTACGACTTCCTCGGTCCCCAGTTCGTAGTGGCCGCGGCGGAGGCCCAATGGTCGGCGAACACGGATCCCGCCGCTGCTCAGCTCACCGCTAGCGGTGGCTAGTAGCCGGTGCGTACATACGAGCAGTGCACCGGCTTCCGCGTCACCGACAACGGGATCGTGCCCGTCCGGCTGATCTCCTTGCACGCCGGGACGTGGTTTCCGAGCGAGATTGCCGCTGTAGCGGTTGGAATCGTCTCCGCCCTGGCCCGCGCCAAGCTCACAAGCAGGGGTCGGACTTTGCCCGCAATCCACGCTGCCCCACGGATCCGCGAAAGCGTAACCCGCTCACCAGCACGAGGAGCGCCGCTCCTCCCACGGTGATGATCACTCGACTCAACATGTCCCGATCGGCTGGATCCCAAAGTCCGTTACCTTCCACGAACCGTCCACGGCCTTTTTCACGATCGCGTTGATCTGCCGCCTGCCGCCGGGCCCGTCGTTGGCTGGTTGCCCGTTGTCGGCGCGGTAGTTCCCCCAGTTTGTTGAGTCACCGCAGTCCGCGATCACGATCTTGGTTGGAGAGTCCGCTGGGTCCACAGAGGACACTTGTGGGTTGTTGACTGGCCTCCCGCGAGACACCAGCCCGTTGTAGTGATCGGCATACAGCCCACGGGACAGCGCAGACAGTGCATCACCGGTGGCGTTCTGCACCAGTTTGGGAGACCGCCAATCCGACGTCGCGGCGGCATCAGCAAAGTCCTGCCACATGCCCAGGTAGGCAGCGATCGCCTGTCGCCGCGCGACGTCAGCCGGCGAGGCCGGTGACACGGGCGCCGCCGGGATCGATGTCGGCCCAGCAGAGTGAGCCGTCGCTGGAGCCGGGCCGGAAGGGTTGGCACCACAAGCAGTCAGAACCAGGGCAGCCATGGTCACCGCCGCTACACACGCAGCGTGGTGATCACAGCGCACCGAGGCACTGGTCCTGGCCACAACTTCACCCCCAGATCACGTCTGCGTTGAGCGACCATGCCGCCGGCGAGCTTGTCGCCATGGTCGGCGACGGTGTCAACGACGCCCCGCGCTGGTGCAGGCCGATCTGGGCATCGCGATCGGCACTGGCACCGACGTGGCCATGAGTCCTCCGACTTTACGTTGCATGCGCGGCGAGCTGGCGGGGTACCGGCCGCGATCCGGCTGTCCCGGCGGACTTACCAGCAGAACCTGGGCTGAGCGTGCCTCTACAATGCTTCGCCGGCGCCGCGATGGGGTTCTGGTTCGGCGCTTGCAGCTCGACCGGGACGTGATCGGCTTCGATGGAACTGTTCGCGTACTGCTCGATGACGTGACAGGCTGCGGGTAACAGCTCGTCGAGCACTTGCGAATAGGCAGGTGCCCGGTCGGTGCTCACTTCGCCCGGGTGTAGGCCGTGCTTGAGCGCGCTGGTGAAGAACCGGCGCGTCGCCGCGAGATCCACTTTTCCGGACCAGAACATCGCTGACCTGCCCGTGCTCGTCGATCGCCCGATACAGATAGACTCACTGCCCGTTCGCCACTGCAACGGCAACGGCAACGTGACAGCTTATGCAACTACTGAGTACAGTGAGTGGAGGGTGGCTAGGTGGTCGCACGACACACCGTTCGCGGGTGAGGTAGCCCAAAAGCGATCAGCACTGCGTTATCGTCGATACCGCAATGTAACCAGAGCCGACGGACGCTAGGTAGACATCGCCAGCGATTCCGCGTAGTAGAAACGGGGCTTCGCCTCAAACGGCGCATGTGCCGTCTCATGTCGGCTGAAACGGGCTCGCCCCACACGCTGCACTCGCCGCGCCGCGGCAGCGTCCCACTACCCACGCTCGCGGCCAGCATGGGCGCTCACCAGCAACAATGCAGACGGATGACAGCTGGGCAAGGCCCGCGCGACGTCAAGCGGTAGGTACTGACGTTGCTGGAAGCCCAGCAACTGCTCGCCACTAACAAAGTAGTCGAAAAAACCGGCCTCACAGCTACGTGACGGCGTGTAAAATTAGGTGGCAAATGCACGTTGTCAGGCGACCTTGTCCTCGCCATGGTGGGGATTAGCTGAATCGGCAACACATCGATGAAGTGTTCTGTGCCCGAGCCACTGGGCGCCCACTCCAAGGGGGAAATGCATGTCTTACGCATTGAGCTTTGTAGAGATCGACGGACAGCACGTGGAGTTGCTCCCCGCGCGCACCGTCATGTCCATATGCAGCACCGGCGGCACCGGCGGCGCCGGCGACGGCGGCAAGGGCGGTGCCGGTGGCAGCGCCCAGGGCGGCCTCGGTGTCAACGTGCTGAGCGGCATCGGCGTCCTGGGCACCGGGACAGCGCTCGCTGGTGACGCCACTGGCGGCAACGGCGGCAGCGCCAACGGCGGCTGAGCTCACAACAGCTGGCTGACCCGATGATCACATGCGGTACCGTTGGCTACGAACGGGCACCGGCATAACTGACGGCAACGCTCAGCGCGGTGCCGGGCAGCCACTGCACCTCCTCGTAGTCGCAGTACCCCCGCGATCACGCGATCGCGTGCAATGCGCCCAGCACCGGAGGGGTGGCCTGCAGAGGCGGCCACCCCTCCAGCCATTTCCGAATGATCCTGGTAGACAACCCGACCTCCGACCCAAGCGGTCTTGTCACTCAATCCTGGCCCCTGCGGAGCGGCCCTACGCTCCTGAGCAGTCCCCGGGCAAAGGGGGAGGAGCAGCGACCGGGCTGCTGGGCTAGTGAGTGACGAACTGAGTGACAACCACTTGGACCCGAGGCATCGGCTCCCGCAGCCTTCACCGAACTGGCCCCCATCATCTGATCACAGCATCCACCGCAGTCGACTCTGATCATCCCAGCCAACGCATCACCGCCCAGCTGTTTGTGGTGCTGTTGAGCGGATCGGTGGCGTTGCTGGGAGACACGATCCACAATTTCGCCGACGCGCTGACGCCCTACCGATAGGGATCGCGTTCCTTCTCGGCCGCCGGATGGCCACCCGGCGGTACACCTGTTGGCCTGGGCTGCGCCGAGGACCTCGCCGGTGTCGTGATGATTCTGATCATCGCCGCGTCTGCGGCGGTGGCCGGGTACGAGGCAGTGGTGCGGTTGATCCATCCCCAGGGTGGGGATCATGTGTGTGTGGTCGCTGCGGGTCGGAGCTCACCCTGACTGTGGAGCAGGCTCACCACATCGCCCACGACGTGGAGCACCAACTCCTCCACTCCGTGCCCCGGCTGACTGCCGCGATCGTGCACGCCGAACCTGCTGTCCGCGCCGAACACGCCATGACGTGCTGGCCCGCCAACGCGGACGATCGAGCGCCCGTTCGGCCGCCGAGCCGTTGCGGCGTAGAACTGCTCAGGCGGCATCACGAAGCAACATGGGCGGGGACCGATAGTGGTGCCCATCTGCGCAACGGCGCTGAGCGGTCCGCAATCCAGGGTGAGTGGTCCAGACGACACGCGTGCTGATCGGCGGGACCGAACACTGCTCCAGGTTGCGGTGACGTCCATCGTGCCCAGTAGCCGCTTTGCCCCATCGGTGACGTACCCGTGGTGACAGTATCGGTAACCTTTCGTAATCTTCCCGAGACCTTGCGGTAGGTGCCTCGCAGCCGGGGCGGCAACGCAGGTCGCCGGGGACCCACCTTTCCTGGTGAACCCGGGAGTGGGCGCTAGCCCTCCCGGTAGGGCTTGCGTCCACTCCCGGCCTGAACTCGTCGGATAAACCCGATAGGCGGTACGAGGGAAGAAGGAGACAACCGCGACGTGTCGCCGCATCATCTGAAGCACGGTGTACTGAGGCCCGGTGTTGTGAGGCGCAGTGTCGCTGCAGCGATGACCGCCGTCACCGTGATCGCCCTGGTCGCTTTGACGCCGACTGCTGCCACCGCCGACCCCGCACCGCCCGGAGACGCCTCCACTGCTGTGAAGCAGCTCGCCGAGCTGAGCCGGCAGGCTGAGGTGCTGACCGAGCGGTGGAACTACGCCCGCGACCAGTTGAATTCGCGCCGTGCCGACCTGGAGCTGGCTAGGGCTGATGTCAACGCTGCTGGCGCGGCTGCGGAACGCGCCAGGGTGGTCCAGGGTCAGTACCGTGGTCAAGTCGACAGGCTGACCAATGCCTCATTCCAGGGTGCGCGACTCAACCGGCTGTCCGCTCTGCTGGTCAGCGACTCCCCCCAGGACTTCCTTGACCAGATGTCGGCGCTGGACATGCTCGCGGTGGACAACAAGAATGCACTAGACCGGCTTACCGGTGCCGTCGCACAGGCCCGGCAGGCACAGTTGTCCGCCAACGACGCAGCGGCGCGGGCTGGCCAAGCTGAACACGACGCCGCGCGGCTTGAAGGCGACCTGACCCGTTCTCGCACCGAGATGGACCGTCAGATCGAGGTCGTCAAGCAGCGGCTCGCGCAGCTCAGTCGCCAGGACCGGGCTTCCTACACTTCCGGCGGCGACATTCGCTTCCCGATCAACGTGCTTGGTAGCGGTGCCGCGGTCCAAGCAGTGCGCGCCGCGCTGAGTAAGCAGGGCTCGCCTTATGTCTGGGGAGGCGGTGGCCCGGCCACGTTCGACTGTTCGGGTCTGGTGAAGTGGTCTTTCCAGCAGGCTGGCGTGTCGGGCCTGCCGCACTCAGCCCAGGAGCAGGCGCGGATGGGTCGCAGCATCAGCCAGTCCCAGCTACAGCCCGGCGACCTGATCGCTCTGTACTCGCCGATCACCCACATCGGCATGTACGTCGGTGGCGGGCGTTACGTGAACGCACCACAGAGCGGCGATGTGGTGAAGGTCTCCCCGGTGCCATGGAGCCAGGTCACCGCAATGAGCCGGATTGGCTGAGCTCACCGTTCGACGACGTCCGCGGCCCCGTCGGGAACTATCCGCATCGTGACCTAAAGATTCAGTCTTGGCGCCCTCGGTGCTGCCGGGGTGGCTTCGTCGCCACGCCACCTCGATGGCCAGTCGAGTACGGCCGTCCGTGGCGTGCCGCGAGATCCTGACGCTCGATCTCACTGTCGGTGCGAGCGACGTGCACGGCGTCCTAGGCTCGAACGGGGCGGGCGAGACGACTACCCATCCGGGTCCTGCTGGGCCTGCGCGCCGCTGCCTACGTGCCAGGCGATGTGACGGCTTGTCGTTGACATCGAAGATCGCTTGGGTGGGTGGCCGTGACCTGGTCGGGTAACTTCTGTTGGCACAAGCTGAGTGTTGCTTCGGCCTCGGGCTTCTTGGCCCGCGTCGGTTGGTATCACCCAATCTTGCCCGAGTCACGGTGAGCCGACGTCGCTGATCACCATGTCGATGAAATTCAGGGCGTCGCGGCGGCGTGTCAGGGGAGTGCGGTAAGCGGAGCGGCCGGGGAGGCTGCGGCGGATGCGTAAGCACTCGTCGATAAGACGGTGCCAGTGCGGGTCGCAAGCCGCGGGCGTAGCGGCCGCCGTCGGTCTTCGAGCAGATCAGACCCGTGGAGACGGTGTAGTGCAGGCGACTGACGCCCAGGACGCCCCAGGTCGGCCCCCAGGATGTTAAGCAGGCCAGGCCCGCCCGGGACATCGGCGCTGAGCTGCGCTGCTGCCACCACCGCCAGTAGGTGTTCAGGTTGGTCCGGGACCACGCGGTCAGGGTGTCGCGGTCGGTCCAGATTCGCAGCGTCTCCGGCCGGGGCCCGCGCATGGCCAGGCCGTGCTGGGCGAGCTCGTGCCAGACGACCGGGTTGGCCTGGAACTGGCCACCGGTCCGCACCTGATCACCTGGGTGTGCGCGCTGCACGCGACGTCCGCCGGGTCGCGGGGTAGGTCCGACCACGTGAGGTATAGGCCGTCGAAGGATGCTCGCCAGCGGTTGCGGGCGAGTTGTGCGTGAGCGCGGTTGACTGCGGTGACGTCGAGCTTGGTCAGCGGTCGGGACGTCACGGCGACGAAGTCGATATCGCTGGCGCTGGCTCCGGAGGGACCGCGGCGGGAGAGCGCGCGGCCGGGTTGGAAGTCGCCCATCGCCACCGACCCGGTCAGGTAAAGGCCCTCGAGCAATCCCGGCGCGTGCGCGTCGATCTCGTCGAGGTGGGTGCGCACAACGTCATCAACCCGGGGATGCAGCGCCATGATCGCGAGATTCTGCCCCACCCGCAAGATGGCCGCCACCCGCCCGGCCGCGCTCACGACGCCGACACTGTCATGGGGTCCCGACCTGCTGACCGCCCAGGGTGACCTGGACCTGTCGGGCAACCCCAGCCGAGTTTTTGACGGTCATCGTGATCTGGGAGCCCGGTGGGTACGAGCGGATGGCCGCGACCAGGCTGTCCCCGCTGTCGATCAAACGGTCGCCCACCTTGGTCACTATTTCCGCGGGCTGGATCCCGGCAGCGGCGGCGGCACCACCGGGGGTGACCTTCTGGATCGTCGCTGCGCCGTTCTCTGGCCGTCCGGCGGGAACGGTCACCCCGAGGATCGCCGACGTGGCCTGACCGGTGTGGACGAGTTCGTTGGCGATCCGCCTGGCCTGGTCGATGGGGATCGCGAAGCCCAACCCGATCGAGCCCACCTGCCCGCCATCGGAGCCGAGCGAGGCGATGGCGGAGTTGATGGCGATCACCCGGCCCTGCATGTCGGTCAGCGGGCCACCGGAGTTACCTGGGTTGATCGCGGCGTCGGTCTGGATCGCGTCCAGCACGGTGTCCTGGCTGCTGCCCTCACCGCCGGCCCGCACCGGGCGGTCCAGCGCGCTGATGATGCCGCTGGTCACGGTGCCGGACAGACCCAGTGGCGACCCGATCGCCACCACTTCCTGTCCGACCCGGACATAAGCTGAACTTCCCATCCGGGCCGGGGTCAGATCGTTGACGCCTTGGGCCCGCACCACCGCGAGGTCGAAGGTCGGCGCCCTACCGACGATCTGGACCGGCACCGAGCGGCCGTCCTGCAACACGGCTGCAAGCTGACCGCCGGTCGCGGCCGGTTCCACCACATGGTTATTGGTGAGGATCAGCCCGTCGGCGCTCAGCACGATCCCACTGCCCTCGGCCGCCACCTGGGACCCGTGCACCCGGAGCTGGACCACGCTGGGTGTCACCTTTTGCGCCACCTGCTCGACCGAGCCATTCGGCAGGTTTGCATCCAGCGCGCCGGTAGCACGGGCCCCGGTACCGGCCAACTGATAGCCGACGGCGCCCCCGACACCTCCGGCGACCAGGCCCACGATCAGCGACAGCACGACGGCTCCGACGACGGTTCCCGGACCGCGCCGCGGTCCGGGAACGTCTGACGCCGGCAGGCCAATCGGGGTAGTGGGCGGTGCCACAGCCCCGGCGGGTGTCGGCCAGGCGTCGGTGAGAGCTCCGCCTAGGGTCGGGGAGGAGCCGTAAGGATGGTTTCTACCCGATGCCGGATGCTGCCTCGGCGGCCCGGACGACGCGGGGTGACCCGTCGCCGGCCAGGCCGGATTGGGGTGCGCGCCAGAGTCGCCGGAATGCTGCGGTCGCGACGTGTCGTCGGTCATACGTCTAGAATGTCCTGGATTCCAAAGACTGCGCCCGTCTACTACCAGTTTTTGCCTACTCCTAACCGGTCCGGGGCCGGGCGGTAACCGAACCTCTCCTAGCTTTCGGTTCCGTGACCGACCAGCTCACACCCGTGTCACCGACGAGGACAGTCCCACGGTGAGCGACGAGTCGGATGAGATCTCGGTGATGTGGTCACCCGGCCCGACCCCGACACGATCTCTTCTGGGATCACCTGATCAGTCACACCACGAGCAGCGAGGTTGCGCAGCTGTCGGCGTGATCGGCAGTTGGGTTGTGCCCGCTACGTGGCGGCCCGGTGGCTGGTCGTCGGTGCGTTGGTGTTGCAGTGTCGACTGCCGGGCTTGGGTGTGGGCATGTGCCCAAATGGCCCGGTGACCGTAGCCCGGCGCAGGGCGTCGGGGCGGTGGCGGGATGCGGAGGGCACCGCGTTGGCCGACGGTCGCCGGCACCGCGGTTGCGGCGACGGTGTGGGGGGTAGCCCGCTGACTCCCCGGGAGCTCACGGTGCTTGACCTCGCCTCGGGAGGGGCGTCGCCGACCGAGATTGCCCAACGGCTCTTTCTCAGCCGCGGGACCGTGTGCAACTACCTTTCGCGCGTGATGACCAAGCTGGAGGCACGCACCCGGATCGATGCGATTCGCATCGCCGCCGAGGCGGGCTGGATCTGACAGTTCTGGTGACGACGGGCCGGCCACTGAAGTGAGCTCCGGCCCGTCGTTTCCCTTACCATTGTGCCCCGACCACCGGGCCCTGACCCAAGTCCCAAAGGCCGACCAGGTCGCGGTACAGCGGTGCATTCGCAAGCAGTTCTCCGTGGGTGCCCGCCATCATGTTGGCGCCGTCCATCAGCACGATCCGCTGCGCCCGCAACGCGGAGCTGATCCGGTGCGCGACGATGATGAGGGTGCCACCTCGGGCCGCCAAGACCCGCTCTACCCGCTCCTCCGCGATCGGATCCAGGTGGCAGGTCGCCTCGTCCAGAATCAGCACCGGCGCCGGAGTCAGGTGCGCCCGTGCCACCGCGATCAGTTGGCGTTCGCCGGCCGAGAGCGTGCCGGGATCGACCACAGCGTCATATCCACCTAGGCGCGCTACCACGGAGCGCAGGCCCAGCGCGTCGACAACGGTATCGAGCTCGGTTCCGGTAGCGGCGGGATTCAGGTACCGCAGGTTTTCACCGATTGTCCCGACGAAGACATACGCCTCCTGGGGGATCAACACCCGGTGACTGGCCAGGGTTTGCGAATCGAGATCCCCGACCGGCACCCCGCCTAGGCGAACCTTGCCGCGGTCGGGGATATGCGTCGCGGCGAGCAGCCCCGCCAGGGTGGACTTCCCCGCACCGCTGGGACCGACCATGGCCAGGTGCTGTCCCTGCGGGATCAGGAGGTCCACATGGTTGACCACCGGCTCGGCGTGGCGGCCGTAGGAGAAGGTGACACCATCCAGTGTCAGGTCGTACCCCTGGGGTGCGCGCCCCTGGGCCGTCGCAGGGGGTACCGGGCGCTCACCCGCCTCGATGAGCCGGTCCAGGGTGACCACCAGCTTCAGGCCCCCCGCGCCCAGCCCGTCGACGAGCGACTTCAGCGCGGGCAGCAGGCCCTGGGTCAGGTAGACCAGAGCACCGGCGATGGTGCCCAGCGTCGAGCCGGTCGCGAGCAGCCACGGTGCCGCGAACAGCAGGCCCACCGCGGGCAGCCAGCCACCGACCGCCACCGACAGCGTGCGGATCGCCGTCATCCGGGCCAGCGTCCGCTCCGCATCCGCGTGCGCGTCAACCTGACGTTGCACCTGCGCGCAGGCCCGGTCCTCGGCACCACAGGCGACCACGTCGCGCAGGCTGTGCGCCACCGTGCTGGCGGACTCGGCGACCGCCTCGTCGGTGAGCACGTGATCGCGCTGCCGGGCCATCATCGAGCGTAGGGAAACCAGGAAAACCGTCAGACCGACCAGCAGCGGCGGCAACACCAGGAGCCCGACAAGCCCGGTCAGCGTGGCCATCCCGATCACTGCGCCGACCGTGCTCACCAGGAAGCCGGTGGTGAGCAGCAGCAAGCCGGCGAAATTGTCCCGCACCACCTCAACCTGATGGGTCAGCCGGGCCACCGCACCCGAATCGGGCCGCCCGCCCAGCACCATAGATCGCTGCAGCGCACCTCCCACCACGTTGTCCACCAGGTGATCGCGGAACGGCTCGACGATCTGCGCGAGAATCCGGTACACCCGGCGGGTGGCCAGGGCCCCTGCCAGCACCGCCACAGCGAGCACACCGAGCCACGCCGCTCCGGTAGCGGGCCGGCCGGCGAGAAATCCGTCATCCAGCGCGTGCGCCACGCCGTAGCCGGACAGCAGCAGCGGTAGCACCTCCAGCACCGACCACGCAGCAAACCGCACCAGCGCCTGCGGGTGCCTGCGCAGTGCGGCCAGCAGCACCCCGGGGACGGTGTTCGTTGCGGAGCTGCGCTGCGCCGGCATCGTGGTGGAGGTCATGCCGGTACCCCGAGTGGTTGCGCGGGCACTGCCTCGGCGCCGAACAGGGCGCGGTAGTCCGGGTCGCGCCACAGCTCGCTGTGCGGGCGCAGACCGCGCAGGTTGCCGCGGTCGAGCCAGGCAACCAGATCCGTCCGGGCGGCGGTCGCCGCCCGGTGCGCGATGATCAGCCGGGTTTGGTTCCGGTCCCCGCTGGCCAGCACGGCGCCGACCTGCCGTTCGGTCACGGTGTCCAGGCTGGATGTCGCGTCGTCGAGGATGAGCACCCGGTAGGAGTGCGCGAAGGCTCGGGCTAGGCCGAGGCGCTGCATCTCACCACCGGACAGCGGGGCCGCTGCCAACTCGGTCTGGTATCCCTGCGGCAACCTCTCGATGAAGGTATCCGCGCGCGCGGTGGCGGCGGCCGCTCGGACCTCCGCCGCGGTGCGGCCGCCCGGCCCGAAGTTGATCACATCTTCGATCGTGTCGCCCACCAGCGCCGGACGCTCGAAGGCAAAGCCCACCGCGCTGCGTAGCTCCTCCTGGGAGAGCTCGGGCAGCGGCACACCGTCGAGCAGCACGTGGCCCTGTTCGGGATCGGCGAGCCGGCCGGCCAACGCGGCGAGCAGCGACTTGCCGCCCCCGGACCGGCCGACCACAGCCACCGTGGCGCCAGCCGCAACGACGAGGTCAAGCCCGTCGATGATCGTCTCCCCGGCGGCCGACACCCGCACGCCGCGGAACTCAAGCCGGCCGCCCTTACCGGACGAATCAGGCAGCCTCGCGTCGCCGTATCGGGGCACCGGCTCGCTGAGCACCTCAGCCGCACGCCGGCCGCCCGCCCGGGCTCGGGACAGTTTGTTCAGAAATCCCACGGCCGAGCCGATGCCGGCGGCCATCAACGCGTACCGGCTGGCGGCGTAAAGCTCGCCGACGCTCAGCCGGCCGGCGACGACACCGAACCCGGCGACGGCGACCACGGACAGCTGCAGCAGGGGCCCGATCACGGCGGCCTGGCCGGTCATCCGCGACTGGTTGCGCCACATGCCCATGCCGTGCTCGCGCAGCCCGGGCAACGGTTGGAGGATCCTTCGTCGCTCGCGTTCGATGCTGCCGGCGGCGGCGATCGTGCGCGCGCCGGACAACGCGTCGAGCAGCCGCGCCGCGATCAGTCCTTGGCTGTGCAGGTAGCCCCGGATGGTTTCGGTGTTGTCCCGAACGAACACTCGTAGCAGCCCGGCCATCGCCAGCAGACCGGCCAGCGCGGTGAGCCCCACCCAGGGATCAATCAACGTCAACGCGATGATGCTGCCGACCGGGGGTAGCAGACCCACACCGACCATGACCGCGGTCATCCCGACCTGGCCCGCCTCGCTGGCGTTGCGGGTGACCCGGGTCACCAGGTCTCCGGTTTCAAAGTGGCGGGAAGCCGCCGGGCCGATCGCGACGAGATGCCGGACCAGGCTCATCCGCAGCCAGGCCGTGCACCGGGCGGTGCTCTGTCCGGTCGCGATGTCACCGACGACCTTCCCAGCCACCATGGCGGCGATCAGCGCGGCGCAGGCCAGCAGGGCCCAGGTGATGTGGCCTCCACCGGGCAGCGCGTCCAGGGCGCGACCGATCGCGGTGGGCAGCAGGATGTCCGCGCCCGCGCAGACCAGCGTGGCCAGCGCCAGGACCCAGGTCCACCAGCCACCTTGGCGACCCGTCGAGAGCAGCAAGCGGTCAGCTTGTCTCCACGTCGAATCGTGCGAACCCGCCGACGCCCCTGCCGGATCGCTGTTCACGCGACCTCCGCTTGTCGTGATGATCGCTGGGTGTTCGGAAGGTATGTAAATCATTGGGTGGTCCGGGGCAACGCCGGCTGCCCCGGACCACCCTGCAATGAAA
>JALYTS010000076.1 GCA_030854185.1 Actinomycetota bacterium | reverse complement strand
GTCATGACACTGTTTGCCACTCACGAGCCGCGCAGCGCCCTAATGGTGCGGGCCAGGCCTGCGGCCAGCAGCATCGGAGGTGGCAGGCCCAGGTCGTGGCGGGCGCGGGTGACATCGAGGCAGCTGCGGTCCAGCTCGCCGGCGCGGGCCGGGGCGAAGTCGGGCTCGAAAGCCGTGGGGTCGACGCCTGCGGCCGCCACGACCGCCTGGACCAGTTCCAGCACGCTGACCTCCGTACCGGTTCCGACGTTGTACTCGTCGTGGGCCAGCCCACCGGCGCTGGCGGCTGCCAGATTGGCGGCCACGATGTCGCTGACGAAGACGTAGTCGCGAGTCTGTCGCCCATCGCCGTAGACGATCGGCCGGTGCCCGGCCAGCACCCGATCACAGAAGATCGCGATCACACCGGCGTCACCGTGGGGATCCTGCCGCGGGCCGTAGACGTTGCCGTACCGCAATGTCACGACGTCCAGCCCGCGCATCCGCCGGAACCAGCGGGCGTAACGCTCTGCGGTGAGCTTGCTCAGGCCGTAAGCCGAGATCGGGTTCGCCGGCACGTCCTCCGGTGTGGGCACCACGTCGGTCGCGCCGTAGATCGCGCCACCGGTGGAGGTGTTCACCACCCGGCGCACGCCGGCAGCGTGGGCGGCGGCGAACACATTCACCGACCCGAGCACGTTGATCGCGGCATCGCGGGCCGGCTGGTCCATCGAGACCCGCACGTCGATCTGGGCCGCGAGATGGAACACCACCTCCGGTCTGAACGATCGGAACGCTGCCTCGACGGCGGCTCCGTCTCGGACATCCAGCTCGGCCACCTTCGCGCCACGGCCCACCGCGTGTTCCAGGTGTGAACTTGTGCCGCCGCTGAGGTCATCGACGACGAGCACGTCGGCGCCTGCGTCCAAGAGGAGCGCGTCAACGATGTGCGAACCGATGAAGCCGGCCCCGCCGGTCACCATCGCCCGCAGGGGCGGGTCAGTCGGCAACGGGGCGCAGACCTGCCGCGCGGGCGACGCTGACCGCTTCCAGTCGGCTGCGCACGCCGAGTTTGGTGAGGATGCTGCGCACATGGGTCCGCACGGTGCTGGTGGACACGACCGACTCGACGGCGATCCGGCTCACCGGCTTGCCATTGACCATGTGGAGCAGTACCTCGCGCTCACGGTGGGACAGCACGTCGAGCCGGGCGCTGCAGTCGCGGGCGCGCCGCACGTCGTCGCGTAGTTCGCGCAGCACCACCCCGAGCTGGGCCGGTGGGTAGTAGGCATGACCGAGCGGCACGCCGCGCAGGACCTCGAGCAGGTGATCCAGCGAGCTCTCCTTGGACACCCAGGCGGCGGCGCCGGCCCGCGCCGCCGCGACGGCATGGGCACTGTCGTGGCTACCGGTGAGGACGACGAGATGTGCCGGGGGATAGGCGGCCCGCAGTTTCCGCAGCATCCCGCCGGTCGCGACAGTCGCGGCCCCGACCTCGGTGGTGACGATGTCGGGGCGCAGGGTGCGGACCGTATCCAGCAGGCGCGGGTCGTCGGGAGTGGCGCTACCGACGACCCACAGATCAGTTGTGGTGGACAGCTGGACGGTCAGCGCATCGGTCAGCATCGCGTGACTGTCCACGAGTAGAACCCGCACGAACGTCACGGGATCAACTGTGCCCGGCATGGTATTCGGACGGCAAGGCTCCGGGCGGCAAAACCCGATCTGCGTGACGTTGTCGAATCCACCCATGTCGCCCGGTCCGTCGAACGGGCCTAGTCCGTCGACGATGCTGTCACCGCCCCCGACACTCTCATCTGATCGCTCAGTGTCATCTGGCCACTCAGTGTCATCTTGTCGCTCAGCGCCGGCCGCATCGAGACCGCCCGGCGGGCTGGACTGGTCCACCGCCCGGTGGAGCTCAACCAGGCCCGGGGGAACACATACAGCGCGACTGCGGCGTCGAGCACCCGCAGGAACGGGAAGAACACCCACAGGACCAGGAAGCGCAGCCTGCGTTCGATCAACGCGACCGCACACGTCAGCGCCAGGTCGGCACCGGTCACCGCGAGCAGCAGCACTTGCAGGGTCATGTGCGCGGCGACCGCGTCGTGCGCAGCCGCTATCCCGGGCCACAGCAGGGCGTCCGGGTACACCGCGGGCAAGGCGAGAACAACCACCAGCAATGGCAGCAGCAGGAAGAACATGCTGCTGGTCAGCAGCTCGAGAAGCAGCACGGTGAGCATGGCGCTGAACAGGTTGCACCGTGGCGGATGCCGGCGCACCGTCTGCCACAGACCCAGCCCCCAGCGCTTGATCTGGCGGACGTAGTCGCGGAGGTTGTCGGGATCCTGGGTCACCGCGACCGCTCCGAGGCTGAACGCCACCTTGCCCAGCCGTTTCTGGTAGATCTCGAACGTCATATTGAAGTCCTCGATCACCAAGCCGGGCGGGTTCATCTCGATCTGCGGCAACACAGCCGTGCGATACATGCTGGCGAAACCGGGCACGATGTGGGTGGCGTTGGTGAACCGCCAGGTCTGGCCGAACTTCAGCAAACGTTGGCTGATCGCGTAAATGCGTTCCCGGTGGCACACCAACACCTTGCCGACCAGGGACAGGGCGCGGCCATGCCAGTGGGTCCGGACCGCGCCGGCGACGGCCACGACTTGGGGGTCGTCGAAATGGGGCAGTGCGGCGTCGAAATATCCCGGTTCGATGGTCGTATCGGCATCCAACAGCAGCACCGCTTGGAACCGCTGCACCAACCCGAAGCGCTCGATCGCCACTTCCAGGGCGCCGGCTTTGCCGAGGTTGGTGCGCGTTTCGATGACGTTGACACCGGCCTGGCGGGCCAGCTCGGCCGTCCGGTCGGTGGAGCCGTCGGAGACCACGTGGACGTTGCACCGGGGCACCAGCTCGGCGATCGCCGCGATGCTGCTCTCGATCACCAGTTCCTCGTTGTGCGCGGGGATCAGCACCGCCACGTCGGCCACGGTCATCGACGGACTGCTACGAGCGCGGCCGCGGCGGCCGCGGTTGGCCCAGGACTCCTCGAGCAGCCGCGCCAGACCGACGCTGGCCCACAGCGCGAAGTTCACCCCGAAAACGATGATTGCTATCGACCACCAGGGCATCAGCGCGACGTCCCTTCAGCGCTGGGAGAGCTCACGGGCATGATCTTGTGCAGGGTCGCCCAGGTCCGGTCGTCCTCGCCGCCGATCATCCACAGGTAGACCCCGCGGATCCCGGTGGTCTTCGCGACTTCGAGCTTGGCTGCGGTGCTTTCGGCGTTCTCGAACCAGACCTCGTGTTCGCGGCCCTGGGCGTCGGTGTACTTGAACGACGGTGACTGGCTGAGCCGGTCGTACTGCAAGTTGGCGTGAAACGCCTTGGTGCGCCCGAAACACTGCAGCCAGCTGACGACCTCGGCCTGGCCGTCTACCCAGTCGTAACCGGAGACCGGTATCCCGAGCACGATCTTCCCGGCCGGGATCTGGGTCTTGGCGTAGTCCAGCGCCTGGCGGACCCAGGTGATCGGCGAAACCGGTCCTGGCATCGATCCGGCCCAGTGGTAGTCGTAGGCCATCAACCGGACCTGGTCAGCCGCCGCACCGATGGCCGCGAAGTCCTGCGCGACGTTGCGCTGATCTTCGCCGGCGTCGGTGGTCTTGGCGAATACGTCAATCGAGAGGATCTTGTCCTTGTCGTGCAGCGCGTCAGCCAGCTGGGTCACGAAGGTGGTGAAAGCATCCCGATCACCGGCGCGCAGATCCTCGTAGTCGATGTCGATCCCGGCGTAGCCCTCCCGCTGCACCAGCGCGACCACGTCGTTGACGTGCCGGGTCATCTCGGCGGGATTGTGCAGCATGGCGGCGACCGGCTGGTAGGCCCACTGGCCGTTGGTCACATTCGCGATCGTCGGCACCAGCGGGATCCCTGATTTGCGCAGCTGCTCCATGCCTGCCGCGGTTTCGGCGGCCCGCTCGGGCACCTGGGCGACGATCTGAGCGTTCCCGGTGATCCCGTAGATCCACGGGGAGGCCTCGTTGAAGCTGCCGCGGTTCGCCGCCACGATGTTCGGTCCTTCGGCCAGGTTCCAGAACGGCAGCGACCCCACGACGAGGCTGGCCGGCTTGTCGCCCGACCCGAGCATCCGCGGCACGGTGACCAGCAACGCCACCGCGCCCAGGAACAGCAGGATGAGAAAGCCCGATCCGCCCAGCAAGCCCCGCCTCCCGGACCGTCGCTGCCCCCCCGCGCTGCCGGCGGCGCCGCGCCCAGGGTCGACCCGAGTGTTGGTCATCATCCGCGCACCGCGGCCGGTGTCAGACCCGGCCGGCTCTGCTCGTCGATAACGGAGCGCAGGATGTCGTCCAGGGTCCGGGCCGGCCGGAAATCGATCAGCTTCTGGGCCCTGGTGCAGTCCGGGACGCGTCGCTGCAGGTCCTCATACCCCGGGCCGATGCCCTGCTCGTAGGTCAGGTGGACGACCTCGCTGGAAGACCCGGTCAACGCCAGTACCCGCAGCGCGAGACCGGCGATGGACACCTGCTCGGTGCTACCCACATTGACCGCGGTGCCGTCCGCGTCACGCGCCTCCACCAGCGCCAGCAATGCCGGCACTACGTCGTACACATGGCAGAAGCAGCGGATCTGAGCGCCCGTCCCGAAGACGGTCAGCGGCGCCCCGGACAGCGCCTGGGCCACGAACCGGGGGATGACCATGCCGTAACGCCCGCTCTGGCGGGGTCCCACCGTGTTGAACAGCCGGACGATCACCGCCTGCAGGCCGAGCTCAGTGACGTAGGCGTGGGTGAGGCTCTCGTCCACCGCCTTGGCCTCGGAGTAGGACCAGCGGTGCAGCAGCGGCGACCCCACCACCCGGTCGTCGTCCTCGCACAGGCCGATCTTGGTGTTCTTGCCGTACACCTCGCTGCTGGAGGCGATCAGCACCCGGTTTCCGTGCCGGTGCGCCGCGATGAGGACGTTCTCAGTGCCGTGGATGTTGGTGCGCAGGCTCTGCAACGTCCGATCCCGGATGACGAAAGACCCGACGGCCGCGGCGAGGTGGAAGATCGTGTCGACCTCGCCGGCCAGCGTGTCGACCAGCGCCTCGTCCAGCACCGAGCCCTCGACGTAGCGCAACCGGGGATGCTCGCTGATCGAGGACAGATTGGCCGGCGATCCGGTGCTCAGGTCGTCGAGCACGACGACGTCGTGTCCCGCGGTCAGCAGGTGGTCGGCCAGGTGCGAGCCAATGAAACCGGCCCCGCCGGTGATCAAAGCTTTCATCGGTTTCCTCCGATCGGATCGGGCACGACGCGGGAGACGTCCGGTCGGCGCCGGGCCATCAGCCGGTTGTAAAGGTCGTCGATGCGGCGGGCCACCGACTCGATGCTGTAGCGCTCGCCGATGGCGGGCACGCCCTCCCGCGGGCGGCGCCCACCGGCCAGCTCAACGGCGATCTCCCGGCGCATCCCCTCGACGTCGCCGGGTACCTGCCGGGCCCGCGTGGTCTCGATGTCATCGAGCGCCGGGCAGGTGGTGTAAAGCGCCGGGATGCCGTTGGCCAGTGCCTCCAGCACCGACAGCCCGAAGGTCTCCTGCTCGGAGGAGGCGATGAACAGGTCCAGCGACGACAGCAAGGCGGCCACGTCGTGGCGTTCACCGGCGAAGGTCACCAGCTCCGCGACGCCCTGGCGCTGCGCCTCGGCTTCCAGCTCGGGCCGGATCTGCCCGTCACCCACGATCAACAGCCGGTGCTGATCGTCCAGCAGCGGCGCCGCGGCCCTGATCACCAGGTCGAAGCGCTTGATCGGGTCCAACCGGCCCAGCACGCCGATGAGGTAGGCGTCGCGGGGCAGGGCGAACTCGTCGCGGATCCGGGTCCGGGCGGCGGCGTCGTAGGCGACCCGGGTGAAGTCCAGCCCGTTCGGGATGATCTCGATCTTGCGAGCGGGCACTCCCCATTTCGTCAGCCGTTGCGCCACCGCGTCCGACACCGCGATCGTGGTGTCCGAGCAGAGGTCCGTGGCCAGGTAGAGGGCGCGCACACCCGGGGTCATCCGGCGGCGCTCCAGGTGCGTCTCGCCGATGGAGTGCTCGGTGGTCACCACCACCGGCGTGCCCGCCAACCGGGCCGCGAGCCGGCCGTAGATGCACGAGCGGTACAGGTGGGCGTGCACGACGTCGTAACCATCGGCTCGAATCAGTCTCGTCAGGCGTCCTAATACGGACAGCTCGGTGTTGCGTGTCATGCCCAGGTCGCGCACCCGCACACCGTCCCCGGAGATCATCCCAGCGACCGGGCCGGGGTTGTAGAGCGTCACCACGTCGGACTGGTGGCAGGTGTGTTGGAGCAGCGACCGCAGCTGCAGCTCCGCCCCTCCCACACCCAGCCCGGTGATCACGTGAAGGACTTTCACTTGCTTCCTCTCCAGGACACGGTGCCCAGGTTTTGCAGGGGACACAGGGTGCGGGCCAAGATCACCAGATCCAGCCATGGCGACCAGTGCTCGATGTAGAAGTTGTCGAAGCGGATCCGCTCGACGATGGAGGTGTCTCCGTGCAGCCCATTGACTGCGGCCCATCCGGTCAGCCCGGTGCGCATCCGGTGCCGGTCGCCATATCGCGGTATCTGCTGCTCGAACCGGGCCGCGAAGTACGGGCGTTCTGGCCGTGGCCCCACCAGCGACATCTGCCCGCGCAGCACGTTGACGAGTTGCGGCAGCTCATCGAGGTGCGTGTTACGCAACCATCGACCGAGGCTGTTGGTCTGTTCAGGGAGCACCGCCCACCGGGTGTCCGAGTCGGGATGGTCGATCATGGAGCGCAGCTTGAGCAGTTCCATCGTCGCTCCGCCGCGGGTGACCCGGGTTTGCCGAAACAGCGCCGGGCCGCCACCGTCGAGCCGGACCGCGACGGCGAGTGCGAGCAGTATGGGCATGACCGCGATGAGCAACACCGCCGCGGCGATGAAGTCGAAGCCGGCCTTGGCGCCGGCGCCGAGACGGCTGGCCCCGAGACGGCGCAGCGGGACCAGCGGTATGTCGCCCAGCTCGTCGAGGTAACCCCGGGGCAGCGCCGAGCCGAGCTCGTAGAGCCGCGGCACGACGCAGACGTCCACCGGCAACTGCCGGCAGGCCCGCAACAGCGGCACCAGGTCCGCATCCCGGGCAGCCGGGAAGCACACGATGACGCGTTGGATGCCGTAGCCCGTGACCACGTCGGCCAACTCCGACAGCTCACCGAGCAGCGGCAGCCCGTCCCGGTGCTGGCTGTCCACGAACCCGCGGTCGACGAACCCTTGGTCCACGAAACCACAGGGCGTCAAGCCGAGTTCGGGGTGGTCGCGCAGCAGTTGCCCGACCCGCACCGCGGTGGCACCGGTGCCGATGACCAGCACCGGTTCGAGCAGCCGCCCACGCCGGTGCGCGGCTTTCAGCGCTGTGCAGGCCCCGGCGCGGGCAGCGACCAGCGATCCGGCGGAGATCAGCGCCAGTCGCAGCCCGTCGGATCCTGTCCACGGCAGCACCGCGAGCAGCGGCATCGCCGCCACCGCCACGGTCCGCGGCAGCTGATCGGACACCCGCCGGCAGATCCGGAGCCGGTGCTGCCCGTCGGCCACCAGCAGCGCGAGCACCGCACAGGCATAGGCCGCCGTCACCCACCCCGACGCCCCGACCAGCAGGCCGGCCGTGACGAGCCCGGCGATGTCCGCCATGGGCAGGACCATCGGGAGCGCAGCCGCCGGCGCGCCGCGACGCAGCCGTCCCGCTGACGCCGGGGCGAGTGAGGTGGTCACCGGCGGGCTCCCACGGTGGACCGTTGCGCCGGGATGGCGGTGAGCGCGCGGGCCACGGTGCGGGCCGCGAAGTCGGCGCCGTAGACGAACCGCATGACCGGTCCGAAGGTCGGTGCCACGGCGGGTCCGACGAAGTACAGGTCCGGCGCCGAGGACTGGAAGTCCGGGCCGACGTCGGGAGTGCCTGCCAGGGTCCGCACGGCCGACCGCAGCCGGGCGTCGAGGAAGGTCAGCCGATCCAGCTCGGCGCGGTAGCCGGTGGCGGCCAGCACGTGATCGGCGGTGATCTCCCTGGTACCCCTGCCGTTGACCGCGCCGTTGACCTGCAGCCCGAGCTGCGCGCCCGCCGGGCCAGGGTCCGCCCACCGCACCGAGTGCCCGGCGAGCGTGCGGATCTTGCCTTCCACCCGCGTACGCAACCAGAAGGCGCCGGCCGGGCCCAGCGCGGTCCGCGCTGTCCGGACCCGCTGGGTGGCCGGCAGCCGGCGGTACAGGTCGGGTTGGTTGGAGTAGAACCAGATGGCCCAGCCCGAGCCCAGCCCGGATTCCGGCTCCCGGAGCCGGCGACGGATCGAGCGTTGACCGGGCAGCGGAGTGCCGCTCCACACCACTTCTGGCGCGCGGGCGACCACGGTGACCCTCGCTCCGGCCTCGTGCAGCAGCGCCGCTGACTCCAGCGCGGACTGGCCTGCGCCGAGTACCACGACCTCTCGGTCGGCGAACACCCCCAGATCGTCGTGCGCGCTGGTATGCGTGCACATCTGCGCTGGTAGCGCCGCCAAGGAGCTGGGCAGATGAGCGAAGTGCTGCACTCCGGTGGCCACCACGATCTTGCGCGCCAGCGCGGTGCCCCCGTCGGACAGGGTGAGCTGGTAGTTCCCGTCGGCCCGGGTCACATCGCTGACCATCAGCTCTTCCAGGTGCGGGACCTCCGCTCGCTGGAACCAGTCCCCGTAGGCCACGAAGGTCTCCAGCGGCACCGGCAGGCCGTAGTCGGCGTAGTCCCGGCCGGTCGACGCGCAGAACGCGCGCAACGTGTGCCGGCCGGCTGGGTCGGACAGGCTGGAGGCGAATCCCTGTGACTTGAGGAACATGCCGGCCGGCATCGTGTCGCGCCACAGCTGCATCGGCAGCCCGAACTGGCGAAATGGCACGCCGGCGGCGCGCAGATGAGCACCGAGCGACAGGCCATAGGGACCGGCGCCGACAATGGCAACCTCAACCGGATCGTTCATATTCGGGCCTTTCCTGCGACTGGCTGCGTAGTGACGGGCCGAGGTGCGCCGCGCAGCGGGCGGGTCATCGCCCGCCAACCCATCCACAGGCACATCAGCCCAAACGGTGCGAGATCGTCTTTGGCGAACCAGGCCAGCTCGTCGGCCCCGCGAAGCGACCTCACCCAGGACCGGAAATCCAGTCCGCAGCGCCGGTAGGCAAGCGCTGCGATCGGGTCGTAGTTCTCCACCAGGAAACGGCGGCCCACGCGTGCTGAACCCTGCGGCACCGCGCACCCGGTCAGATCCAGGTGCGCCGCGACCACCACGTCGACGCCCGCGGTGTCGGAGAACAGCCGGAACTGCGCACCGAGTCGCGGGTTGAAGTCCAGCAGCTTGTACTGGCCGTCCCGGGGGTCGAAGCGGTAGTCGAGGTCGACGATGCCCCGGAACCCGAGCCGGGTTAAGAGCTCAGTGGCCTGGCGGTGCAGCTGCGGGTTGTCCACCCAGCGTCCGAGGCTGGTCAGCCCGGCGTGCGCCGGGTAGGAACGTTCCTTGATGCCGACGAAACCGGGGCGGCAGCGCGACTGGATGTCGCAGTAGCCGTGAAAGAAGTAGTCCTGGCCATGCACGTATTCCTGGAGCATCAGCTCCTGATCGGCCCAGGTTTTCTGATCGGCGCAGGCTCGCCAGGTATCGGCGAGTTCCGCGCGGGTGTGCACGACCGAGGTGCTGCGCGGCCCCGTTGCGCTGCTGGACCGCCACGGCGTGGCCAGCTTGGCGACCAGCGGGAACCCCACCCGGTCGGCGAAGCGCTGGGCCTCGTGCAGGGATCCGGTCAGCGCGGCCGCCGGGCATGGCACGCCCAGCTGGCGGCACACCTGGTACAGCGTGTACTTGCCGGCCAGCTGCCGGGGCAGGTCGCTCGGCGGGTCCGGGAATAAGAACCATCGCCGCAGCTCGGTGCCGTGTTCAGCGAGGAAGATCGCGCCGGCGTCGTCGGTGGGGATCAGGACGGCCGGCCGGCCGATCCGCTCGGCGAGCGTCACCAGCCCGGCGTGCACCCGTTCGGCATCATCGACCGGGGGCCGCCAGATCGATCGGTCGTGCAGGTAGCGGGATCTGGCCGCGGGTGCCCACGCGTCCTCGTGCACGCCGTAGACGGGCACGCCCAGACGCCCCAGGCTGCGGATCGCACCCAGGCCGCCGTGGTGCATGACGTTGCGGTCGAGCTTGAGGATGACCGCCGGTGTCGTGGTGTCCAGCTGCGGCGTCGGGATTTGGGCGTGCGGTGCGCGGGTCATCGGTGCTCACACCACGCTGCGCTGTGCTGGGCTGTCCGACAGGCCTTCGAACAGGTAGGTCGCGTCGAGCACCCGCGGGCAGTCCCGTACCCAGCAGTAGTCCGCGTCGGGATGCACCACGTGGATGACCGCCAGGTCCCAGTCGGCTCCCGCGGGGGCTGCGGCGCTCCGCATCGGGCCATCGGGAGTCTCGACGACCGGTACCAGCGAGTCGTGGTAGCCCACGTGGGCACCGTGCCGCGCGAGGCCGTCGATGATCAGCAGCGCCGGCGATTCCCGGACGTCGCTGACTCCCGCTTTGTAGCTGACACCGACCACGATCACCTTTGCGCCGGCGAGTGGCCGGCCGTCGGCGGCGAGAACCTCAGCGGCCCGCTCGACGACCCGGGCTGGGCGCGCGTGGATGGACTGCATGGCCTGCTCGATCAGCGGTGTCGGCCGGTTGCGCCCGTGCAGCTGCCACAGCAGGTAGTGCGGATCGCATGGGATGCAGTGCCCGCCCACCCCGGGTCCGGGGAACGCGGCGAGGAAGCCGTAGGGCTTGGTCGCCGCCGCCAGAGTGACCTCGATCGGATCTAACCCGAGCGTGCCGCACACGTCGCCGAACTCGTTGGCCAACGCCAGGGTGACCGCGCGGAAGATGTTCTCGTACAGCTTGGTCAACTCGGCGGCTTCCGGGGAGCTCACCAGATACACCGAGTCGGTCAACTGCCCGATCACTCGGGCGGCTTGCAGGCTGCACTGGGTGGTGGCGCCGCCGACCACCCGCGGCGTCTCGCGCTGGAGGTGGTCGGCGTTGCCGGGGTCGATGCGCTCCGGGCTGAAGGCGACGTAGACGTCCGTGCCGGCGATCAGACCACGGGCTTGGAGGGGCTCGACGAGCAGTTGCCGGGTGGTGCCGACGAAGCTGGTCGAGGTCAGGATGATCGTCTGCCCCGGGTGGGCGTACGCCACGACGGTCTCGCAGGCGCTGCGCAATGCGGACAGGTCCGGAATGTGGTGCTCATCCACTGGGGTGGGCACGCAGACGATTACCGCGTCGGCCTCGGCCAGCGTGGCGCTGTCACTGGTGAGCCGGAAGTCGTCGTCGCTGCGGGCCATTGCCAGCCGAGCCCGGTCGAGGTCGCCGAGGTCGACGTCACCGGCTTCGATGGCCCGCAGCCGGTCCACGCTGACGTCGAAGCCGGTGATCTGCGATGCCCCGCCGAGCAGCGCCAGAGCCGTCGGCAGCCCGACGTATCCGAGGCCCACAATCGCGACCGGCCCCAACCGCGCGGCCCCGTTACCGGTGGGCAGCCCATGCGGCGACAGTTCGTTCGGCTCGTCCGGCGTCGAGAACGGCACGAGCCGCTTCTCCAGAAGTCGCTCACGCCCGTTGATCGCAAGCGAAAGCCGGTGCTCGGCCACAATTCCCCCCGACTGTGGATATGTGCTACTCCGACCGTGGCATCAGCCAGGCGCCTGGTCCTCCGTCATCGGCAGTAGGCCACCTACGCCGTTCGGTGGACAGCGATCCGGTATCGGAGGGGGGTCGGCTCAAGCAGCCCCGGCCCAATCGCCGCCGTCGTGCATCGGTGATCGTCAAAAGTGAGCTAGCTCACGCGGCCCGGACCACGGTCAGCACCCGCCCGTCTCGGGCCCTCCAGGTGCGCCTTAGTTCCCGAACTCGACAGCAGAGCTGTCACACAGCCGCCGGTCAACCCTGCTGTTGAGCTCGGGACCCTGAGAGCAGCCAGGCCCGGACTGACGGTTGGGTGATCTGGACTGTGACGGCGGCGAGCTGCTCGTAGGTGCGGCGAGCGTCGAAGGCTCCTGCAGCCAGCGTGGCAGCGTGTCCCTCGGCGGCGCGCAGGTCGGCATCGGTGAGCCGACGGGCGAGCGCCTGGGCCAACGCGCGGGAGTCGCCGACCGGCACCCGGGCGCCCACGCCTGTGTTGACCGCCTCCGCGAGGCCGGGGATGTCGCTGACTACCACGGGGCAACCGCTGGCCAGCGCCTCGAGCAGGGTCAGCGACAGGCCCTCCCAGCGCGATGGCAGCACCACTACGTCGGCCGCCGCGTACCAGGGTCGGGGATCGGTCACCTGCGGCACGAACCGCACGCCAGGCTGGGTGTCGCCCCGCAACGCCGGCAGTAGGTCGCCGTCGCCGACGATGCACAACTGCGCTGCCGGGCAGTGTTCGCGCACTTGGGGCCAGGCCGTGACCAGCACGTCCTGCCCCTTCTGCCGGGTGATCCGACCGAGACAGACCGCCAGCGGCACGTCGCGCCCGATTCCCAACCGTTCCCGGGCGGCGGTGCGAGCCTGCTCGCCGGCCGGCGCGAAGTTCGCCAGATCGACGCCATTTCGGACTACGACGTGGCGGGTGCCGACTCGCCGGTGCCGGGCGTGGGCGGCCTCACCCTCGCCCACGCACACGCACACGTCGGTCCAGCGCGCCGCGAAGCGTTCCCAGGCCAGCGCCCCGCGGGCGGTCGCGCCCCGAGCTGCCAGCCAGGACCAGCCGTGCGGCTGGAACAGCGTGGGTCGGGTCCCGCGCACCGCGAGCCGCCCGGCCAACCCTGCTTTCGCCGAGTGCAGGTGCACCACGTCGGGGTCGACCTGGCTGATCAACCGGCGCAACCGCTGGGTCTCGCCCACGGTGTCCACGCCGGGGGGCCGGGTCGCGGGCCAGTGCAGCCGCGGCACCCCGTGCGCGGCCAACTCGGCGGCGAGCCGACCGTTGGACGGGCAGGCCACCACCACCCGCCAGCCACGGGTGAGCTGGTCCACGGTCGCCGCGGCGACATACCTGGCCACCCCGGCGTCGGTGGGCTGCGCCACATGCAGCACGGTCAGGGGCCTCACCTGCGTCGCTGCCCCAGAGTGGGGGGTCGGTACCGCAGGTGGTGGCGGTACACCTTGGCGAGCAGCCGCAGTGACCCGTCGCGGTCCCCGATGTAGCTCCGGGGCAGTGCGTGTACAGCGGTCAGCGGCGATCGCCAGATCGCGCATCCGTAGTGGTAGCCGGCGGCGCGCACCGCGTTGACAGCCAGCGCATCGATGTGCCCGTAGGGGTAGCAGAACCCCGAGACGTCCTGCCCGGCCACCTCCTGCAGGATCGCCCGGCTCCCCGAGACCTCAGCGGTGAGCTCGGCGGTGGTGATCGAGGTCAGCGACACATGCCGGCGACTGTGCGAGCCGATCTCGATGCCGCCGGCGGCGATGTGGCGGATCTCCCCGGCCGTCATGAGGGTCTTTCGGGGACCCGGCTGGTCCCAGGAGTTGGCGCCGCCGAGCAGGTCGGCGATGACGAACACGGTGGCGGTGAAGCTGAATCGCGCCAGCACGGGCAGTGCGTGCTCGCGGAAGTCGGAGTAGCCGTCGTCGAAGGTGAGCCCGACCAGCCCCCGGTCGGCGCCGTTGCGCCGGGCCGCGAGCAGCTCGCGCATCGAGGTGGCCCGCAGCCCCCGCCGGTGCAACCAGCGCATTTGCTGTTCGAACCGGTGCGGCCGCACGGTGACGAGATACGGGTCGTGGTCGTACGGCGCCACCGAGTGGTACATCAAGACCGGGGGCAGGGGGTCATATCCGGGGTAATGCCCGAGGTGATCCGGGAGGTCGTCCGGGCCATTGTTCGGGCGGATCGCGTCGATCGCTTCGCTCATGGTGTGAACCGACGCTACGGCTGCGCGGTCGCGGCGGGCTCCTGCGCGGAGAGGGCAACCGCTACGCCCGTTGCGGGAGACCGGTCGCGGCCAAGCGCCCCGCGCGCCACCGCAACGGCCTCCAGCCGGCTGTGCACGCCCAGCTTCGTGAATATCTTGTTGCTGTGGGTACGGACGGTGTTCGCCGCCATCCCGAGGTCGTCAGCGATCTCCGCCGGGCAGCGGCCACGCGCCAGGCAGGTCAGGACGTCGCGCTCCCGGGGCGTCAGGACGTCCAGCGGACTTTCCCGGTGCTGCACCCGGCCGACGTCGGCCCGTAGGTCCCGCAGGACGTGGCCCAGCTGCTCCGGGGGAAAGCAGGCATGCCCCCGGCTCGCGCTGCGCAGGGCATCGGCGAGAGTGTCGATCGAGGACTCCTTCGATACCCACCCGTCGGCTCCCGCCCGCGCCGCTTCGACAGCCTGCCGCGGGTCCCGGCTCGCGGTGAGGACCACGACACGTGCCGGCGGCCACGCCGCGTGGAATGCCGCCAGCAGCGTGGTCGCGTCGTGGGCCTGCGCGACCTCGATGGTGATCACGTCCGGGCGCAGCAGGGTGGCGAGCACATCGGGATGGGGATCCCGCGTCGTGCAGTGCCCGACAACCACGAGGTCAGGGGTGCTGGACAGCTTGGCCGCGAGCGCTTCGATCAGCATCTGCTGGTCGTCGACCAGCAGCACCCGAAGCGGGACCATCGCGCGAACCGTGCCCAACGGCATCGCCCTGGTCACGGCTATCCCGTCCTCGTTCGGCCCTCGGGCCCGTGCTGCTCGTGGTCGACGAGGTCGTAGCGCACCGCAAAGGTGGCAGCCTCGAGCCGGGAGTGCACTCCGAGTTTGGTCAGTAGTGACTGCACATGACTGCGCACGGTGGTCGTCGAGACACCGAGCCGCAGCGTCATCGCCGGGGTATCGAGCCCCTCGACGAGCAATCCGAGGCATTCCCGCTCGCGGGCCGTCAGGTGAGCGGCGAGTCGGCGTGCTTCGGAGACCTCGGAGCGCGCGCTGGTCGCGGGCCGGGGTGCGTCCAACACGACAGCACCGTCGATCACCCGCTCCAGCGCGTGGACCAACTTGCGGATGCCACACGTCTTGTGCACGTATCCGGCGGCGCCGAGCCGGACCGCCCGGCGCATCGCGTCGCTATCACCGTCTGCGGCCAGGATGAGTACCCGCGTCGCCGGGCTCACTGCGATAACGTGACCGATTGCGGTAATTCCATCGCCATCGGAAAAGCGTCGACCCAGTAGACAGATATCGGGCTGGTGACGGCGGATCGCCTCGATCGTACCGGCGAGGCTTCGGGCCACCGCCGGTACCCGGAATCCCTGCCCCACCAGTACTGCCACCAACGATTCCACGAACACCGCGTGGTCGTCGCCGAGCACGATGCTAGTCATGGCGGATCACGTCGGACTGACCGGATTGTCGCAGTCAGCCCGCCCCCCAGCGGTCGCCAATATCCCCACCCCATTATGAGTATTTCGCCGCCAACAAGTTCCGCCAGATAAGCGATTGAACGCCTTCAGCCTACAACCGCAGGCCGCGACTGATTACCGAGATCGCCGATCATGGCACGTAATATCCCCTTCAAGGACTACCAACCCCCCTCGCCGCTGCCGCCAACCATCACCAACCACCAACCACCAACCACCAACCCAGGCGATCGCGAGGATGGACCGTCGCCTATTGTAGGTACCCGACCCCGTGCGCCGGTCGCGTCCCGGGGAGGGGTCCGCGTCGACCACCCCCGCGCCCGAAAGGTTCACCACGGTGCCCGTAGCGACCGCGCTACATACCACATCCGCTCACCTGTCCGGCCTGCTCGAGGCGGTCCTTCCCGAACCCTCGCTACGCGAGCTGGTCGGCCTAGCCGGTGCCGCCGAGCTGGAGCTGCACGGCCCGCCAGCGGCCCGCCCGCTGGTCGTCGCTGCGTTGGCCCGCACCGGGCACCCGGTGCTGGCCATCACCGCCACCGATCGGGAAGCCGGTGAACTGACCGCCGAGCTGTCCGAGGTCTTGGGTGCCGGGGTGGTGGCTGAGTTGCCCTCCTGGGAGACGCTGCCACACGAGCGGCTGTCCCCCCGGGCCGACACAGTGGGCAAGCGGCTGGCAGTGCTGCGCCGCCTGGCCCATCCCGAAGAAGGCCCAGCAGACTCGACAGCCCCACTGCGGGTGGTCATCGCGACCGTGCGATCGCTGATCCAGCCGATGCTCGCCGGCCTGGGGGAGATCACGCCGGTGCGGCTGAGGGTCGGGGAGCTGCACGACTTCGACAGCGTGCTCGCTCGGCTGGCCGATCTGGCCTACACCCGGGTCGACATGGTCGATCGTCGCGGCGAGTTCGCCGTCCGTGGCGGGATTGTCGATGTCTTCCCGCCCACCGCTGACCATCCGCTTCGGGTGGAGTTCTGGGGCGACGAGGTCTCCGAGATCCGCTCGTTCGCGGTGGCCGACCAGCGCACCCTGGCACCCGCCGACGAGCTGCACGCACCCCCGTGCCGGGAGCTGCTGCTCACCGAGGGGGTGCGGGCCGCCGCGGCACAGCTCGTCGCGCAGGCCCCGGCCGGGCCGGTCGCGCAGCTGTTGGAGAAGGTCGCCGCCGGTATCCCGGCCGAGGGCATGGAGTCGCTCATCCCGGTGCTCGCCGGGGAGCTGCAGCTGCTCACCGACGTGATGCCGGCGGGCACCCACGTGCTGCTCGCCGATCCGGAACGGATCCGGACCCGGGCCGCCGACCTGGTCCGGACCGGGCAGGAGTTTCTGGAGGCGTCCTGGATGGTCGCTGCGGGGGGCGGTGCCGCTCCGGTCGACGTCGCGACGCTGGATCTGTCGGCGTCGGCCTACCGCGGCCTGGGCGAGGTCGCCGAGCACGCCCGCAGCACCGGGCTGGCGTGGTGGACGCTGAGCCCGCTGACCACTGATTCCCATGGTTCGCTGCAACTGCGGATCCTTGCCGCGCAGCCCTATCACGGTGACGTGACGCGCGCCTTCGCCGACCTGCGCGCGCATACCGCCGCCGGCGGCGCCGCAGTGCTGGTGGTGCCCGGCACCGGCACCGCACACCGGGCCTGCGAGCAGTTGCGCGATGCCGACGTGCCGGCGGTGCATGCTGCCGACGGATTGGTCCAGCCCCCCGCTGCGGGCACCGTCACGGTGGTCCGGGGCACCTTGGAGGACGGCTTCGCGGTCCCCGCGCTGGGGCTGGTGGTGCTCACCGAGGCGGACATCACCGGCGCCCGGGGTGGCACCAGCAGCCGCGAGATGTCGAAGATGCCGGTCCGCCGTCGCAACGCGGTGGACCCGCTGGCGCTGCGCAGCGGCGATTACGTGGTGCACGAGCAGCACGGCATCGGCCGGTTCCTGGAGATGGTGCGGCGCACCGTCAAAGGCGCTGCCGAGTCGACCCGGGAGTACCTGCTGGTGGAGTACGCGCCCAGTAAACGGGGCCAACCAGGAGACCGGCTGTACGTCCCCACCGACCAGCTCGACCAGGTCACCCGCTACGTCGGCGGCGAGCTGCCGACGCTGAGCAAGCTGGGCGGGTCGGACTGGGCCAAGACAAAGGGCCGCGCTCGCAAGGCGGTCAAGGAGATCGCCGCTGAGCTGGTGCAGCTCTACGCGGCTCGGCAGTCCTCCCCGGGACACCCGTTCGGCCCGGATACTCCGTGGCAGGCCGAGCTGGAGGACGCTTTCCCCTACACCGAGACGCCCGACCAGCTCGCCGCGATCAACGAGGTCAAGGCGGACATGCGCCGCGGCGTCCCGATGGACCGGGTGGTCTGCGGTGACGTCGGCTACGGCAAGACCGAGATCGCCGTGCGGGCCGCCTTCAAGGCTGCGCAGGACGGCAAGCAGGTAGCGGTGCTGGTACCCACCACCCTGCTCGCGCAGCAACACCTGCAGACCTTCTCCGACCGGATGCGCCCGTTCCCGGTCACGGTGCGCGGGCTGTCGCGGTTCACCCACCCCGGCGATGCGACGGAGGTGCTGCGCGGGCTCGCCGAGGGCTCGGTGGACGTCGTGATCGGCACCCACCGGCTGCTGCAACCGGGGGTGCGCTGGAAGGACCTCGGGCTGGTAGTGGTCGACGAGGAGCAGCGCTTCGGCGTCGAGCACAAGGAGCACATCAAGGCGCTGCGCACAGCCGTCGATGTGCTGACCATGTCGGCCACCCCGATCCCGCGGACTCTGGAGATGAGCCTGGCCGGTATCCGCGAGATGTCGACCATCCTCACCCCCCCGGAGGATCGTCACCCGGTGCTGACCTACGTTGGCGCCTACGACGACAAGCAGGTCGGCGCCGCGATCCGCCGCGAGCTGTTGCGCGACGGGCAGGTCTTCTACGTGCACAACCGGGTGTCGTCGATCGAGAAGGCCGCCCGGCGGATCCGCGAGCTGGTGCCCGAGGCGCGCGTCGCGGTGGCGCACGGGCAGATGAACGAGGATCAGCTCGAGCGCACCGTCGCAGGGTTCTGGGACCGTGAGTACGACGTGTTGGTCTGTACCACGATCGTCGAGAACGGGCTGGACATCTCCAACGCCAATACGCTGATCGTCGAGCGCGGTGACCTGCTCGGGCTCGCCCAAGCGCACCAGCTTCGCGGGCGGGTCGGGCGGGGTCGCGAGCGTGGTTACGCCTACTTCCTCTACCCGCCGGAGACGCCGCTGACCGAGCTGGCCCACGACCGGCTGTCCACCATCGCGCAACACACCGAGCTGGGCGCGGGCATGGCCGTCGCGATGAAGGACCTCGAAATCCGGGGCGCGGGCAACATCCTGGGTGGTGAGCAGTCCGGGCACATCGCCGGAGTCGGTTTCGACCTGTACATCAGGCTGGTGGGCGAGGCCGTCGAGGCATTCCGCAGTGCGGCCGGCGCGGGCCCGTCCGATGGCGCGTCCGAGCCGGCGCCGGTGCGGGTGGAACTGCCGGTGGACGCGCACCTGCCGCACGACTACATCCCCGGTGAGCGGCTCCGGCTGGAGGCGTACCGCAAGATCGCCGAGGCGCTGGATGGCGAGGCGCTGACCGCTATCGTCGACGAGTTGCGGGATCGCTACGGTGCGCTGCCGCCGCCCGTGGTGACCCTGCTCGACGTTGCCCGCTTCCGCCAGGTCTGCCGGGCGCACGGGGTGGCGGAGGTGACGGTGCAAGGCTCCAAGCTGCGGTTCACTCCGGTCACACTGCGGGACTCCCAGGTGGTGCGCCTCAACCGGCTTTACCCCGAGGCGGGGTACCGCTCCGCTGGGCAGACCCTCACGGTGCCCCGGCCCAGCGAAGGCTCCGGCGGAATCGGCGCTGCGCCGCTGCGCGATCGGGAGCTGCTCGACTGGTGCACCAAGCTGATCACCAGCGTTCTGGCGCAGTGACGCCGCTACGGAGCTTGCTGCAGCGCCAGATCGATGAGGAAGGTACTCTCGCCGTTCGCGCGGACGTCGCGGAGCGCAGCCAGCTGGCGGCCGATCTCGCGTAACCGCCGGCCGACGACCTCAGCGTCGACCAAAACGGCCCTCACGCAGCCGGTTGTGGGTGCCGGACGCCAGCAGGCGCCGGGCTGGAGCCATGTCAAGGTAGCGGTCGATCGTCCGAACCCGGTGTTCGACGCGAACCCGGTCGTTACGCGAGACGAGGACTTTGCCGTCGCGGAGCACGCGATACGCCAGAGCGGCCGGTGCATCGTTGAGGATCACGATGTCCGCGGGCGCTGGCGAGACCGCATGGGCAATCGCTGCCGTGAGTTCCAGCCGGCGTTGCTCCTCATCGCTGTCAAGCAGCAGGGCGACGTCAACATCGGACAACGGTCCGGGCCGCCCTCGGGCGTGCGAGCCGTACAAGTAGGCGACGAGCACACTTGACTCGCCGGCCAACAGGCGACTCAGTCTCTCAGTGAGATCGTGCGTCGACGGCACCGTGGTGCCGCTGGCCTCGATCACCGGATCAGGGTAGCCCTACCTTCGTCGCCGACGCTATCCGTCCAGCGCGCGGGAGAGACGGGATCGGTCGGTTGTTCGCCCAATCCCATTGGCCTGAGACGACTTCCCGGACTGGACGTCCATGGCCTTCTTGAGCGCGCCGAAGATCTCATCTAGGTGGCGCAGCAGCGGCGTCAGGTTCTTGACGGTGCGGAGCAATTTGACGATCAGGTCAGCGATCTTGGTGGCCCACTCGGCGATCAGGGTCATGGCCTGCTCGGCCACCACAGGGGTCGCGAGCCCGCCGCTGGCGACCAGCTCAGCGACATATTCGATCAGATAACCGACGAGTTCAGCGATCATCTTGCGGATTTGCTCGCGGACCGCGGCAACGATCAGCCCGCTCATGGTGACGGCGACGCGGATGCCATCGGCTGCGATGGCCATCGCTTCGAGCAGGTGGTCGCTGCCCCGGGCGTGGGCCCGGTAGGCCTCGGCGGCCGCGCCCTGCCACGTCGTGAGATCACCGGACACGGCGTGCGCGTAGTCCTGTCGCGCGGCGGTTACCTCATCGGCGACGTTGCCCCAGGTCTGGGCGTGAGCGGTGATCGCATCGGGGCTGCCGGCCAGCCAGTCCAGCGGCTCAGACAGGATCTCGACGTGCTCCATCAGCCACCCGACGTCCCACGACAACAATGCACCGGCCGGATTTGAAACGTAATTGAGCGTGTCGACGCTTGCCGTGGCCGTGTCGATCCCGACCTCGACCCAATCCCCGCTGGAAATGGCATTGACGCATTGGACGGCTGGATCAACGATCCCTATTCCGGCGAAAGCAGTGGAATGCTCCTCGTCAGCGACTATCGGGTTTGTCGACATCTATTCAGTTCCCTTCGTCCGGTAAAGGGTCATCGCGTTGGCGTCATCGATGTCCGCATAGTCCACGGCGGTTGCCCTGACGTTAGCCGCGGCGCTGCTCAGGCGTTTGAGGCTGCTGTCCAGCGCGGTCGTTGCCAGGTGTTGCAGCGGGTTGAGCATCATCGGCAGGACCTGGCAGTAGGTGCCGTAGGCATCCGTGGGCAGGTTCATCTCCCGCGCCGCGTCGACTGCCTGCGCCAACCGGTCACTGACCTGGTCGACTTTCTTCGCGTGTTCTCGTAGCGCTTCGGTGAGCACCTCGTACTGGTCGGCCATCTTCAGGCTCCTTAGCGCAGGTAACCGCGGTCGGCGAAGTACTCCTCATCGTCAGGCGGTGCCGCGCGGGGCCGGCGCCTCGGTGCTTGCGAGTAATTCTGGGGAGGGTTGTCGTCCTCGATCGCGCCGAGCCCGAGCACCATCGGGTCGGGTCCCGAGCTGCGCTGTCCCAAGTCTTCGCCAAAGCGCTCCTGGTAACCCGACACCACCTTGCCGACGAGTGGCTCCTCGCTACCGATGGTGGCTTGCATGGCGTCCTGGACCAGGGGTGCCAGGTGTTGCTGGGCGCGCCGCAAGCACGCCATCAGCTGGGCGGCGAGCTCCGGCGGAGATAGATCGCGGATCCTGTCAGTGAAGGCCAGGTCAGTGAGCGCCCCGCGAGAGTCAACTGTAACCCGGACCGCGCCGTCCCTAGAGGATTCGGTCACCTGAACCTGCTCGACGTGGGTTCGCATCGCGTGGAACTGCTCGGCCTTGTCAGCGAACCCCCGCGCCCACTGCGACAGCCGGCGCTCCATCTCGTCTGGGTCGGTGTCGAACATGGTTCTCCTCAGGCGACGGGCGGTGCCAGACTCGGTGCCCCGGGTCGGACGAGGAGGCTACGCACTGCCGAGCAGCGTCTAGCACGCCGGTACTCAGAAACGAGTGGCAGGGCGAGGGGAACGCACCGCCTGGGGTCAAGGACCTAGCCGGTCGCGGGCGCCTCCCGATGATCACCTGGCGCCGTCCCGAAACTGCTCATTTCAGAAGATGCTCATTCATCGAGCGTTCCACACCAGCAGCCGTTTGGGCGGTGTCGATCCTTCCGGCGCGGCGATCCCACGCCGACGGATCTCCAGGGATCACCTCGAGCATCACCGGCTGCGTTTCGTGGTACGGCCTCGACATCCCGTAGCTTCTGGGCAATCTCAATTGTCGTCGGAATCGCCCAATGTTTCGCGCAGGCCAGCCAACCCGGCGGGTCGTGGTGTTCCGGAACATGGCGGTGACCCACCGGGCCGCTGGGCGCACCGTCACCGAGGCCGACGCAGATGTTTCGGGGCCAGTCCCAGTGAGGCGGATACTCGTGGTCGCATTGGCGCTGCTTGTCGGCCGGCTGTGGTTCCCAAGCGCCTGGGGCCGCACCATCACCCGGGTGGCCGACGCCAGCCGGGTGGGCCTGTGCACAGTTTTGACCGATGCCGAGTTGTCCGGGTTGGGTTTTGGACGTGCACAGCCGCAAGCCGCTGGACATGCCCGGCTTGGTCGGCTGCAGGTTGTACGGCATGCCCTTCCTGATGGGTCTGGAGCGGGACAACGAAACCGTCGCCTCGTACAGGGCGCGCCGGCATGATCCGGCGTTCACCAGTTTTGCGGACAACACGGTGAACGGCCGGTCCGGTGCCCGTCTCTCGGTAGATCCTGACCGCACCGACTGCACGCAGTTGATGGATGGCGGGCCGGTGTCGTTGACGGTGCATGTGGCGCTGGCGGGCCTCTATACCGGTCCGCCGGCCGATTCGTGCGCCTACGCGTTGCGGATCGCGCAGCTGATCGAGCCTTGACTGCCGAAGGCGGGGAGCTGAGATGGCCGGAGTGTGGGATGTTGTGTCCGATGCGCTGGGCTTCGGGCCCGGTGCTGGGCCGTCGGGGTCGAGGGTGGCGACCAGCCGCTGCGCGATGATCCGCAACCGGCGGGGGTCGAAGTCGCGGGCGTAACCGACCAGGTCCGCTTCAGCGCGGTCCCGCGCCGGTTGCGGGACCGACCCGG
>JALYTS010000173.1 GCA_030854185.1 Actinomycetota bacterium | reverse complement strand
GCGCTGGCCTGCGCGGGGGTGGCCGCCGCGGTGGCGCCCGCGTTGCGCGTGGCGCCCGGGGTGCGCGACTCGGTCGGCCTGGGGGTGGCGGCTCGGCAGGCGAATCTGGCGGGGCGGGTGCTGCCGCGCCGGGCGGGCCTGCCGGCCGCCGGTACGGCCGTCGTGCTCATCGACGACGTCGTGACCACTGGGACGACCGCTGCGGCGTGTGCCGCGGCGCTGCTCCGTATGGGTGTCGACGTGCCAGCGATCGTGGTTCTCGCGGCCGCCGGGTGTCACGCACTGTCGTAGCCGTCGGCTGCGTGATACCTACCACAGCGTTGACCCTGCGACGCGCGACGCGAAGCTCTGGCGAGCGCACCGTCGGCGGACTACCGTCCGGTCATCAGCATCGCTGCCCGTTCGGGAGGAGGCGAGCAAGCCATGGTTCTGACGTCGGCGGCCGAGTGATCATCACGGGCGGCCCCGCTGCTGCCGTCCGACGATCATCACTGCAGTGCCCCGGTGTCGCTGAAGTCCCTGTTGGACAACGCGAGGAGGTCGCCCGTGAACATTGTCGTGAAGGGCCGGAACGTCGAGGTACCCGATCACTACCGGATGCACGTCACCGAGAAGCTCGCCCGCGTCGAACGGTATGACCAGAAGGCCGTTCATTACGACGTCGAGCTGTTCCACGAACGCAATCCCCGGCAGTCCAAGAGCTGCCAGCGGGTGGAGATCACCGGTCGGTGCCGCGGGCAGGTAGTCCGCGCAGAGGCGTGTGGCGCCGACTTCTACGCCGCCCTGGACGCGGCGGTGAGCAAGCTGGACAACCGGCTGCGTCGAGTCGCGGACCGCAGCAAGGTGCACTACGGACGCCGCCACCCCACCTCCGTCGCCGAGGCCACCGCGCCGTTGGCGGCCACCCTGACCTCCGATATCGAAGCCGCAGTCGAGACCAACGGCCACCGGACGAGGCTGCTCGACCCACCTGACCCAGAATTCGACTACGAGTTGCCCACCCAGCGGACCGAATCGCCGGCTGTCCAGTCACCGGACGGCCCGGATGCGCAGTCACCGGATCTGCAGGGGCCGGGACGAATCGTCCGGCACAAGCGGCACTCCGCCACACCCATGACCGTCGACGCTGCGCTCTATGAGATGGAGCTCGTAGGCCACGACTTCTACCTGTTCGCCGACGCCGCGTCCGGGCTGCCCAGCGTGGTGTACCGCCGGCACGGCTTCGACTACGGCGTGATCCAGCTGGTCTGACGCCCCTGCCATAAAACCTGATCGCCGTCTGTGTGCCTGGCACGACATCTCGTGTCCGCTCAGCGCACCCAGGCGGCGATCACGCCGTTTGTGGGTGCAGCTGAGCTGGGCTGATACCGCCGTGGCTGGGCTGGGCATACGATGGCCCGCAGACCGGCGGCGCTGACGTGCCATGCGGCACGCCCCAGCCGCTCGCCGCCGACCCGCCCTCCAACGGGTGCCCCGATACGAGTGAGGTCTCCACGGTGGTCCTGTCCCGACTGCTTCGCGCCGGCGAGCACAAGACTGTGCGCCGGTTACGCGCCATTGCCGACCACATCAACGGTCTGGAGGACGACGTCGCCAGCCGGTCCGACGCCGAGCTGCGCGCCAAGACCGATGAGTTCCGCCGCCGCCACGGCAACGGCGAGTCTTTGGACGACTTGCTTCCCGAGGTCTTCGCTGTGGTCCGCGAGGCCGCCAAGCGCACCCTGGGGCAGCGGCACTTCGACGTCCAGCTGATGGGCGGTGCCGCGATGCATCTGGGCAACATCGCTGAGATGCGCACCGGTGAGGGCAAGACCCTGACCTGCGTGCTGCCCGCCTACCTCAACGCGATCGCGGGCAAGGGCGTGCATGTCGTCACTGTCAACGACTACCTCGCCAAGCGGGACTCGGAGTGGATGGGTCGGGTGCACCGGTTCCTCGGCCTGGAGGTCGGGGTGATCCTGTCTCAGATGAGCCCGGACGAGCGGCGCGCCGCCTACCACGCCGACGTCACCTACGGCACGAACAACGAGTTCGGCTTCGACTACCTGCGCGACAACATGGCCTGGAGCCTCGAGGACTGCGTCCAGCGCGGGCACAGCTATGCCGTCGTCGATGAGGTCGATTCCATCCTCATCGACGAGGCGCGCACCCCGTTGATCATTTCTGGGCCTGCCGACCAGTCCTCCCGCTGGTATGGCGAGTTCGCCCGGCTGGCCCCGATGCTCAAGCGCGACGTGCATTACGAGGTCGATGACCGCAAGCGCACCGTCGGTGTCTCCGAGGAGGGTGTGGAGCTCGTCGAGGACCAGTTGGGCATCGAGAACCTCTACGAGGCGGCCAACACGCCCCTGGTCGGCTTCCTCAACAATGCGCTCAAGGCCAAGGAATTGTTCACCAAGGACAAGGACTACATCGTCCGCGACGGCGAGGTGCTCATCGTCGACGAGTTCACCGGCCGGGTGCTGCACGGCCGGCGCTACAACGAGGGTATGCACCAGGCCATCGAGGCCAAGGAGAAGGTGGAGATCAAGGCCGAGAACCAGACCTTGGCGACGATCACGCTGCAGAACTACTTCCGGCTCTACGACAAGCTCGCCGGGATGACCGGTACCGCGCAGACCGAAGCGGCCGAGCTGCTCCAGATCTACAAGCTCGGGGTGGTGTCGATTCCCACCAACCAGCCGATGGTCCGCCAGGACCACGGCGACCTGGTCTACAAGACCGAGGAGGCCAAGTTCGGAGCGGTGGTGGAGGACATCGCGCAGCGGTACACCAAGGGTCAGCCGGTGCTGGTCGGGACTGCCAGCGTGGAGCGTTCCGAGCACCTGTCCAAGGCACTGGTGGGCGCCGGCATCCCGCATTCTGTGCTCAACGCCAAGCAGCACGAGAAGGAGGCGATGATCGTCGCCGAGGCCGGGCGTAAGGGCGCGGTCACCGTTTCCACCAACATGGCCGGCCGCGGGACCGACATCATGCTGGGCGGCAACCCGGAGTTCCTCGCCGACACCGAGCTGCGATCCCGCGGGCTGGACCCGGTGGAGACACCCGAGGAGTACGAGGCAGCCTGGGAGGCCGCGGTCAACGAGGCTCGCGCCGAGGTCCAGGCGGAGGCCCGGGAGGTCGTCGCCGCCGGCGGGCTGTACGTGCTGGGCACCGAGCGGCACGAGTCCCGGCGCATCGACAACCAGTTGCGGGGCCGGTCCGGGCGCCAAGGCGACCCCGGTGAGTCCCGGTTCTACCTCTCCCTGCGCGACGAGCTCATGGTGCGGTTCAACGGTCCGCTGGTCGAGTCCATCATGACCCGGCTGCGCCTGGAGGATGACGTCCCGATCGAGGCCAAGATGGTCAGCCGGGCGATCCAGTCCGCGCAGACCCAGGTCGAGCAGCAGAACTTCGAGATCCGCAAGAACGTCCTGAAGTACGACGAGGTCATGGACCTGCAACGCAAGGTGATCTACGCCGAGCGCCGCCGGGTGCTCGAGGGTGAGGACCTGCGCAATCAGATCGAACGCATGATGACCGACGTGCTCACCGCCTACGTCAACGGCGCCACCGAGAACGGGTACGCCGAGGACTGGGACCTCGACCAACTGTGGACGGCGCTGAAGACGCTGTATCCCGTCGGCATCAAGTACGAGTCCATCGCCGACGACACCGGCGACCTGACCCGCGAGGTGCTCCTGGCCGCCGTACTCGACGACGCGCGGGCCGCGTACGCCCGGCGGGAGGCAGAGCTCGCGGAGATGGCCGGTCCGGATGCGATGCGGGAGCTGGAGCGTCGCGTGGTGCTCTCGGTTCTCGACCGCAAGTGGCGCGAGCATCTCTACGAGATGGATTACCTCAAGGAGGGCATCGGGCTGCGGGCGATGGCTCAGCGTGACCCGCTCGTGGAATACAAGCGCGAGGGTTTCGAAATGTTCAGTGCACTGCTCGAAGCCCTGAAGGAGGAGTCCGTCGGGTTCCTGTTCAACGTTGCGGTGCAGGTCGCCGACCCGGAGATCGTCGAGGACCCGTCGCAGGCCCCGCTGGCCCCCGAGCCGGCCCCGCTGACCGCCGCGCCGGCCCCGCTGACCCCTGCGCCGGCCGGTTCGGCGCTCTCGCAGCTTGACGGTCAAGCCCAGGACGGTGGACTTCCCGCAGCGCTGGGTTCACCAGCGTTGAGCAACGGCGGCTTGGCGCAGCCGCAGTCCCGGGCGCTGACCTACACCGGACCGGCTGAGGATGGCGGCACCGAGGTGCGGGGCCTTGGTGCACGTGGTCGCCACGCCGGCGACGACGCCGGGGGACCGTCCCGCAACGCCCCCTGCCCGTGCGGTTCCGGCAAGAAGTACAAGCGCTGCCACGGCGCCCCCCCCAGCGCCACTTCCTGACCCCCGTCACGGTCGGTGGATCCGGCGACCTCGGCGGGTCGCGAGGTCTCCGGTGGTCAGGCGCAACTGCAGCGCGGTGCACCGCCAACGGCTGCCTTGTTTCTCGAAGCGGGCGGCCAGCGCCCGGACTCCGGTGCTCAGTGTCACGAGCGCGACGGCCTCCAGTACGCCGCCCGGATGCTGCTGAGCGAGCACTTTGCCGACTCGCGGTTCCAGATGCCCGGCGGTCGCCTGCAGCGAGACCAGGTAGGCCAGCAGATCAGGACCCAACACCGCGGACAGTTGTCCCGCCGGGCGACGGCCACCGACTACCTCCACGGCGGCCCGCAGCACCCGCTGCGCAAGGACCGACGCTGTGGGATCGGCTGCCGGCAGCGGCGGTGCCAGCGACAACGTGACCGTGGTCGGCGTCGGCGTCGGCGTCGGCAGGATGTCCACCAACCGGCGCAACACTGGTAGCTGGGGGCGTGGCTCGGCAATACTCGCGGTCAACGTAACCCTCCACGTCTGCGACGACCACGCGAGCAGCACGCGGTCGGTCGACGGCGGAGCCGGAGACGCCGAATTTCGGGGGGTCCAAGGCGACAGCCTGGGACCGTGGGCGCCGAGTCGGAGGAGGGGCAACGACCCGGTGTGCGGGAATTATGCGCGAGATGTCGTGGTGCTGTCCCCGAATGCCGCCGAATGCCGCCGAATGTCGCCGAACCGGGTGGGATCTGTGGGTAATCGGCTTACTTCGGTATCTGGCGTCGGCGAGCCCATTCGAAGCACACCACCGCGGCGGCGCTGGCGACGTTGAGTGACTCGACGTTGCCGGCCATCGGGATGCCGACCCAGCCGGTGAGCTGCGCAGCGACGGCCGGGGAGATACCCGTGGTCTCGTTGCCCAGCACGTAGGCCACCCGCGGCGGCGGTGAGTCGCCGAACAGTGAGCCGGCGCCCGGTTCCGAACCGGACAGCCCGAGTACCCCGAACCCAGCGGCACGCAGCATGGTGCAGGCCGCCTCGGCGGTGGCACTGCGCAGCACCGGGGCGTGGAACGCCACCCCAGCTGAGGCCTTGATCACCAGCGGATCGATCGAGGGCACGCCCCTACGGGGCAGCACCACGCCGTCGATTCCCGCAGCCGTCGCGGTGCGCAGGATCATGCCGACGTTGGCCGGATTGGTGATTGCGTCGAGCACCAGGATCGCCGCCGGGGCCTGCAGCGTCTGCAGCGCGCGATCCAGAGGGCGCATCCTGGGCGCCACCACGTCAGCCAGGATGCCCTGGTCGTGCCGGCCGTTGCCGGCGAGCACCTTCACTCGGTGCGCTGACGCGCGCTGCACCGGTACCCGCCGGCGCGCCGCTGCGTCGAGAATCTCCTGCAAGGTGTCGCCGCGGGCGTGCTCGGCCACGATCAACTTGTCGACGGTCAGCGCCGGGTCGATCAGTGCCTCCAACACCGGTTTGCGACCGTAGACGGTGATAAAGGTGTCCCGTGGGCTGGCAGCGTGCGGGCCGGTCGGGGCGCAGAACTGCTTGTCGCGCGGAGGCACAAGATGAAGGGTAATCCGACGTCCACGGTGGGCGGTGATCTAGTCTGAATACCCGCAGAGAGGGGCGCTGTCTCGCCGATGAGGATCTACATCCCGGCTACGCTCGCGATGCTGCGAACGTTGGTCGATTCCGGGGAGCTGATACCGGTCGCCGGCACCGCCTTCGCGCTCACGCCGATGCTTCGCGAGTCCTACGCCGCCGGGGACACCGAGGAGCTGGAGTATGTGGCGATGAACGAGGCGGCCCGAGCCTCGCTGCGGCTGTTGGCCACGGAGCTGGAGAACGACTCGGCAGCGCTCGCGCGCCGGGTCGTAGTGGCCGCCGACGTCGAACGGGTGCGGTACCGCCCCGATCTCGATGACGCCGCCGTCACCGTCACCGGGGCGGTACCGGCTGGCGCGGTCGCCGCCGTGCACGTCGACGTAGCCGAGGCGCAGGACGCGGTGCGCGCCGCGGCGGGGGTGGTGGACGCCGCCGACCTCGGTGATCCGGACGCCGAGTTCGCGCTCGGCGACGCGGAGGACCACGACATGGCCTGGTACGCCACCCAGGAGATCGCTTTCCTGCTCGACTTGCTATGAAGACTTGTGAGTGGCGATGCGAGTTAGGACTCGTATTGCCACTCACAAGTCGCAGACCAGGAGGCCCACTGATGGACGCGATCACGACGCCTCCGGCCCCGCGCAATGAACCGGTCCGGAGCTACCCGCCCGGCGGTCCGCAACGTGCTTCGCTGACTCGGGCGCTCGCTGAGCTCGCTGCCCAGCGGACTGAGCTGACGATGACCATCGGCGGCGCGCAGCGGATGGCCGGTGGGGAGCGCTTCGACGTGGTCACCCCGCACCAGCACGCCCACGTGCTGGGCGCCACCGCGCAGGCC
>JALYTS010000236.1 GCA_030854185.1 Actinomycetota bacterium | reverse complement strand
GTTCTACATCTGCAACGCCACGAATTCCACGGCAACTGGAACTACACGGTACGGGGCCGATCGGACCGGCAGACCGATCACGGTGCGACACACCCAGCAACACAGGACTAATTTATGCGCGAGCCCTAAGGAGGCTGCGCCTCGGACTACCGGGGTGGTGGGGTGGAGGACAGGTCGTAGAGGTCCGGCATGGTGAAATCCATGGTGCGCCGGCGACCGGGCGAGTCGCCGGCCGGGGTCGGGATGTTTCGGCCGGGCCAGACGATCACCGAGGCTGGCGGCAGGGTGAGCCGGCACCGGGCGCCGAGCTCCGGGTGATCGCCGGCCGGGGTCTGCGCGGTCAGCTCCGGGCCACCGTCCAGGGCCACCAGAACTTCGTCGACCGCGCCGAGAGCGACGACGTCATTGACCGTGCCGGGATGTCCGTCCGTGTTCTCCTCGACCAGGTCGTCCAACCTCAGGTGCTCGGGGCGGATGCACCAGGTCAGCTCCGCGTCTAGGGTGGTGCCGGTCGGCAGGGCGGAAGCCCCGAAGCTGATCCGTACCCGGCCGGCGACCAGGTCCCGTGTGCCGGCCCGCTGGCCGACGTGCAGGTTGCGGATGCCGAGTAACCGGGCGGCGGTCGGGCTGGCGGGGTGTGCGAAGACCGCCGGCTGCGGGCCACCCTGTTCCACCCGGCCGAAGTCCAGGACCAGGACCTCATCCGCGAGCAACGCGGCCTCGACTGGGTCGTGCGTGACGATGACGGTGGTGATCGCGGTGTCGCGCTGCAGGCGGCGCAGCTCGTGGCGCAGCTCGTCGCGGACCGGGGCGTCCAAGCCGGTGAACGGCTCGTCCAGCAGCAGCAGCCGCGGGTTGCGGGCCAGCGCGCGGGCGATCGCGACCCGGCGCCGCTGGCCGCTGGACAGCTGCGACGGCAACCGGGCCTCCAGCCCGGTCAGCCCCAGCCGTCTGATCCAGTGGGCGGCCAGCCCAGCCTCGGTGCCGACCCCGAACATCACCTGGTGCCACACCGGCAGGTGGGGGAGCAGGGCGGCATCCTGCGGGACGTAGCCGAATCCGCGGCCCTCCGGCGCTACGGAAGTGACATCCGCACCGTCCAGGCACACCTGCCCACCGGTGGGCCGGATCAACCCGGCCAGCATCCGCAGGGTCAGGCTCTTGCCGGATCCGGACGCCCCGAGGATGGCCAGGTGCCGACCGCTCGTGGTGGTGTGTGCGACCTCGACCTGGAACGAGCCCAGCCGGCCGGCCAGGTCGAAGGTCAACCGCGGGCTGGTGGACGAGCTGGGGGCGCTCGGCTCCGGCAACGGATCGGGCACCGGGTGCCGGCGGCGCAGCCGGGGCAGGTAGGCGGCCAGCAGCAGTACCACCGCGGCCGCGCCCAGGCTGGCCCCGACCGCGGTCAGCGTCGAGGTGATCCCGGTCCCGCCGAACTGCACGTAGGTGAACACCGGCACCGAGTACGGGTGGTAGGCGAGCACCACGGTGGCGCCGAACTCGCCGAACGCCCGCAGCCAGGCCAGCAGCAGGCCGGCGGCGATGCCGATCGATTCGCGCGCATAGTAGTGCTTGACCTGGCGCTCCCCGCCCTGGCCATCCGGAACCAGCCCGTAGATCTGCTCGAAGACCACGATCAGGTAGGGCGCGGTGGTGATGTGCTCCTTGACCCAGTCCGTGCCCAGGGGCAGCAGCGCCGCGATCCACTCGGGCGACATGCGCCCGTGGTAGCTCTCCCACTCTTCCTTCTCGGTGGCGACGCGGATGCGCTGCTTCACCGCCTGGTCGGTGACCACCACGAACGTCCAGGGCTGTTGGTGAGCGCCGGAGGGCGCGGTGCCCGCCGTCAACACTGCGTTGGCGATCAGCTCGAAGGGGACCGGCTCGGCCGAGAACCGGCGCACCGTGCGGCGCCCCTGCATTGATTGCAGGAAGGCGCGGGAACGCATGCGCGCCTCCTCCTCGTCGAGGCGTTCGTACGCCAGGGGAACGAAGGGGTAGGTGGTGTCGTCTACAGGCATCCATGGGCCTCCTGTTCATGTGCGCAGTTTGTGTTGGGCGGGATCCGTGAAATTAGGACGAATCGGTCGGATCGGTCGGATCGG
>JALYTS010000172.1 GCA_030854185.1 Actinomycetota bacterium | reverse complement strand
GCCCGGCGGCGTCAGCCAGCGCACGTAGCTGGCCCGCCACCGGCCATCCGCGGCGCGGCGCTCCAGCACCGCGTTGACGAACCGTTCAAGGTCTGGGGTGTTCTTGTTGATCGCCACGCCGTAGGGCTCTTCGGTGAGGTGCGGACCGACGATTTCGGTCCGGGGGTCCTGGGCGGCCATGCCCGCCAGCAGGGTGTCGTCGGTGGATACCGCATCCACCTGACCGAGTTGGAGTTTCATCAGGCAATCCGTCTCAGTGTCGGCGCCGACCGGTATTGGCTTGGCTGGGGCGGCCAGGATCGTCTCCAGCGATGTCGAACCTCGGGCCGCACAGACCCGCTTGCCCCCGAGATCGCCCAGGCCGGTGACCGCCGACCCGCGATTCACCAGCACTTGTTGCCCCGCCTCGAAGTACACGGCGCTGAAATCCACCTGTTCACGCCGGTGGCAGGTGATGGACGCCGAGGCAACCACCAGGTCGGCCTGCCCCGACCGCACGACCTCGAACCGGTTGACTTCGGGCGTCGGCCGGAACACCACCCGCTCCCGGTCGCCGAAGATTGCCCCGGCGATGTCGCGCGCGAGGTCGATGTCGAATCCTGCCGGCCGTAAATCCGGTTCCCGGAAGGCGAACGGGTAGGTGTCCTCAAGGACTCCTACGACCAGGTCACCTCTCTGCGCGATCCGGGCCATAGTGGATCCGGCCGGCATCTGGCCAGGTGCCGGCAGCGGGCCCCGTGGGCGCAGGCTGGCCCGGAGGTTCTGCGGATCGCAGCCTGGCTCGTCCGGCGACCGCGCAGTTGAACTGCCCGCCGCCGGGCGCACGACCGGCACCGGCCAGGTAGCTGCCCTGACCGGTTCCAGGTTCGGGTGGCCTGGCCACTGGTCGCCGGCCAGGCCGGCAAGCACAACAGTGGCCAACGCCGCGTAGGCGCACGCGATTCGGGCACTCACCGGTATTCCTCCAGCCGCTGCCGGACGCCCCAGGCCACCCCCACCACCGCGACGAGAGCCAGCCCGCCGGTGCCGACAGGTAGGCCGGTAAGCCATCGGTGGGCGCGGCCGATGTCGCTGGTGAATACCGCACGCTCATGTTCGACCGCGGCGGTCAGCGCCAGATCAAGCCGGTCGAACGTCGCGGCGGCGCCAGCGTGGTGGGGGTTCACCGCGGCATCGACCGCCTTGGTGTAATCCCCGGCGTCATCCAGCTGCCGGACCTGCCGGTGTGCTGCGGCGTAATCGCGAGCGTCGGCGAGTGCTGCTTGCACCAGCGCGTCGCCCTGCGGGTCAGTGACAAATTGTCGAGCTGCGCCGAGTGCCCCGCCAGCGCCGTTGTCGCGGTCGAGCAGTTGCATCTGGGCGTCGAAGTCCGGCTCATTGGGGCCAGCCGTGCGGGTCACCAGTTCGAGGCTCTCGACAGCGCGGGCCTGCAACGCCGCAATCTGCGCCGGTGCCAGTGCGTCGGACACCGATTGGCTATGCCCCAGAGCTCTGTCCAGCGAGTTGTCCGAGAGCATCCCCGCGACCGTCCACCAGGCCAACCCGGCGAGCACCGCCCCGCTCGCCGTCAGTAAGCCGATGTTGAACACCCGGTGTGTCCGCTGGAACAGAAAAACCTGCGCCCAGATCAGTCCTGCCAAACTGATCCCACCGGCTGCGAGCGCGACAGAGTGCACCGACCCTGCCCTGCGGTAGGCGTCATCGAGCCGCGCGGCCTGCCGTCGTTGCAGTTCCGCCGCAGCGGGCAGGATCGCGTCCTGCATCTGATTCGAGGCGCTCCGAAGGTAGGACACCCCGACCGCCAGCTCCCGCCGGTTGTTCGCCCGAGCCCGCTCAACAAGGCCGGTATATATCGGCAGCTCGGTCGTGATGTCAGCGATCCGCTTCGCGGTCACCAACTCTCCCTCGGTTTGAGTGCCAGCCTGCGCCAGGCTCGCCGTCGCGGCGTCGAGGTCGCGCCGGTAACGGGTCTGCATCTCCGTGGGTTCCACACCGCCGGACAGGTACCCGGCCGCCACCGTGGCGTCCGCATCGGCCAGCGACCGGTACAGCGTGGTGACGTTGGCATTGAGGGGTTCGAGGTGCTCTGCGATGTCGACGGTGGCACTCACCCGCGCGATCGCGGCGTAGACCCCGACGGCGCCGGCCAGCGCAACTCCCAACACGAGGACAACCTGAATCACCCGGAGCTTGCCGGGCATGGTGCCCCAGTCGTAGTGACGCAACCGCCCGACGACCTGGTTTGGCACCACTGATCTGGCCCCGACGGTCTGCAGGCTCGGCACCACGGTTAGGTCTCCCGTTCTTCGCTACCCTCCGCAGACCAGTAGAACGCCATCCCACCATCGGTAGCTAGAGGGCAGCCCTCACCGCAGGTGGTCAATCCCGGAGTGCGGCGTTAACGTGTGGCCGATGGTGGCGCCGACGCAGCCGTCGAGCGGGCTGGTCGTCCATTTTCAAGGCCGCGAGGTGGCAGTGCTGCGTCCCGGCCATCGATCTTTCACTTTCGGGCGGGGGCACGACAGTGCGTTGCGGTTCGGTCATGACAGTGACAACGGCGGCCCCGACCTGCACATATCCCGCCACGTGGGCTCCATCCGGTACGGCGGCGGGCTGTGGGTGGTCTGCAACGACAGCGGCAGCCGCCCGTTCGACGTGATCGTGCGGGGAGTGGCCAACCCGCTACCGCCGCGGACCACACCGGATTCACACTCCCGGTGGGCGGTCAGCCCACCGGGCCTGGAGATCAGGATCGGGGCACCGTCCGGGCGCTACCTGCTGTCGATCAGTATCGACGGCGCCCGGCCGCCGGCACTGGACCCCCCGCGACACGACGAGCCCAGCACCGTCCCGCTGCGCGAACCGACCCACCACGAGCGATTGCTCCTTGCGGCCAAGTTCCTGGCACTGCCCGATCCCGGTGACGCGGTCGGCAACCGGGAGGCCGCCGAGTACGCATCCGCCGCACGGTCGCAGGACAGGCCAGTCACGGAACGTGCCGTCGAAGACTGCGTCGGCCGGTGGTGCAAGAAGCTCCAGGAGCTCGGCGTCACCGGGATCAGCGGCCGGGACAACATCAACCAGTTGGGTCGCCAGCTGCTCGCTTGGGGTTTGTTGCGCCAGGAGGACCGCAAGGAGCTCCACCGATCATGACGGCGGGGTGCTGGTCGCGACGCTGCGAGTCAGGATGCGGCCCAGTCCCGCGCGGGTCGCCAGAACGACCAACCGATCACCACTGACGAGCACGTGGTCACCCGGCGCCGGCAGCTGGAAATTGCCGGTGGTGTGCCGGCGGAGCGCGATCACCTGTGCCTGGCGGGGCGCGTTGACCGTGTCAGTGGCCACGCCCTCGAGTTGGGAACCCGCGTGGATGGGCACCTCCGCGATGAGCAGAACGCGGCGGCCGACCGGGATGGTGCCGAGGACCTGGCGGCCCAACATCGCGGCGGCGAACTCCGGCGCAGCCAGGTAGGACACACTTCGCGAGATCGTGATACCGAAATTGCGCTGAACCCGCTCGGCGAAATCGCTGTCCACCAGTCGAAGCACGACCCGCAGGTCCTTGCTCATTGCCCGGCCATGCAGCGCCGCCTCAAGGTTGGTGACGTCGTTGTTGGTCACGGCGACCAAGGCGCGGCTGGTGCCCAGGTAAGCGGCACGCAGGGTGTCTTCTCGGCTGGCGTCACCGAACACGATCGGCAGACCGATCCTTCTTGCCAGCGCCACTCCACGAGCGCCCTCATCACTTTCCACACACACCACCGGTACGCCCAGATCGTGCAACAGCGCCACCACCCGGGTACCCACGTTGCCCAGTCCGACGACCACCACATGGCCGGCGATCGGGCGAGGACTACCCAGGGCGGTAGCCAGCCGGGAGCTGACGACAGCGTCGACTACAGTGGCGGTCACCACCGGGATGATGGAGATCCCGACAATGGTGACCATCGTCTGGGTGATCTTGTTGAGGGTGTTCAGACCGGGATCGGGCTGCGCCGCCCCAGCGGCATCGAGCAAAGTGAGATAGAGGGCCTCGCCCCAGGAGAAACGGCCCACAGTGGCGAACAACACAGTGCCGAGTCCCAGCAGCGCGAACAGTCCTAGGGTGGCGAAGCCGAGCTTGCGGTTGAACGACGCGGCGACCCGCCACCGCAGCGTCAGCAGCAGGTTGCGTAGTCGGCGGTGGGTGGCGGCATCGACCATGGTGGCCTGGCTGTCGGCTAACGCGAGCACCAGATCGGCATTGTCCTGATCGGTCGGCAGCAGCTCAGGCTTCTTCGCGCCGCGGGTATCGGCAAGCCCGCAGATCACCCGATCCGCCGCCACCTCGCTTCGCCGGGCGACGTAAAGCGTCCGGCCTGGTAACCGTACGTAGCTGGGCGCCAGTTCGCCCAGTGCCCCCGCGACAAAGGACGGCGCGGCGGTGGCCGCATCGGACAGCACATCGCAGCCCGGAAACAGGGCTCGGATGCGGTGACCGAGACTCATGTTGAAAAAACGGATCACCAACCGCAGTTCGCTGTTCAGTTCCTGCGCCCGAAGCGCAGCGTGGATGTTGCCGACGTCGTCCTGGCCGACCAGAGCCAACGCACTGGCCTGTTCCACCCCGGCCGCCAGGAAGGCCGCCTCGCTCAATTCGGGCGCCTCGACGATGCGGACCTTCGGCAGCGCCGCAATCCGGGGCCCATGGTTGCGCTGCACCGAGGGCAAGATCACGGTGACCTCGTCACCGATCCGAGTGACGAGCTCCTCGACGAGCTGGTAGGCCAGCGCGTCGTCGCCGCACACGACAAGGTGCGGACGTCTTCGGCTCTGCTCCCCCTCGATCCCCATAAACCAGCCAGAATACTGTGCGGACGGTCAGTCAGGCCGGACGCTCAGTCAGGCCCGACGCTCAGTCAGGCCCGGTGGACGTCAACCTGGGCCACGCCGGCCCCGTCCGGTCCGGCCAGCAACGCCCGGCGCCGGCGGACCCGAAGTTCCCAGACCGCCACGAGCAGCGCCAGGCACACGAACCCGGCACCGGTGAGCACCGCCGCGGCGATGGCGTCGGGATAGTTGCCGCTGTGCGCCACCACGCCGTAGAACACCGCCGCCAGCATGGCCGTCCCGATGGCTGATCCGATCCGCTGCCCGGTCTGCAGGGCTCCGGCCGCGGCACCGCCCATCTGGGGTGCCACGCACTCCAAGGTCAGCGTGACGTTCGGAGAGATCACCGCGCCGCCGCCGATGCCGGCAATGAGCAACGGAAGCGCTGCCGCCCGCCCGGCCCATGCCGCGGGCGTGACGTCGAGCACCACGGCGGTAGCAGCCAACCCGACCGCGACACCGCCCAGCCCTCCCACCGTCAACCAGCGGCCGTACCTGGCCACCAGCCGGCCGGCCACCGCAGCCGATACCGCCGACCCGAGCGCGAACGACGTCACCGCGAGCCCGGACTGCAGCGGCGTGTACCGCAACCCGTGCTGGAAGTAGAGGGCGAACACCAGCCAGATCCCGCTGAAACCGATGAAGTACACCATCCCCAGCGCGGCTCCGGCCGGGTAACCGGGCGTGGCCGACAGCAGCCGGGTGTCCAGCAACGGCGCCCGATCACGCCGCACCATCCGCTGCTCCCAGCCAAGGAACAGCGCGACCAGTACCGGCGCCAACCCGAACAGCCACCACAACCGGCGCAGCCCACCACTGTCCACTTCCACCAGTGGTAGCAGCAGACAGAGCACCCCGGCGCCCAGCAGCAGCGCGCCGACGACGTCGATCTGCGATACCACCGACGCTGCGCCACGCTGCCGGGACGGCACCAGGCGCCACGCTGCCACCAGCGCGACCAGGCCGATCGGGACGTTGACATAGAACACCCACCGCCAGCCCTCCTGCTCCCCCGCCGCGGTGAGGATGAGGCCTCCCAGCACCGGTCCGACCGCTGTGGACAACCCGACCGTGGCGCCGAAGACGCCGAACGCCCGACCCCGCTCCGCGCCGTGGAACAGCACCTGGATCAGGCCCGAGTTCTGCGGGGTGAGCATTCCCGCAGCCACCCCCTGCAGCAGCCGGGCCGCGACCAGGAACTCAGCGCTGGGCGCCGCGCCACACAGCGCGCTGGTCAAGACGAACCCAGTCAGCGCGACGAGAAACATCCGGCGCCGACCCAGGGCATCGCCCAGTCGCCCCCCCGCCACCAGCACCAACCCGAAGCTCAGCGCGTAGCCGGACACCACCCACTGCACCTGCGCCACCGAGGCACCCAGGCTCCGCTGGATGGACGGCAGCGCGACATTGACGATGCTGACGTCCAGCAGGCCCATGAACCCAGCCAGCTGGGTGACCGCGAGAGCCCGCCACCGTTTCGGGTACGCGGCCTGGTCTGCGGCGGCGACTTCCGAACGACTGCTCATCACACCATCCTGGGTGCCCGGTGCGATCCGCGCCGTACGATCTGTGCAGGAGAGTGCGCGGGTGACCCCGCAGCGCTACCCCGGGCCAGTAGTCGTGAACTCGACGCTACCGACGTTCCCGCTCGCCGAAAACGTCCGTCTTGTCGAGTTCACTATGCGCATCGCGCGTCGGCACAACAACATCACGGCGGCACCGGACCGTCATCGGGTACTGGTCCCACCAGGTCGACCTGCTCGGGTAGCAGCGCAGCGATCGCGATGTCCTGAAGTGGCGTATCCGGTGCTGCGGCGTGCACCACCCGTACCTCCGGGCGGCCCGCCACCGCCCGCAGCGCCTCGCCGTCACCGAACACCAGCAAGGCCAGCACGCATGCGCAGCCGCTGCGCAGCTGCGCAGCTTCCACGGCGGCGACAGCGGCGGCCCGGCCGTCC
>JALYTS010000075.1 GCA_030854185.1 Actinomycetota bacterium | reverse complement strand
TCCGTGACTACGAGACCCTGCCCCAACACCACGAAGCCATGGTCCACGTAGCCATGATCATGATCATGTCCCGCCGCCTAGCCCGCACCGGAGACTGGTAGACCGGAGTTTCCAGACGCGCTCTTAGTGAGCCAGGAGGCCTCTCGCTCGGCTGATGTAGGTGCCGTGTCGCGACTCTTGACCTGGACGACAAGTCCTCGATCGCCGGTGACGATGAGACCGTCGCTGATCTCCCGAACTCCGGGACCTTTCCGTTCCACCATCGGGGACATCACGAAGTCCGGAAGTCCCCACGTGGCGGCTGCATCCTGCGTTGCTCGCTCAGCAGCTGGTCCTCGTGGCGCGTAACGGTTCAGTGGCGTTGCAGCCGGGATGGACCGCTCGAAGACACCGTGCTCGGTGCTGACGAGAAGCGCGAGTTGATCATTGTCAAACACGATACCGATGCCGAAGTCAGAAGAAGTGACGCCTTGGAGCTCTTCGTCGGTCCAGCGGCGAGGTGAGGCGCTCGCCTCCGTCCAAGTGCTCGCGTGCTCAGATGAGGCCAGCAAGCGTGATCCGGGAACCCGGTTGGCTAGCCATTCGAACGACACCACGAAGCGGGTAACCACGTCGATGACCAGGTTGACGCGTTGGTCGAACGTGTCCTCGTCGGTCGTGGGCTGATACCCGTCGGCAAAGCCAAGGTCGATGTAGCTCCCTGCCTGACCGAACACGTCGATGCCGGACTCATAGCCAGAGAGTGTGTAACGAGCCACGTCACGGTCGTCGACCAATTCGCCTGGAGAGGATCGCTCAATGCTTTGGAGCACGATGGGCGGCGTAACGTGAAGTTGCGGCTCGACCGGGGTAACCCAGGCACCCACCATCGATCCATCGTAGAGGCAGGTTGTCCACTCCAGGAGGAGCCGCAAGCTCGTACGGAATCGCTGGATGCGGTCATCATCGTGGACGCCCCAGAACGGCTGGCAGTCGATGACCATTTCGGACTGCCTGGTCAGCACTCCGTCGAGGCAAGACTCGTCGAGTATCGCCTCGAGGCCCTCCTCCGAGTCCGCCATGGGGAAGTAGCGGGGTCGCTCGGGATTACGCAGGCTCTGACGAACGGAAAATATCGTGACGGACTCGGTGATCAGGGAGTCGAGACAGGCCCACAGTTCGTCAAGACATGTCGCGAACAACTCAGTGAGGGCTTCGCGTGACCCATCCGGCCAATCTGCCAAGGCCGAGATGCGCCCTGTCCCGTCGTCGTTGGTGACCACGCTTCCATCCACCAGCCCACCGTCGAGTAGGCCACTCCATCTGGCAGCCATCTCAGACTTCGCACGGCGAGCTGCACAGAGATGCTCGTACGCCTGCGGGTAGAACTCGCCGATCACGCCACCGGATGCTAGCTGGGAGCCCGACACCCATGACCTTGAGTCGAGGGGTTGGGACATCCACGCGCTCGGGCGGCAGCAGGTAATACTGGGTGACTGGGGACGGTACGGGTAGTGAGCGGAAGGAGCAGCGAGTGTCTGGAGTGGAGTTGGTGGCCGCGGCCTTGACGGCGGGTGCCACGGCGGGGTTGACCGATACGGCGCATGCGGCGGTACACGATGCCTATACCCGATTGGTTTCTGCGGTGCGCCACAGGTTGGGCCGCGATGATCGCGAGGACGCTGTGCTAGATGAGCACGCCTCCGATCCCATCGTCCGCCACGAGCAGCTGGTGGCGGTGTTGACCTCCGCCGACGCGGGTGAGGATACCGAGCTGGTAGCGGCGGCCCGACGTTTGTTGACCCAGATCGATCCGCTCAGTGTCCAGGGAGGTAAGTACGTCGTTGATCTTCGTGAGGCCAAGGGCGTGCAGATCGGTGACAACCCGACCATGACCCTGCACTTCTGACCAGCGGTAGAGCCGAGCATGCCCAGCGACACGGCCAAATACCGCGACAGCGACGACGACGCTGACCGTGGTCGCGGACAGCGGTACACGGTGGACGCACACGGCGCTACCGGGGTTCAGGTCGGCGACAACCCCTCATCACACACGGTCCACGGAACCTCGATCCAGGGCCGTGACTTCTTCGGTGACATCTCCATCACGTACGTCTTCGATGGGCCTGGGCGAAGCAGCAACACCAGTGCAAGCGAACTGTCTGTGGCGGTACCCGAGGGCATGCTGGAGCACCGGATTCGCGGCCGCGACGAGTTGTTGGCGGAGTTAGCCACGCTCGTGGACACGGTCGGTGGGCGGGTGGTGCTGTGCGGTGCGGGCGGCAGCGGGAAGAGCACCATCGCCTACGCGATCGCCAACGAGGTGAGTGGTCGACGAACCGTCTGGTGGGTCGACGCGACCACCCGGGACAGTCTCGTGGCAGGATTGCTTGAAGTCGCCGTCCAGGCAGGTACGCCGCGGGCGGAGGCGCGCGAGGTGTGGCGAAACGGCGAATCCGCCAAGGATCTGCTGTGGCAGACCTTGCATAGTCCGACCACCCGGCCGTGGATGTTGGTCGTGGACAACGCCGACGAGCCCGACCTGCTGGCCGGATGGATCCGAGAACCCGCAGCAGGCAACACGGTACTGGTGACCAGCCGGGACCAGCGAGCGGCGACCTGGGGGCGACGTGCGGTGGTGCGAACCATTGTTCCAATCTCCGACGTCGACGGCGCCGCGGTCCTTGCCGAGCTGGCGCCGGAAGCCGGGTCCGACGACGAGGCCCGAAGTCTGGCGAATCGGCTGGGCGGGCTTCCGCTGGCTCTGATGCTCGTCGGCAGCTATCTCGCCAGGACAAGCAGCGACCCGGCGCTCCCCGAGTCGCGAACCCCTCGCTCGTTCGCCGAGTACAACGCCGCCCTCGACGCCGCGTTCCCGGACGCGATCTCATCCCTACCGCACTCTTGGCGACTCTCGTGCGCATGGGAGCTGTCCTTGGATCTGCTGGAATCCCGAGGGATCACGGCCGCTCGCCCCTTGCTGCGCCTTATCGCCTTCTTCACACCGAACCCCCTTCCCACCATGGTGCTCAAGATCAGCATCATGAAACGCGAGGTCGGTCTGTTCGCAGATCTGGATGCCGCCGCGCTGGAAGCCGCCGTGCACGGGCTCATCGGATTCGGACTGCTGCGCCGCCACCGGACCAGCGCGGATCCCCGAGCTGCTGAGGCGTTCGTGCTCCACCCGCTTGTCGGCGAGATCACCAGAAACCAGCCGGATGCCGCCGAACACGCTGCTTTATACCGAACGCTGCGCGTCGCGCTGCTCGGCAAGACCGCTGCCGAACTCGACCCGAACGATCCCGCGGCGTGGCCTTCTTGGCGACTCTTGCTGCCGCACTGCACTTTCACAGACGCGGACACCGAACACGCGGACGGCGACGAATACCTGCTACAAGCGGACCTGGCCTATCAGGCCGCGCAGTTCGCCCGGTCAGCAGGGCTGTGGTCTGCGGCAGAAGAACACTACAACACCTCACTCGGCTTCCGGGCAAGACGAGTGCCCCCCACACACCCGAACATCATTGCCACTCGGCACAATCTCGCGTCCCTAAAGCGGGACCAGGGTCGGTTCCGAGAAGCTGAGGCAGAGTTCCGCGACATCGCGCGCATTGCGGACCGAACACTGGGCCCCGACCATCCCAACTCGCTGGCAACACGACATGAACTGGCCCGCGTACTCCGCGACCAGGGGAAACCCGAGGTCGCGGAACGTGAGTTCTCAAGCCTCATCCCGCATATGATGCGGGTACTGGGTCCAGAGCACCCACATACTCTCGCGGCCCGGCACGAACTCGCCAGAGCACTCCGCGACCGGGGGAACCTCGATGACGCCAGAAGCGACTTCGAGAACCTGAGTGCGGTCATGACCCGTGTGCTCGGCGCCGACTCGCCGCTCACACTCGCCGCTCGCCACGAACTGGCAGACCTGTTGCTACACCGAGGCGAGTTGGCTGCGGCACAGGCCGAGTTCGGCGACATCCTCGCCGTTGAAACACGGACACAAGGCCCTGAACACCCCAGCACACTCGTCACCCGCAATGGGCTCGCTCGCGCCGTCATGGCGCAAGGGGAACTCGATGTCGCGGAAGCCGAGATCCGCGACATCCTGGCCATCTGGTCACGAGCAGGCGCTGGCGGCCACCCGTACGCTCTCACTGCCCGCGGCGACCTGGCCAACGTGTTGATGATCAGGGGTGATCTCGCCGACGCCGAGACCGAGTACCGACACATCCTTTCTGCGATCGTGGGTGCCGCCGGCCCCGAGCATCCGGACACCTTCACCGCACGCGCGAACCTCGCCTACGTCCTGCAACAACAGCACCAGCACACCGATGCGGAAATCGAGCTACGCGATCTTCTCGCGACCATGGTCCGCATCGTCGGTGCCGAGCATTCCCGCACGGTCAGCACTCATCACCAACTTGCCGACCTCTTGTGCGAATGGGGCAAATTCGCAGCCGCTGAGATCGAGCTTCGCCAGATCGTCGACGTGGAAACCCGCGTGCTGGGCGCCAGCCATCCAGACACGCTCACCACCCGCAGCGAGGCCGCAGCGACCCTCTTGATGCAGGGACACGCCGCCGTAGCGCGAGCCGAGGTCAGCGACCTTGTCACTCACCTGGATCAAGTTCTCGGTACGGACGACGAACGCACGCTCACTGCCCGCATCAATCTCGCGCACGCATACCAGATGCTGGGAGACGTCACGACGGCCATGACCGAACTCCGTCACGTCCTGCTCCTGTGCCGAAGGAGTTCAGGCGATGATCACACGCTGGTCGCTACGGTGCAGGTCATGATTCGGCAGCTCACCCGAGGACACTGACGAGCATATGCCGCGCCCCATAGTGTCCTGATCGGTCGATATGCCACGCGAGGGCGAAGACGTTGGCCTCCCGATTTTGGCGGTCGGTACCCCTACCTGCCACGCTTGCCCAGCGCGATGTCATCCACTCATCGGCCGATGAGTGCCTAGCGGTGATCACGTGCGCCGGAACCGACGCGAGACACGGTCCGCCCGCCCTGAGGCTGGGGTGGTCCACCAACCTCCGGTGGCGGTACGGCCGCCGGGTTCGCTCATGCTAGGTGCTGCGTCCGTCTGCACGTCTGCTGTATTACAAAGGCCCAGTTCTCGACCCATCGGAGGTCACCGTGGGCACGATCAGCAGGTGGATCCTCGCCGGCTTCCTTCTCGGTGCCGCGGTGCTGCCGGCCTGCGCTGGCCCGGCACAACCGGCGGCACCATCAGCCCCGGACATCCCGGCTCTCACCGGCATCCACCCGGAGGCGCACCCCGAGTTCGATCGGATCGTGCTCGAGTTCTCCGGTCCGGTACCGCGGGTCAGCTCCCGGTTCGTCGGCGAGCTGTCCCAGGACGGCTCCGGCAAGAGTGAGCGGCTTCCCGGAAGTGCGTTCGCCGAGATCCGGATGGAGCCCGCCCAAGCGCATGACGCTGAGGGTCACCAGAGGTACCCAGGGCCGCACCAGGTCCGCACCCACAACCTGATCAACGTCATGGCGATCGGGATCACCGGCGACTTCGAGGGTGTCCTGTCGCTGGGGGTCGGGATGCGCACGCAGACGTGGGTGCACACGTCCACCCTGAACAGCCCAACCCGCGTGGCGATCGATGTCGGCCATGGGGGTTAGCCTCGCAGGAGTGCGGATCCTGCTGCTGTCCACTGCTGATACCGACCTGCTCGCCGCCCGGGTCTGCGGGGCCGGTTACCGGCTCGCCAACCCGGCCCGGACCGAGCCCACCGAGCTGCCCGGGCTGCTCGACGGGGTGGACCTGGTGGTGCTCCGGCTGCTCGGCGGCCGGCGGGCCTGGGAGGCCGGGCTCGAGGCACTGTTGGGCGCCCGGCTGCCGACAGTCTGTCTGGGCGGCGAGGCGACCCCGGACGCGGAACTGATGGCGAGCTCGACGGTCCCGGCGGGGGTCGCGGCGCAGGCGCTGCGCTACCTGGTCGCCGGCGGCCCGGCGAACCTCGGCGAGCTGGCCCGGTTCCTGTCCGACACGCTGCTCCTCACCGGGGAGGGCTTCGAGCCGCCGGCCCCCACCCCGGACTACGGCGTGCACGACCCGCATGAGCCGGAACCAGGACGGCCCACCGTGGGCATCGTGTTCTACCGGGCGCATGCGCTGGCTGGGAACACCGGTTTCGTCGACGTGCTGGCCGATGCCCTACGAGCCGCCGGAGCCAACGCGCTGCCGGTGTTCTGCGGCTCCCTGCGCGGATTGGGTGACGCCCAGGCTGACGGGCTCCGAGCGCTGCTGGGCCGTTGCGACGCGGTGGTGACCACGGTGCTCGCCGCGGGTGGCAGCGGCGGGGCCGACGAGGAGTCCTGGGATGCGGGAGCGCTGGCCGCGCTGGATGTCCCCGTGCTGCAAGGCCTGTGCCTGACCTCATCAAGGACGGCCTGGCAGGCCAGCGACGCGGCACTGTCGCCGATGGACGCCGCCATGCAGGTCGCCATCCCGGAGTTCGACGGCCGGCTGGTGTCGGTGCCGTTCTCCTTCAAGGAGCCGGGCCCAGACGGGATCCCCATCTATCTGGCCGACCCCGAGCGGGCCGCGAGGGTGGCGGGAACCGCCGTGGCGCTGGCCCGGCTGCGACACGTGCCCGCATCGGACAAGCGGCTGGCGATCGTGCTGTCCGCCTACCCGACCAAGCACTCCCGGATCGGCAACGCCGTCGGACTGGACACCCCGGCGTCGGCTGTGGTGCTACTGCGCGCGCTCGCCGAGGCCGGCTACGACCTCGGCGACGTGGACCTCGACAGCTTGGAAGGCGACGCGCTGATCCACCGGCTGATCGCCGCCGGCGGCCATGACGTGGAATGGCTCACCGAGGACCAGATGGCGAGCTCGGCCATCCGGGTGCCCACCGAGCAGTACGCCCAGTGGTTCGCCGCGCTGCCCGCGCCGTTGCGGGACAAGGTCGTGGCGACCTGGGGTGAACCGCCCGGGCAGCTGTACGTTTCCCAAGGCGCTATCTACGTCGGCTCGCTGCTGTTCGGCAATGTCGTGCTGCTCATCCAGCCGTCGCGCGGATTCGGTGAGAACCCGGTGGCGATCTACCACGATCCCGAGCTGCCGCCATCGCACCAGTATCTGGCCGCTTACCGGTGGCTGGAGCACTCGTTCGGTGCGCACGCGGTGGTGCACCTGGGCAAGCACGGCAACCTGGAGTGGTTGCCGGGCAAGGGGCTGGGGCTCGCCGCGCAGGATGCTCCGGACGCGGTTCTCGGGAACCTGCCGCTGGTGTACCCGTTCATCGTCAACGACCCTGGTGAGGGCACCCAGGCCAAGCGCAGGGCGCACGCCACCATCGTCGATCACCTGATCCCGCCGATGGCCCGGGCGGACACCTACGGTGACCTGGCTCGTCTGGAGCAGCTGCTCGACGAGTACGCCACCATGGCGGCGCTGGACCCGGACAAGCTTCCCACCTTGCGCGGCCAGATCTGGACGCTGATCCAGAGCGCCCAGCTGCATCATGATCTGGGCGCGGACGCGCCGCCGGGCGACGACGCTTTCGACGAGTTCGTGCTGCACCTCGACGGCTACCTGTGCGAGATCAAGGACGTGCAGATCCGCGACGGCCTGCACGTGCTGGGCCGCGCCCCCGAGGGTGATGAGCTGGTCAATGACGTACTCGCGGTGCTGCGGGCGCGCCAGGTCTTCGGTTCGGGCCAACCGCTGCCAGGGTTGCGCGCGGCGATCGGGGTGTGCATCGGCCTGGACGACGAGCAGGGGTCGCTCGCTGACGTCGACCGTCTGGAGGGGCTCGCTCGCAGGCTGGTGCAGGGCACCCTGGCAGCCGGTTGGGATCCGGCGAAGGCGCCTGCTGTGGTCGCAGAGGTGTTGGGGGAACCGGATGCCGGGGTGGTGTCAGTACTGCGGTTCGCCTGCACGGAGCTGGTGCCCCGGTTGGCCGGCACCCCCGCGGAGATCAGCAACGTGCTGCGGGCCCTGGACGGGAGGTTCATCGAGCCGGGACCCTCTGGTTCGCCTACCCGCGGGCTGGTTTCGGTGCTGCCGACCGGGCGAAACTTCTACTCAGTGGATCCGAAGTCGATCCCGACCCGCAACGCCTTCGACGTGGGCACCGCTCTCGCAGATTCCCTGCTCGCTCGGCATCGCGCCGATACCGGTGACTGGCCGACCTCGGTGGGTCTGACCGTCTGGGGCACGTCGGCGATGCGTACGCAGGGTGACGACATCGCGGAGGTGCTGGCGCTGCTCGGCGTCCGCCCGACCTGGGACGACGCCTCCCGCCGGGTCACCGGGCTCGAGGTGGTCGGGCTCGCTGAGCTCGACCGGCCCCGGATCGACGTGGTGCTGCGCATCTCCGGCTTCTTCCGGGATGCCTTCCCGCATGTGGTCGCGTTGCTCGACGATGCGATCGCTGCCGTCGCGATGCTGGATGAGCCGGCCGAGCGCAACTTCGTCGCCGCGCACTACCGGGCTGACCTGGCGACGCACGGCGACGACCGGCGGGCCCGCACCCGGATCTTCGGCTCCAAGCCCGGCGCGTACGGCGCCGGATTGTTGCCGCTGATCGACAGCCGGGAGTGGCGTACCGATGCCGATCTCGCCGAGGTTTACGCCACCTGGGGGGGTTATGCGTACGGGCGGGGCCTCGACGGTACCGCGGCGCGTGACGATATGGAGCACGCCTTTGCGCGCATCACGGTGGCCGCCAAGAATGTCGACACCCGCGAACACGATATCGCCGATTCCGACGACTACTTTCAGTATCATGGCGGAATGGTCGCGATGGTGCGGTCCTTAACCGGGCGTAATCCGGCCGCCTATGTCGGTGACTCCGCGATACCGCACGCGGTGAAGACCCGTTCGCTGGCCGAGGAGACCCGCCGGGTCTTTCGTTCCCGCGTGGTCAACCCGCGGTGGATCGCCGCCATGCAGCGGCACGGGTACAAGGGTGCCTTCGAGCTGGCCGCCACGGTGGACTACCTGTTCGGTTTTGACGCCACCGCCGGCGTCGTCGAGGATTGGATGTATCACCAGCTGGCCGAGTCCTACATTTTCGATTCCGGGGTACAGCAGTTCCTCCGCAAGTCGAATCCGTGGGCGCTGCGTGGGATGACCGAGCGGCTGCTTGAGGCCGCTGACCGGGGCCTGTGGGCTCAACCCGATCCGGCGGATCTCGATGCGCTGAGGGCGGTTTACCTGGACCTCGAGGGCGACCTCGAGGGGCCCTGAGCTTGCTGGCCCTGAGCTTGCTGGCCCTGAGCTTGCTGGCGCTGAGCACTCAGTGCCCATTGGCGCTGAAATGCATGAAATCCACCGGCGCCGACCACCGCCCACCCCATTTCCAGCCGGCCGACTCGAACGCGGTCACCGCGACACCTCCTTCGACCACCATGCCCGATCGCACCCAGTCCCGGTTGAGGTAGGACGACGCCAGCTCGGGCACCACGAGGTTGCCTTTGACATATGGGTTATTGAACGGGTTGAGGTCGACGGCCAGCCCGTAGGCATGGGCCGACCACTGGGTCTGACTCGAATCCGTCTGACCAGGGGTTTGGTGGCAGACAAAGGCATTGGTGTTGTTGCCGTCCCCGGTTGGCGGCAACTTCAGCTCGGCTTCCGTGGTGATCCGCATCTCCTCGATGGGAAAACCGGCTGCGAACAGCCGCTTGAAGACCCCCACGACGGCCTGCGCGGCATCGGCGTTCACCAGCATCTCGCCGGTATGCGCGCGCGCATCAAAGCCGCGGAAGGACATGGTGAGGTACCGCAGTTGCTCGGGTTTCACCGGACAGATCGGTTTCCAGGTGCTGCGGGCCAACACCTGTGGGGGCACCGGACCGATCGTTGACTGGAACGAGGTCGAGGTGGGTGGCGGCAGCAGATCGACGGTGGACAGCCGCCGGTTCACCAGCGCGGGGGGAGTGGACCGCGCCACCCCGAACCCATCCGGACGCCGTGGCAGCGGAATGGCTCCTAACACCCACGGAGCCACCGGGCCGAGGGTAGCCGGGGTTACCGGCCGGCTGGCGGGTCCTGGGTGGCCGGCGGTGCCCGCCTGGGTCCCCGCGGCCGACGCTGGAGTGTGTTGGGCAGCACGGATCCGCTGGACGAGGGTGCCGCCAGCCACCAGTAAGGCACCCGCGAGCAGCCAGACCAGGGTCCACCTCAGAGTGAGCTGCCATGACCGATGGGGCATCACACCGCCACGATGTCAGACCTTCTGGTAGGCAGGAGCTGTGGGCAACACCGTGTTACACCGCAGCCTAGCCGCCGACCTGTCGACCGCCATGATCTACGCCCTGCTGCGCTTGCGGGTCGAGGTGTTCGTGGTCGAGCAGGGCGTTCCGTACCAGGAGCTCGACGGGCACGATCTGGAGCGGACAACCAGGCACTTCTGGCTTGCACCCGATGGCGCGATAGAGCAGCCGCAGGCCACCTTGCGGCTGCTGGAGCCCGTCGACGGTCAGTTCCGGATCGGCCGGATCTGCACGGCCCGGCAGGCCCGTCGCCAAGGTGCGCTCCGGCGGCTGCTCCAGGCGGCGCTGGCCGAGGTGGGTGATGCCGCCTGCGTGCTGGACGCGCAGCCGTACTGCGTCGGGCTTTTCGGTTCGTTCGGCTTTGTGGTGAACGGGCCGGAGTTCACTACGGACGGGATCCCGCAAGTGCCGATGCGCCGCGAGGCGTCGGCACGGGTTCGCTGAACGATGGGTGCTGCCCGGTATCCGTTCTCCGCGATCGTCGGGCACGACGACCTCCGGTTGGCGTTGCTGCTGACCGCGGTACATCCGGGGATCGGTGGGGTGCTGGTCCGAGGCGAGAAGGGCACCGCGAAATCGACCGTGGTCCGAGCGCTTTCGGCGCTGCTACCCGCGGTCACCGCGGTACCGGGTTGCCGCTTCGGTTGCGACCCGGTGGCCCCGGATTCCACCTGCCCGGACGGCCCGCACGCCGCTGTGGCTGGGCAGTCGGTCCGGCCGGCCCGGCTCGTGGAGCTCCCCGTCGGCGCCACCGAAGACCGCCTGGTGGGCTCGCTTGATCTGCAGCGCGCGCTGACCGAGGGCGTCTCGGCGTACCAGCCCGGCCTGCTCGCCGCGGCGCACCGCGGGGTGCTCTATGTCGATGAGGTCAACCTGCTTCCCGATCATCTCGTCGACGTCCTGCTCGACGCCGCCGCGATGGGTCGCGCGCACGTGGAACGCGACGGCGTGTCAATCTCGCATGCCGCGTCGTTCCTGCTGGTCGGCACGATGAATCCAGAGGAGGGAGAACTGCGCCCGCAGTTGCTGGATCGCTTCGGGCTCACCGTCGAAGTGGCCGCTTCCCGCGATGTCGACACGCGCGCCGAAGTGATCCGCCGGCGGTTGCGTTACGAGGCGGACCCAGCTGGTTTTGCGGCGGTGTGGCATCCCGAGGACGCCGCACTCGCCGAACAGATCACGGTGGCCCGGCGCGCATTACCTGAGGTGGTGCTCCCCGATGCCGAGCTGCGCCGGATCGCTACGGTGTGTGCCGCGTTCGAGGTCGATGGGATGCGCGCCGATCTGGTGCTCGCCCGCACCGCCATGGCACACGCCGCCTGGCGGGGCGGCGCCGCGGTAGTCGAGCAGGACATCCGGGTCGCCGCGGCACTGGCGTTACCGCACCGCCGTCGGCGCGACCCGTTCGACCAGCCCGGCTTGGACAGCGAGCAGCTGGAGGACGCCCTACGCACTGCGGACCATCCTCCGGACGACCCCCCCGACGGACCCGACGGACCCGACGGACCCGACGGCGGGGGCGCCGAGCAGGCAGCTGACGGCGAGCATCCCGCTGGAACAGGCGACGGCGAGCATCCCGCTGGAACAGGCGACGGCGAGCATCCCGCTGGGGCGGGCAACGGTGCCGCAGGAGACCGCCCGTTGTCCGCGCCGACGGCGCCGTTCCGGGCCAGGCTGCTGGCGCTGCCCGGCCTCGGTGCCGGCGCCCCTGGTCGGCGGTCGCCGGCAAGGACCAGCACCGGTCGCACGATCCGACCGTCGGCCTCCGAGGGCACCGGGTTGCACCTGTTGGGCACCCTGGCGGCGGCCGCGCCCCACCAGCGTGACCGCGGGCGCTGTGGCCCTGGCCTGGTGGTGCACCGAGCCGATGTCCGGCGTGCGGTGCGCGTGGGGCGCGAGTCCAACCTGGTGCTGTTCGCCGTCGATGCGTCCGGGTCGATGGCGGCCCGGGCCAGGATGTCCGCGGTCACCGGCGCGGTGCTGTCCCTGCTACGCGACGCCTACCAGCGCCGCGACAAGGTAGGGCTGATCAGCTTCCGGGGCACCGAGGCGCAGCTGGTGTTACCACCGACGTCGGCAGTGGATGCCGCTGCTGCCCGGTTGAGCGCGTTGCGCACCGGGGGCCGCACGCCTCTGGCAGCCGGGCTGCTGCGCTCAGCTCGGGTCCTGGCCACCGAGCGGCTGCGCGATGCCGACCGGCGGGCGTTGCTCGTGGTGCTCACCGACGGACGGGCGACCCACGGCGGGATGGATGCCGCGCTGGCCGCGGCCGGCCTGCTGCGGCGCGACGGGGTGGCGTCCATCGTGGTTGACTGCGAGTCCGGGCCGGTCCGGCTGGGACTGCCCGACCGGCTCGCGGTGGCGCTGGGCGGTGCGTGCTTGCGGCTGGCGGAGCTGTCCGCCGACGCGGTGGCCGGAGTGGTCCGTGCCGTCAGATCTGCTGCCTAGACTCTGCTGCCCAGACGGAGGTTCAGATGCCTCAAGGCGTACCCGTCGCCGTCCCCGACGACGGGCTGTCCACCAGGCAACGGCGCAACCGGCCGCTGCTGATCGTCCACACCGGAGCGATGAAGGGCAAGTCGACGGCTGCCTTCGGTCTGGCGTTGCGGGGTTGGAGCGCGGGCTGGTCGATCGGGGTGTTCCAGTTCGTCAAGTCCGCGAAGTGGAAGGTAGGGGAGCAGGCCGCATTCCAGGCGCTGCACGAGGTGCACCAGCGGACCGGGCAGGGCGGGCCGGTCGAGTGGCACAAGATGGGCGAGGGCTGGTCGTGGGCGCGCAAGCAGGGCAGCGCCGACGACCATGCCGCCGCCGCGGCGCAAGGTTGGGTGGAGATCGCCCGCCGGCTGACCGAACAGGTGCACGACCTGTACGTGCTCGACGAGTTCAGCTACCCGCTGCACTGGGGCTGGGTGGACACCACCGAGGTGCTGGCCACGCTGGCCGACCGACCCGGCCGGCAACATGTCATCATCACCGGCCGCAACGCGCCGCCCGCGCTGCTCGACGCCGCCGATCTGGTGGTGGAGATGACAAAGGTCAAACACCCGATGGACGCCGGCCAGAAGGGCCAGCGCGGGATCGAATGGTAGTCACCTCGTGAGTGGCGATGCGAGTCATAGCTCGTATCACCACTCACGGGTGCTCATCTCGGCGCCCGCCTCGGGCGCCGGCAAGACCACCGTCGCCACCGGGTTGATGGCCGCGCTGCGCCGCCGGGGCACCACGGTGGCGGGTTTCAAGGTCGGCCCGGACTACATCGACCCCGGTTATCACGTGCTGGCGACCGGGCGACCCGGCCGCAACCTCGATCCGGTGCTGGTCGGCGAGCAGCGCATCGCGCCACTGGCGGCGTATGGCGCTGCCGGGGCGCAGCTCGCGATCGTGGAGGGGGTGATGGGCCTGTTCGACGGCCGCACCGGGACTGCGGGCCACGGCTCGACAGCACACGTCGCGGCCCTGCTGGGGGCTCCCGTGCTGCTGGTCGTCGACGTGCGCGGCCAGGGCCGCAGCCTCGCTGCGCTGCTGCACGGGTTCCGGTCTTTCGACGAGAGCGTCCGGATCGCTGGGGTGGTGCTCAATCGGGTCGGATCGGCGCGTCACGAACAGGTCTGTCGGCAGGCCTGCGTCGAGGTGGGCCTGCCGGTGCTCGGTGCGCTGCACCGGGATGACGCGCTGGCGGTGCCGTCGCGGCACCTGGGTCTGGTCACCGCCGCCGAACACGCCACCGCGGAGCGGGTGGTCGCGCGCTGGGCCGATGCGGTGGCGGCCCAGGTCGACCTGGATGCGGTGATGTCGATCGCCGCGCCAGCGCCGGCGACGACGCGGTGGGAACCAGCCGCTGAGGTCACCGCGGTGGCAGGAGTGCCCGTGGTCGCGCTGGCGGGTGGGCCGGCGTTCACCTTCGGCTATCCCGAGCATGCTGAACTGCTCGCCGCGGCCGGAGCCGAGGTCGTGGGCTTCGATCCGTTGCGCGACGAGTCGCTGCCTCCAGGCACCGCAGGTGTGGTGCTACCCGGTGGATTCCCGGAATGCCACACCGAGGCGCTGTCGGCCAACGCCGCACTGCGCACAGAGATCGTTGCCCTGGCCCACCGCGGGTCCCCGGTGCACGCCGAATGCGGTGGACTGATGTACCTGTGCCGCTCGGTGGACGGTGCACCGATGTGCGGCGTGCTCGACGCAGAGGCGACGATGACCCCGCACCTGGTGCTGGGCTACCGCGACGCGGTGGCGTTGCGCGGATCGATACTGCACCCGGCGGGCGCCCGGGTGACCGGTCACGAGTTCCACCGCACGACCGTCACCCCTCGCGCGGGGGACCCCGCCTGGGCCTGGACGGGTGCGCAACCCGAGGGATTCGTTCAGGGCGCGATACATGCGTCGTTCCTGCATACCCACCCAGTGGCGCAGCCAGCAGCGGTGGCACGCTTCGTAGCGAGCTGCGTGAAAGGGGGGTAATCACCGTGGAGCTGGTCGGGATCGGGGTGGGTCCAGGGGACCCGGATCTGCTGACCGTCGCCGCGGTGCGCGAACTGTTCTGCGCAGGGCGGATATTCGTGCCGGTGATGGCCGCCGAAGTAGCGGGCCGCGCCGAGGCGGTCGTGCGGGCGCACCTGACCCACAACCGGCTGGAGCGGCTGGTGTTCGCCCTCAACGACGACGTCGCCGGGTCGCAACGCCGGCGCCACGACTGTTGGGATGCCGCCGCCGCACGCGTCGTGGGGTACCTGCGCGAGCACGGCGGCAGCGCTGCCTTCGCCACCCTCGGTGACCCGTCGGTGTACTCCACCTTCGGCTACCTCGCCAAGACGGTCCGCGGGCTGCTGCCCGACATCCGGATCCGCACCGTGCCGGGCATCACCGCGATGCAGGCCGCCGCCAGTGCCGCCGCCCTGACCTTGGTCGAAGGATCCGAACCGCTCACTCTGCTCCCGCTGACCCGTGATCTCGCCGCCTTGGATGATGCGCTGACCCGGGAGGGGGCAGTGGTCGTCTATAAGGGCGGCCGCCGGTTGGCGCAGCTGCGCGAGCGGGTCGCCGCCGCCGGTGCGCTGGACCGCGCCTGGTGCGCGGAACACGTCGGCACCCCAGACGAGCGCGTCACCCGGCTCAGGGACACCGACGCGGCGGCCTACCTGTCGACGGTGGTGGTCCTGCCGCCGCGCAGCGGCAGAGGTGCGCAGCTGTGACGGGGTCACCGCCGCGCGAGCCGGGGCCCCCATTACGCGAGCCGGACTTGCCCCGGACCGCGAAGATGCGACCGGATGCGTTGCGTACCGGGTTCAGCACCGGCGCCTGCTCAGCGGCGGCGGCAAAGGCCGCCGCGGCGGCGCTCAGCGGCACCCGGTTGTCCACTGTGAACATCGGCTTCCCGTCGGGCGATCGGCACACCTTCACCGTCCACTCGCTGCGTTGCGAGGGGGCCGCCGCCACCGCCGTCGTGGTCAAGGACGCCGGTGACGACCCCGACGTCACGCACGGCGCGCACCTCACGGTGACCGTCTCCTGGCGCAGCGACGGCGAGGTGGTGCTCTACGGCGGTGACGGGGTAGGTGTGGTCACCCGTGCCGGGCTGGGGTTGCCCGTCGGCCAGCCCGCGATCAACCCGGTTCCCCGGCAGATGATCACCAACGCGGTGTGGGAAGCCTCCGGCGGGCGGGGCGCCGACGTGACCATCAGCGTGCCCGGCGGGGAGCGAATGGCCCGCAAGACCACCAACCGCCGGCTGGGTATCGAGGGTGGGATCTCCATCCTGGGCACCACCGGGATCGTCCGCCCGTTCTCCACCGCCTCCTGGCGCGCCTCGGTGGAACAGGCGGTGTCGGTGATGGCCGCGCAGGGTGTGCCAACGCTGGTGCTGGCCACCGGCGGGCGGACCGAGCGGGGCGCGATGCGGCTGCTGCCGCACCTGCCGGAGGTGGCGTTCGTGGAGGTCGGCGACTTCACCGGGGCTGCGCTGCGCCGCGCGGTGGAGCACGGCCTGACCGAGGTGGTCTTCGTCGGCATGATCGGCAAGCTGACCAAACTGGCTTCCGGGATCCTGATGACCCACTACACCAAGTCCAAGGTGGACACCGGCCTGCTGGCGGAGATCACCGCCGCGCACGGCGGCAGCCCGGATGGCATCGCGGAGATCCGCGAAGCACCGACCGCCCGCCGAGCCTATGAGATCTGGGAGGCCAGCGGGTTGCTGCGAGTGTGCGGCGACGACGTCTGCGCCCGAGTGGCCGACACGCTGCACCGGTTCAGCGCCGAGGTCGGGCGCCCGCTGCACGCGAAGGCAGCCATGGTCGACTTCACCGGCCTGCTGGTGGTAGCCGCCACCGACCCGGACTGGGTTGGACGGTGACCGTCACCGTCGTCGGACTGGACGGCGCGGCGCTGCCTCCCAGCGCGGCGGAAGCGCTGGCCGGCGCGCAAGTCGTTGTAGGCGCGCCCCACCAGCTCGCCGCTGTCGCAGTGCCCACCGGCGCCAGGGTCCTCGGTCCGGTCGAGTTGGACGGCTTTCAAGACACGCCAACCGTGGTACTGGCCAGCGGCGATCCCGGGTTCTTCGGCGTCGTGCGGGCGCTGCGTGAGCGCGGTCTGCGACCAGTGGTGCTGCCGGCGCGGTCCAGCGTGGCGCGGGCGTTTGCGCTGCTGGGCCGCTCCTGGGACGACGTCGCTGTGATCTCCGCGCACGGCGACAGGTCCCTGCGAAGGGTGCTCAACGTATGCCGGGCGCACCCTGCGGTCGCGGTGCTGACGGGACCGGGCGCGGGCGCCGCGGAGATCGCCGCGGGGTTGGCCGGGTGGAGCCGCAGCGTGCTGGTCGCCGAGGACCTCGGCGGTCCCGACGAGCGAGTGCGCCGCTTCGACGGCGGGCCGGTCCATGATCTACATGTCGTGTTGTGCCTGGCCGATGAGGACGCGGTGCCTGCTAGAGGCTGGATCGCCGGCGGTGAACCGGTGCCCCCCGCAGCCGGCTGGGCGCTGGACGAGGCGGAGTTCTCGCACCGCGACGGGATGATCACCAAGTCGGAGGTCCGGGCGCTGGCCCTGGCGCGGCTGGCGCCGGGACCGGGCCGGTTGGTGTGGGATCTGGGGGCAGGGTCGGGCTCGGTCGGGGTGGAATGTGCCCGGCTCGGGGCCGCCGTCGTCGCCGTGGAGCAGGATCCCGCGCAGTGCGCCCGCTTGGTGGCCAACGCCGGCGCGCATCAGGTCGACGTCCGGGTGATCGAGGGACACGCGCCGGAGGTGCTCAACGGGCTGCCCGAGCCCGACGCGGTGTTCGTCGGTGGGGGAGGGCCCGATGTGGTGCGGGCCGCGGCGGCGGCGTCGCCCCGCGTCGTGGTCGCGCTTGCGGCGTTGGACCGCCTCGCGCCTTGCCGCGCGGCGCTGCGGGAGGCGGGTCACCAGGTCGACGGGGTGCAGCTGGCGGCGTCGCGGTTCGCTGAGCTGCCTGACGGGTCGGTGCGGTTGGCCGCGACCAACCCCGTGCTGCTGCTGTGGGGCCGGCGGTGACGCGCGAGACCTGCTTGCCGGGTCGAGCCATTGACCGCGAGACCTGCTCGCAGGGTCGAGCCATTGACGCTGTGGTCGTCGGGCTCGGCACGTCCCGGGGGGTTCGTGCGGCGGCCGTGTGGTCGGCGCTTCGATCGGCCGTACCGGATCTGACGGCGATCACCGCGTTCGCCACCATCGACCGGCGCCGCGATGAGCCCGGGCTGCTCGCCGTGACCAGGGAACACGGTGCGCCGCTGCGCTGCTACCCGGCGGCTGAGCTCGACGCGGTGGACGTGCCGCATCCCAGCGAAGGCGTCCGCGGTCACGTCGGTACCCGCAGCGTCGCCGAAGCCGCTGCCCTGCTCGCGGCCCGCGACCTCGGCGGAGGGTCGCTGATCGTGCCCAAGCTGCGCGGCGAGCACGTCACCGTCGCGGTCGCCGCCCTGGCCCCCCGTGCGAGTCTACTGTGGATCAGCTCAGCGTGCACCGCCTGCGGCGCCTGCCTGCGCACCTGCCCGGAGCACGCGCTGCGACCAGCTCCCCAGCGCCCGACGGTCATCGCGGCACGATGCACGTCTTGTGGCGAATGCGTGGAGATCTGCCCCACCGACGCGATCACGCTGCGTGATTGGCCTGCGCCATCCGATGACCCTTAAAAGGGCGGTGGTTCGGGGTGTGGGGGAATGTCGTGGTGGATTTCGGTTCGGGGTGGGGCGCGGAAGTGGTGGACGCGGCCGGTGGGGCTGGTCCAGATGAATAGGCCGGGTTCGGGTTGGCTCAGCGACCAGATGGTGTGGGTTTTGAGCCGGTGGTGGTGTCGGCACAGCGCGCCGAGATTGCCCGCGACGGTGCGGCCGTGCTGGTCGTGGGGGATGGTGTGGTCGAGGTCGCAGCGGCGCGCGGGTTTGGCGACACCCTGGGAAGCAGCAGACCTGATCTCGGGCCCGGACGGTCAGGTCGAGTAGCCGGCGGGGCCGGTAGGCGATTGAGAGGTCCTTGAGTTGCCCGGCCGCGTGGGCGATCAAGTGTTCCCACGCCGCGGCGGTCTCCAGCGTCATCGGCATCCAGGCCATCGATGTCCACGCTGGACAGCAGGTCGGTGAGCAGGCCGGATGGTTCGAACTGCGACCAGGGCACGCCGGGTAGCAGACCAGGCGCCAGAGTCGCGGTATCGAACATATGTGCGAGTACAGCAGAGGACTCCGACGAAACTGGTGCCCGAAATGCCGCCAGCTGACCGGACAGCCTGTCCGGCGACGCCGTGGGGCCGAGATCGCTGCAGCGCCGGGCTGAGCTCGGCGGTGAGATACGCTGCCTGCGGCAGCATTGACGAGAGTGACGACCTCGGAGCCGCCCGGTTGGTCACCGTCATCGGACCGCGAACGAGGCCGACCCACACGGTCGGTGAAGGTGTGGTGGCACCGCGAGCACCCGATCGCCCACACCTCCCGGGTTAGCAAACCCGGGAGGTGCGCAATGCAACGAACGATCAGTACGGCGCTGTCCGCGATGGCCGGGCGACGCGCGACCGTTCAAGGATGGGTCCACCGGCTCAGAAGACTGTCGACAGTCTCATTCCTGATCGTCCGCGACCGCGGTGGTCTCGCGCAGGTCGTCGTCCGCGACGAGGATGGATGCGCGCAGCTCGACGGCCTCAACGAAGAAACCGTGGTTTCCGTTGACGGGGCGGTCACCCCCAACGCCCAAGCGCCTGGTGGTTTCGAGCTGACCGACCCGCACATCACCAAGCTCAGCTCTCGGGCGGCCGCACCAGCCGTCGAACTGTGGCGGCCTTCCCTGAGCACCAGCCTGCCCACGTTGTTGGACCACGCGCCGGTGCTCTGGCGTCACCGCACCCAGCAAGCCATCTGGCGATTGGCGGCGGCATCACTGCGTGGATTCCGCCGCGTCCTCGACGATCAGGGCTTCACCGAGATCCAGACTCCCAAGCTGGTTGGCACCTCGACCGAGTCCGGGGCCAATACCTTTATCGTCGACTACTTCGGTAGACCGGCGTATCTCGCCCAGTCACCTCAGTTCTACAAGCAGATCATGGTCGGAGTCTTCGAGCGCGTCTACGAGACCGGGCCGGTATTTCGTGCTGAGCCTCACGACACCGCGCGCCATCTCGCCGAATACGTCTCGCTCGACGCGGAGTTCGGCTTCATCACCGACCACCGGGACGTCCTGGCGGTGCTCCGTGACGTGCTTGCCGGAATGATCGCCGAGATCCGGCGTACCGCGGCCGACGACGCCGAGCTTGCCCAGGCCCGCCTTCCCGACGTGCCGGACGAGATTCCCATCGTTCATTTCCGGGACGCCTTGCAGATCGTCGGAGCGGACCCCGAGGAACCGGATCTGGCGCCGGAACACGAGCGGCACCTGGGCCGGTGGGCGAGGGACAAATTCGGGTCCGACTTCCTGGCCGTCGAGGGATATCCGGCCAAGAAGCGCCCGTTCTACACCTGCCCGCAGCCGGACGACCCGTACTGGACGAACTCTTTCGATCTGATTTTCCGCGGTGTCGAGCTGGTGACTGGTGGCCAGCGATTGCATGAGTACGTGGATTATGAGCGGGCTCTGGCCGCCCGCGGTGAAGCAACCGAGCCCTATGAGTCATACCTGCAGACATTCCGGCACGGCATGCCGCCACACGGCGGTTTCGCCCTCGGCTTGGAGCGGTGGACCGCACGGCTGATCGAGGTTGACAACATCCGGCGAACTACGTTGTTCCCCCGTGACCTTCACCGCCTCACACCGTAGCGCTCATGCGCCCAGCGGGTTGAAGCCCGCGGGAAGCTCCAGCCGGTGCGCGCTCATGAATCCGGTGTCGGCGAGCAACTCGCGGGTGGGACCGTCGGCGACGATCTGCCCGTGGTCGATCACCAGCGCCCGCGGGCACAATTCCAGCGCGTAGGGCAGATCGTGGGTGACCAGCAGCGTCGTCATCCCCAGCCGCTTGATCAGATCGGCGAACTCCCGCCGGGCCGCCGGGTCGAGATTGGCGGTGGGCTCGTCGAGCACGAGCACCTCGGGGTGCATGGCCAGCACGGTGGCCACCGCCGCGCGCCGCCGTTCGCCCAGCGACAGCCGGTGCGGTGGGCGGTCGGCGGCATCCGCCAGGCCCACATACGACAGTGCCTCAGCGACCCGATCTTCCAGCGCAGCACCGGACAACCCCAGATGAGCGGGCCCGAACGCGACGTCGCGTCCCACGGTGGGGCTGAACAGCTGATCATCGGGATCTTGGAAGACCACGCCGACGCGCCTGCGGACCTCGGCCAGGGTGCGCCGCTGCACCTGCACACCGCCGATGAACACCGAACCAGCCGATGGCGTGAGCACCCCGTTGAGCTGCAACACCAGCGAGGTCTTGCCGGCACCGTTGGGGCCGAGCAGTGCGACCCGCTCACCGGGCTCGACGCGCAGCGAGACCCCGGACAGCGCTTGGCGCCCGTCCGGATAGGAGAAGTCAAGCTCTCGAACCTCGACCGCGGCGTGGCCGTCGGCAGACCGCGAGCCGGACTGCGAGCCGGCTGGCGAGCCGACGAACCGGCCGCGACGGATCTGCGGCGCCGGTGCCGGCGCCCGGGTGGCCCGGCGTGGCCGGCGGGAGCCCCGAGCTGAGTCGTCGCCGTGCGGGGTCAGTGAGATCGGTGTGCCGACCTTGGACTCGTACCCGGGCAGCTGGACCCGGTAGGCGCACAGGTCGCAGTTCATCCGCACGTCGCCGGCCCGCGCTTCCCGGTAGCGCTCCAGCACCAGCCGGGCGAGCCGTGGGTCGGGACCCAGGTGGTCAGCGCCGCGGACTTCGACCTCGGGGTGCTCCTGCGCCCAGCCAGCCGCCTCCCGGTAGATCCGGTTACGCAGTACCCCGGAGAACAGGAAGAACGGCGTGACCACAGCGGTCCCGGCACCGAGCAGGCGTAGCCGCTCCAAAGTCTCGGGGACTGACGGGGTGGCGACGGAGACGAAGCCGGGCTCCACGGTGCCCAATCCGCGCCCGTCGGCGAGTAACCGGCTGATTTTCCACAGGTCGGCACAGGCGTCCGGGTCGCTGCACCCTCGACCGATCAGCGCCACCCCCAACTTCTCCGGGTCGGCGTCACCTGCCGCGTCCCGGATCCGGTCGGAGACGATCTCCAGGACGCCCGGCTCGATGCCCAGGTCGCGCGCCATCGAGAAGAGCACCTCGGGGTGCCGGGCCCGGGCTCGGGCCAGTGCCGCGGGACCGTCGTTCTTCAGGTGCCCGGCGGCCAGCAACACCAGCGGCACGCTGACGATCTCGGTGGCGCCGCGGGCGACCAGGTCGTCGATGGTCTCGTCGACGGTCGGCGAGGCCAATTCGATGAAGCCGAATCCGGTCAGCAGATCACCTGCGGCGGCGCGGATGGTGCCGGCCAACGACCAGAACTCGTCCACCCCGTCGGCGTCCCGGCTGCCGTGGCCCACCACCAGCATCGCCGGGCTCATGCCAGCGCCGTCCCGATCGCGGCCAGCGCCGGCACGGCCAGCGCAGCCGACCACGCCAGGCGAGACGCGGAAACGCCGATCAACGTGCTCGGCAAGGTGCCGGTGTAGCCGCGGGATGCCATCGCCAGATACACCCGCTCACCGCGTTCGAAGGAGCGGACGACCAGCGCGCCGAGGCCCGCCGTCACATCGCGCACCTGCCAGAGCCAGCGTGGGTCGCCGCCCCGGCACAGCGCGGCGGTACGCATCATGGCCCACTCGGCGGTCAGCACCTCCGTGTAGCGCACCATGAACGCCGCCACCGCGGTGAACACCCGCGGTACCCGTAACCGCTCCAACCCGGTGATGATCTCCGGCAACGGCGTGGTCGCGGCGAGGATGCCGGTGGCGAGCAGCCCGAACGTCGCCTTGAGCCCGATGGTCGCCGCGGAGTGCAGCCCGGGTACCGACAGCGCGACCCCGAGCACCGTCGTCCGTGGTGGCCCACCAAGAACCGGTAGCGCCGCCACGAACAACACGAACGGCACCTCTACCAGCAGCCGGCGCACCATGGTCAGCGGCGGCAGCCGGGCCAGTGTGGCGACCACCGCGAGCAGCAGCAGGTACCACAGGTAAGGCCAGTACACGCCCCGCGCAGTGGCCGCGACAGCGAGCACGAATAGCACGGTGGCGGCAACCTTGCACTGCGGCGCCAGCCGGTGCACCGGAGTGTCGGCGGGGATCAGCAAGGTGCTGTGGGCGCTCACGAAGGCCCCAGCGGGAGATGTGTACGGTGCACCTCGCACGACGTGACGTCCAGGGCCGCCACGTCGCCGATCACGACGGTGAGCGGGGCGGGCAGCCGCGCTGGCGGCGGCTGCGCCAGGGTGCCGCGGACGGTGCGCTGGTGCGGGC
>JALYTS010000017.1 GCA_030854185.1 Actinomycetota bacterium | reverse complement strand
GGAGCCGGCACCACGCTCCCAGTAATCCTCCACGTCGTCCATGAACTGCCGGCCGCGGAACAGCGCCAACGGCAGCTCGAACAAACTCAGGTCGGCTCCGAAGTGGGCCTCGAGCTCGCGCATCAACAACTCGAGGTTCAGCGGGAGTCCCCCGGGTCCGCCGTAGCGCGGGTAACGCAACCCGGCCCAGCCCAGCTCGTAGGCGACGATCGCCGAGTAGGACAGGTCGGTCTGGTAGACCGCACCGCTGGCGAACCCCTGGGTCAGCGAGTCCCCGATGGTGACCAGCCGGTGCTGCGGCCTGCCCTCCCATACCGGGTGAACCTCGATGCCCACCGTGGGGTCCCACTCCGGCGTGCGGGCCTCCCTCGTGATGTCGACCTCTTCGGGAATATCCACCAGGACCGCCCCTTCGCCATGGGTTCGATAGGAATGTCGCCTGCCGGGGTGGGTCAGTCGGCCGGGGTGGGTCAGTCGGCCGGGGTGGGTCAGTCGGCCGGGGTGGGTCAGTCGGCTGGGGTGGCTGGGGTGGCTGGAGAGGAGCGCTGCGCCTGGGTCAACGCGTCGATCACCATCTCCAGCCAGCGCAGGCTGCGGCGGTAGCTTTCAGTGTCCTGGGCCGACGGCGCCGGGGGCAGGATGCGATCCGGCGAACCCTTGATACTGACCCGGCCGGAGGCGTCCAACACAACGTGCAAGGTCTCCAGCATCCAGCCCCACTCGGCGGCGGACGGGTAACCGTGGCCGGGGAGCTGGACCACGCCGCCATGCCTGGGCAGCGTGCCGAGCACCCGGGTCAGGCTGTGCTCCAGGTCGTGCAGGACCCAGCCCTCCCAGAGCTGGCGGACCGGACCGGTTTCCTTCGTGCCGCACCAATAGTCCACGACGTAGGCGAGTCGCCCGTCGATGGTGCCGATGGGTACCGGCAGTCCAGTGACCTGGGCCAGTGGATCATCGGTGCAACCGGCTAACTGCCAACGGACCAGCTCGCGCAGCCAAGACCACTGTTCGCGGAGGAAGCGAACTCCTTCCGGCGACAGCGTCAGCAGCAGGAGCTCGCCTTGGCGGTCGCATATGACCATCGTCTTGCTCAGCCTCCACTCCCGCAAATGATCGACGGGAGGCTATCGCGTCAACCAGCCACGAACCGCCCATTCTCACGGCGCGTCGCGGGCAATCCGATATCGGTTCGGTAGTGCCCCCCCGGCAGGTGAACCTGCTGGACGCGCTGGTAGGCGTGCTCGCGCGCGGCCGCGAGATCGGCGCCGGTTCCCAGCACCGAGAGCACCCGACCCCCGGCCGATACGACGGCCCCGTCGTCACGGCGGCGGGTGCCCGCGTGCAGTACGCCCGGACCGTCCGCGCCGGTGATCACGTCCCCGGTTCGGGGGGTGCCGGGGTACCCCTCGGCGGCCATCACGACGACGACCGCGGCCCCCGGGTCCCACTGCAGCGGCGGTTGTGCTGCCAGCGCACCGGTGGCCGTGGCCATCAGCAGCCCGGCCAGCGGCGTCCGGAGCAGCGCCAGCACGGCCTGGGTCTCCGGGTCGCCGAAGCGGCAGTTGAACTCGATCACCTGCGGGCCCGAGGAGGTCAGGGCGAGACCGGCGTACAGCAGCCCGGTGAACGCCCCGGAAGAATCACCGCCGCGCCGGGCCAGCTCGGTCACCACCGGCGCCACGATCCGGTGCACCACGTCGGCCGCGAGCGAGTCCGGTGCCCACGGCAGCGGGGCGTAGGCGCCCATCCCGCCGGTGTTCGGGCCGGTGTCGCCGTCGCCGACTCGCTTGAAATCCTGGGCGGGTAGCAGCGGCACCACCGTGCCGCCGGCGTCGACCAGGCAGAACAGCGAGATCTCCGGACCGTCGAGGTAGGACTCCAGCAGCACCGGGTGGCCGCCGTCGAGCAAGGTCAGCGCGGACACCCTGGCCACTTCCAGATCCCCGGTGACCACGACCCCCTTACCCGCGGCCAGCCGATCGTCCTTGACCACCCACGGCGGCCCGAAGTGGTTCAGCGCCGCATCCAGCCGACCGGGGTTGTCCACCAACTCGCTGCGCGCGGTGGGCACCCCCGCGGCAACCATCACGTCCTTGGCGAAGGCCTTGGATCCTTCGATCCGCGCCGCGGCGGCGGACGGGCCGAAACAGGCGATGCCGGCTGCTCGCACGGCGTCGGCCGCCCCGGCCACCAACGGGAGCTCGGGACCGACCACCACCAGGTCGGCCGACCAGGAGGTGGCCAGTTTCGCCACCGCGGCCGGATCGGTGGCGTCCACCCCGAGCTGCGCGGCCAGCGTCGCGGTGCCGGCATTACCGGGCGCGCAGGCCAGCGCGGTGACTGCAGGGTCGTTGGACAGCGCCTGCACCAGGGCGTGCTCGCGGGCACCGGCGCCGATCACGAGGACTCGCACGGTGCGCAGGGTACTGGTAGCGAAACGCCCGGGCCTCTAATCAGGGGAAAACGGCCAGTTCAGTGTTGTGGCACCAGTAGGCTGACGGCTGTGCCGGCCGATCAGCTCCACAACGCACGCTGGGCGGTGAACAAAGCCAGATGCACAGCCCCGACCAGGGTGGCTCGCTGGTGGGGCTGGCTCGCGCCTGGTCGGACGCGGTGAGCTCAACCGCCGAGGTGCCGCTACCGGGCGAGCGGATCGAGGAGCATCTGCTTGAGCAGCTCGATCACCTGATCGACGCGCTGGGGCAGGCGCAGTTCTGCCCGGAACCCGGGACGGAAGTCGGCGCGAAGCTGGTGGCTCGGGGCTTCACCGGGGAGCAGTGCTTGGGCCGCACTGTGGAAATCCTCGGGCATGCCCTGCTCGAGCGCCCTGAGCTGCGCACCGTCGACGGGCTGGTCTCCAAGGTCGTGTCCCTGCTCGGTGCGCTGACCTCCGGATACGTCGCAGCGCTGGGCCGTCGCGCGCTCGCTGACCGGGGAGACTGGTTCCGGGAGGTGTTCGACACCGCACCGGTGGGAATGGTGCTCAGCCGGCTGGACGGCACGGTCACCGAGGCCAACGGGGCGCTGATCGAGATCCTGCACCACCGGACCGGCGACCTTGCCGGTCGCGATGTCGGCGAGCTGTTCCATCCCGACGACGCGGTCTCGCTGCGAGCCGCTTATCAGGCGCTCATCGACGGCAGGCGGCGACGTTTCCAGGGCAGAGTCACCGCACTGACCGCCCGCGGGGACACCACGGGAGTCGCGTTGACCGTGTCGTTGCTGCGCGACCGGGAGGGTGTCCCGACGCACCACGTCACGATCGTCGAGGACATCGCCGATCAGCAACTACTCGAGCAGCGGGTGCGCTACCAGTCGCTGCATGACCTGCTGACCGGGCTGCCCAACCGGCTGCATTTCGCGATTCACACCGAAGCAGTCCTCGAGCGCAACCGCAGCTCCCCCGTCATGCTCTGCAAGGTCGACCTGGATTGCTTCGGGATCATCAGTGACGGCCTCGGCATCGGCATCGGTGACCTCCTGCTGCGCTCGGTAGCGGACCGGCTTGAATCGCTGGTCGCCGGCGAGCGTGCCTTCGTCGCCCGGTTCGATGCCGACGAGTTCGCGATCCTCATCGAGGAATCGCCGAGCACGCCCAACGCCGCCACCCTCGCCGCGCGGATCAACGCCGAGCTGTCCGAACCGGTCTACCTCGCCGGCCGCGCGCTGGCCGTCTCGGCGTGTGTCGGCATCGCGCGGCGCACCGCCGGGGAGACCGACCCCCGGGAGCTGATCCGCGCCGCGGAGGCGACGCTGCACCGAGCCCAGCGAACCGGCCGCGGGCAGTGGGCTCTCTTCGACCCCATTGACGACGCTGAACAGCGGTCGAAGTACGCATTGGCTACAGCTATGCCCGGGGCGTGGGAGAACGGGCAGGTCACGCTGTACTACCAGCCGCTGGTGCGGCTCGATCCGGCGGCGGTGGACACCGGCCGGATCGCGGCGCTTGCCGCGTTGCTGCGCTGGGAGCATCCGGACCGCGGTATCACCGAGCACGAGGACTGTCTCGCGCTCGCCGAGCAGACCGGCCTGGTCCTGTCGATCGGACCGTGGATGCTGCGCCACGCCTGCGAGCAGCTTCGCGGCTGGCGTGACCAGCTGGGGGCAGCGGTGCCGCCGATCCGGGTCGATCTCGCCACCCACCTGACCCAGGACCCCGACCTGGTGGCGGTGGTACACGATGCCCTGCAGGCGGCGCGGCTGCCACCGGAGGACATCCAGCTCGGGATGCCGGTCGAGGTGATCGTCGCGGGGCACAGCGATGCGCTCGACAACGTGGCCACCCTGGCCGACATCGGGGTGCGCACCGTACTCACCCGGTACGGTCAGTCGGTGGGGAACCTGGTCCTGCTGCAATCCCAGCCGGTGCACGGGGTGGAGCTGGCCGGTTCCTTGGTTCGCACCGCGGCGAAGCAGCCCGACTCGGTGGTACGCCCCGCTTTGGCCAGCCTGGTGCCGCTGATCCGCAGGACCGGTGCCGCCGTTGCCGTGGCCGGCATCGACGACGCCGAGCAGGCGGACTGGTGGCGCGACGCCGGCGCCGACTCCGCGCGCGGCACCGTGTTCGCCCCGCCAGTGCCTACCCAGGAGGTTCCTGCGCTATTGCGCTTGTGAGTGGCGATGCGAGCTATAACCACCATCGCCACTCACGGGTTATGGCGTTGTTGATGGGCGAGTGGTGATCCACGCCAGTACGCGTCGAGGTCAGTGGCTTTTGGTCTTCGCCGTCGCCGCCGGGTACTTCGTGGGTTTCTCGTCAGCGCTATGGCACCGGGATTGTGGGCTGTGCGCGGGCTGAGAGCTGTTCGCATTGCTTGCGTTGCCCGTAGCGGGTCATGCCTCGTAGCTTGTACACCGCCAGGATCGTGGCCAGCAGCAGCACCAGCAGCGCGGCGCCGGCGGGCGACCCTCGAGGCCACCCGAGGGTAGGTCGCGACCGGGAGCGCCCGGATCGTCGGTGGCGGGGTTGCCGGGCGGGTCAGCCATCTGCATCTCCTCTGTTCGCGGCGGTATCCGCGATGACAAAGCCAACGTTATAGAGACAGAGTGTCCACTCGAGGCACACCGCCGCGAGGTGCACGACGCGATCCTGACCACCACCTGGACGCTGGTGAGCGAACGCGGCCTACGAGCTGTCACCATGTCGCAGATCGCCGACCAAACCGGCATCGCACGTGCGACCCTCTACCGCTACTTCACCGACGTCGAGGCAATCCTCAGTGCCTGGCACCACCGTCACGTCACTAGCCACCTCGACCAGCTCACTCAGCTCCGCGCCCAGCCCGGCGACGCCGGGCAGCGCCTCGAAGCGGTGCTCGAGGCCTATGCCCTCATCACACACCGCCGCGAGCACCACGGCGGCGAAATCGGGCTACTCCTGCATCGAGGTGAGGATGTAGCCCATGCTCAACGGCAGCTCATCGACTTGATCCGCGACCTGCTGACCGAGGTTGCCCAGACCGGCAACCTCCGCGACGACGTCGCGCCCGACGAACTCGCCAGCTACTGCCTACACGCCCTCGCCGCCGCCAGCCTGCCGTCCGAGACCGCGGTCCATCGCCTCGTCACAGTCATCCTGGGGGGCCTGCGGCCGCCGGGCTGATCCGCAACTCATTGCGCCACATCGGCGAGACATCGCGCGCCTCGGTCGTCACTAGCTCCGCGTCGTGGTCTGTCTCCGCGTCATGTCAGCGTCGCTGGTCCGGCGTGGCCGGATCCGTGCTGCTCGGGTTGCCGCCCATCATGGCCAGCATCGGGCGGCCACCGGTGCGCAGGAAGCGGATGACCAGGGCGGCTGCCAGGGCAAGGAAGACGATGTTGAGCCAGGTGGTGTAGTTCCACGAGATACCCTCGGTGGGCAGGTGCGCGCTGGCCCGGTCCGGAATCCAGCTCACTGCACCGAAGATTATTTCGACAGCGTAGCCGGCAATCGCGGCGGTGGCGTAGAAGCTGGTGGCAAGCAGGATCGCCATCCGGGTGCCGTAGTAGCGGCGGTAGATGTTCAGGATCGGCAGGATGATCAGGTCGGCGAAGATGAACGCCACGACCCCGCCGAAACTGATCCCCCCGGTCCACAGCACCACCGCGAGCGGCACGTTGCCGATCGAACACACGAAGCTCAGTACCGCGACCAGGGGGCCGATCAGCGGCCCCCAGATCGCCGCCGCCGTGGGGTGATCGGCCAAGAACAGGTGCTGCCAGAAGGTGTCGGGCACCCATGCTCCGATTGCGCCGGCGATGAGCAGCCCTCCGACGAGGTCTTTCCAAATCGCTGCCCACTCCATCACGAACACCTGCGAGACCGAGGTGAACGCTTCGGTGGAGAACAACCGCCGCCCAAACGACCCGCCGCGTTGCACGGACATGTCCATCGCGGCGTGTCCTTCCATCGACCCGGCCAGCCCCTTGTCGGACTGCGCCCGGGCGGCCTCGATCAGCCGGTTGCGCAGCATCAGGCGAGACAGCACCGCCAACGCGACGATCATGATCGGGCCGCCGACGAACTCCGCGACGGTGAACTGCCAGCCCATCAACAGCGCCAGGATGATCCCCAGCTCGATCACCAGGTTGGTCGAGGCGATCTCGAAGGCCATCGCGGCGGTGAAGTTCGCGCCCTTGCGGAACAACGACCGCGCCAACGCCACCGCCGCGTAGGAACACGACGACGACGCCGCACCCAACCCCGCCGCCAGCGCCAGCGTGCGCGGCCGATCATCACCCAACAACCGCACGATCGTCGCCCGGCGCACCACCGCCTGCACCACCGCCGACAACGCGAACCCCAAGATCAGCGCCCACAGGATCTCCCAGGTCATCGACCCGGCCAGACTCAACGCGTGCCCGATCGCACCCATCATCGGCCTCCTTTCAGAAACCTACAGTGGGTATCGATGTCGGTATCCCCTCGTTGCGTCGCGGGCGACTGGTCGGGATCGCTGTGCGGTGTGCGGTTTCGCCGGATCGCCGCGCGTAGGTCACATGGGTGTCGCGCAGGGCAGGGCAGTCAGCCCAGCCCGCGCTCCGGTCGTCTCCGGAGTGGACGCCTCGGTTCCCGTCCTGGGAGGACCTCAGCCAGTGGCTGTAGCGCGGGCGATCGCGGCGCTGGGCTCGGCGTTCACCGGACCTCTTTCACCTCGCCGACCACCCGCGCGCCGGGTGCCGAGGGCTCGAGCAGGAGGGATAAACCGCGGTTAGCTCCCTGGAGCGGTGGTGTCGTCGGGTAGCTGGCCCACGGCGGGCAGAAAGCGACCGACGTGGGCGGCATAGCGCTGGTAGGCCTGGCCGTGGACGTGGCGTAGGTGTGGTTCTTCGACCAGCCGGGTTTGGACCTGAAGCGCGGACAGACAGACCACGACCCCGGCGGCGGCGAGCACTGTCGGGACGAGCAGCCCCAGGGTGAGTGAGCAGGCGAGCAGGCTGGTGTAGGTGGGGTTGCGGACCAGCCGGAACGGTCCGCTGGTGATCAATCGGGTGGGATGCTGGGGATCGATCCCGGTTCGCCAGGCCTCTCCCATCACCCATTGCGAGATCACGGCCAGGGCCAGGCCGGCGGTGAACACCACGGTGGCGGTGAGGATCACAATGATGTGCTGGCCCGGCAGCACCACGGGGTGCACCACGCCGGTGAGAACGAGGGCCGGATTACCCAGATCGAGCCCGCAGCCAAGGAGGAACAGCAGGTTCGCGGCCTGTTCCCAGCGGGTGGCGCCCAGGCTGGCCAGCCACGCCGAGCTGCCGGTACGGCGGCGGAGTAGCACTGGTTGCACGAGGAACACAATCAGCGGGTAGAGCAATCCCAGGCTCAAGGCCAACGCCGCCACGTCGGACAGCCTAGGAGCGCGGATCTTGGGACGGTGCTCAGCGGGCCACCGGGTATCGGTTGCTGATCTGGAAGCTAGGTCTGCGGTGTCGGCCCCCGCGGGGCCAGGCGTCGATCCGCCGGGCCAGGGGCGGTCAGCTCGTTAGCTTCCGGTGGTGGGGGACTTGTAGTGCGCCGGGCTGAAGTATTGGGTCGGGACGGGGGCGTAGTCGGAGTAGTGGAAGATGCGGGTCATTCCGACTGGCGCACCGTTGTAGCCGGCGGTCATCGCGTTCGCGGTGTGGTGCGGGAAGTGGCAGTGGAAGATCCAGTTCCCGGGGTTGTCCGCGGTGAACTCGATCATCGCGAAGTCGCCGGGACCGACGGTGTCGGTGGTCTCGCGGGTTGGGGTGACGGCGTGTCCGTTCTTGGCGACCAGGATCTCGTCGTGACCGTGCAGGTGCATCGAGTGGGGCAGGTTCGAGGCGTTGTAGACCCGGATGCGGACCCGGTCGCCGCGGTGGATCGTGATCGGCCCACCGGACGCGTCGCCGGTCTTGCCGTTGATGGTGGAGAACGGGAACTGACCGCTTTCTCCGAAGGGCTTGACCAGTCCATCTTCCCCGGGCGGGTCGAACTGCTGCAGCGTCATCATCACGTCCTCGTCGACGTGGACAGACTGGTGTTCCTGGGCCGGTAGGACGATCAGCGCGCCGTCGAGGCCGCGGAGCTCCTGCACCGCGCCGTCGAAGTGGGAGTGGTAGGCGAACGTGCCGACGTGACCGGGGGTGAAGGTGTAGGTGTAGGTCTGACCGGGTGCGATGGGGTCGGGTTGGCTGATCCCGGCCACCCCGTCGGCGGCGTTGGGTTCATGCAGCCCGTGGAAGTGCACGGTGGTCGGCTCGGGTAGCTGGTTGGTCACCACGATCTTGAGCTGCTCGCCCTGGTAGGCGATCAACGTCGGCCCGGGGGTGGAGCCGTTGTAGCCCCACACGGTGGCGGTCTTGAGGGGGAAGTTCGCGATCTGCTGGCTGAACTGCGACGCGGTGAGCGTGAAGGTGCGAGTGTTGCCCTGCTTGGCGCCCCTGTCGGTGGGCACACTCGGAGTCACGGGAATGGCCGGAGCGGTCATCGGTCCGGTACCGGTGTTCTCGTACTCCGTGCCGTACTGGCTCGTGACGTCTGACGATTGCCTCGATGGGCTGGCAGCCGAAGAACCGCTGCAACCGGCGACGAGCACCCCCACCGCCGCCGCCATCCCGACGGTACGGGCATAAACCAGCCGGCCACGTTGATACCCGGCCGCCGGGCGACAAACACCTCGCATGATCACACGCCTCCCCCAGAACCCTATCGACGGATATCGCCTGACTACCCGCATCGGCGGCGAACGAATCAGAACCCAGCCGTGCTCGGTACTGGCCAGCGAGGATTCGACGCGCGCCTAGGGTCGCTGAGTGTGGTGGGATATCTGGAGGTTGGCACAGAGATCGCCCGGCGGGTGCGGTCTGGGGACCTTGGACCGGGGGCGGTGCTGTCCTCGGTCCGCAACGCACTGCTGGCCGACGTGGTGGGGGCCTCGGCGTACGGGCGGGCCTACGGGTTCGAGCGCACGATGGACAACCTCGGCGCCATCGTCGGCCCGCTGCTCGCACTCGGGCTGGTGTCGCTGGTCAGCATCCGGACCGCGATCCTGGTCTCGGTCATCCCGGGACTGATGGCCGCGATCGCGATCGTCTACGCGATCCGCCAGGCGCAGCTACCGAAGATCACCGAGCGTAAAAGGCTGCGGTTCCAGATCCGCCCGGTTCTGCGGGGCCAGCTGGGGCGGGTGATCGCCGGGTTCACCGCGTTCGAGGTGGGCACCGTGGCGGCCACCCTGCTGATCCTGCGCGCTACCAACCTGCTGACCCCCGACTACGGGGTGCATACGGCCACCCGCATCGCCATCGCCCTGTACGTGGCCTACAACCTCGCGGCCACGGTCACCTCGTTCCCGGCTGGCGGGCTGTCGGACAAGCTCGGCCGCCGTGGTCCGCTGCTGGTCACCGCGCTGGGCGTGGGCGCCTTCGGGCTCGCCTACCTCGTCTTCGCCATTTCTGGTCCGGCGATACTGCTGCTGGGGATCGCCTTCGTGCCGGCCGGGATCGGCATCGGCTGCGCGGAGACCGCCGAAAACGCCGCCGTCGCCGCGGTCGCCCCGACCGAGCTGCCGGGATCGGCCTTCGGGCTGCTGGCCACCGTCCAAGCCGCGGGCAATCTCGCCGCCAGCGCCATCGCCGGCCTGCTCTACACCCTCGCATCACCCACCGTAGCGTTCACCTACCTGGCGATCTGGCTGCTCATCGCCCTCGCGACCCTCGGCTGGGCCGCCCGGCGCGAGAGGCCCTCCCCCTCGCAGTGACCCCAATCGAGCACCTCCCCCACCCGGGCTAGCGCCACCGAACCGAGCGATCATCGATCCGTGCCCACAGCTTGATCAACGACGGCGTCCTTATCGAATCGCTGCTGACCGCTTTCGCCGCCGGCTCGAGGCGTTGCGCGAGGCCGGGTTACGCCGCGCTGCGCAGCGTCACCAGCTCGCGGGCCAGGTCCTGGCACGCCGAGTCGTGGCGACCAGCGGCTGCCGCCTGCAGAGGTGCGAGGCTTTTCCGTACCGACACCGACCGCAGCCGCTTCGCCAAGCCGATCGCCCGGGTCGCGGTGAGCAGCCCGGAGCGCAGCTCACCGCATTGCAGTTGCGCGGTCGCAAGATGAGCGAAGTTGTCCATCGAGCACCCCACGGCGTGGTTCGCCCCGTCCACAGCCGAAGCGAAGGCCACCGCGGCGCGTTCGAAGCGACCGAGCGCGAGATAGGTGCAGCCCTCAACGTGCGGTAACGCCGCAGCGAAATAATTCCAGGGTCGTGGCTCGTCCTGGGCGGCATGGTACGTGTCGCGCGCCCGGCGAAGCGTAGCGAGGGCGTCCTTCGCCAGGTCGAGCAGCCCGAATGCCAGGGCGCAGTGGTAGTCGATCAGCGCGCGGGACAACTGGCTAGGTGCGCCCGCAGAGCCGAGCTGGAACAGCTTGAGTGCCTCGTTCGGCTCGACGTCCAGTTCTCGACACCCCAGGTTGTCCAGGCTAACCACGGTTCGCAGCAGGTCGCCCGCAGCCCCGGCGCAGTCCATGCCGCGGACTAAATGCCGGCGAGCGAGGTCAGGCAATCCGGCTCCGGCAGCGGCGCCTCCCGCGGCGCGGTGCGCATCGGCGAGCGCGACTAGCAAGCTCTTCCGGACCGGCTCACGCATCCGTGGCACCGAGCAGTGCCTCGGCGGCCGTTGTGTGTGCGGTGAGGGCATCGGTCATCGGGATACCACCAAGATCGCCGATGAGTTGGCCGAGTCTCTCGGTGGTGATCGCCACGTGCTCGACGTCGGCGGGGCCGATCCGGCGCGGTACGGGCGTCGGAGTGTTCGTGACGCGGATCGGGTCGGCGGGGCCGAAAATCGGCTTTCCGTAGAGCACCGCAGCGGCATGTCGGAGCAGATTGTCCCTGCACTCCTGCTCAGTCAACGCATCCACCGGTGCTGCCGGCTCGGATTCGAGGTCGGGTACGTACGCCAACCCCATCCAGCCGTGCGGCACTCCCAGCCCGTCCGCGATCCGCTCCAGCACCGCGACGGACTGCACCTGACGGCCGGAAACGATCTCGGAGATCTCCGACTGTTGCTGCCCGGTAGCGAGCGCGATGTTGACCTGGCTCACCCCCGCGTCGCGCAGCATGCGGAACACAGCCGCGATGTCGCGCCCCGCGAGCGCCCGCCTCGCGGCCGGATCGGTCAGCAGGTCGGCCAGATCAGCCATCTGAATCCTCACAGATCGTCATCAGAGGCCACCTTCGTGGCCACCCGATGAGGGAGTCTCGCGAATTGTAGCTACGCCAGTACGTTCGATTGGTCAGGCAACGACACCGGAGGTTCGTCATGTTCGACATCACCACGGCCCAACCGCTCGCCACGTTTTGCAACGACTGCGATTGCGGTCAGTGCCCGCAATTGTTCGTCGATGAATCCGCGCCGCCCGAGCAACGCATCGTACTCACCGATGACTTCGGCTCGCACGTCCGGATGAGCGCCGGGCAGTTCGGCGACCTACTCGCCCAGGCCAAGAACGGAGCCCTGGACACCATCATCTGATCCGCGCCGCACCTACGTTCCCGAACTCAACAGCAGAGTTCTGCCGCTCCCCACGAACAGCTCTGCTGTTGAGTTCGGGACGTCTGGTGCAGTCCGTGGGGCGGGCTCAGACCAGCTGGTGGTCGTTGTAGCACCAGCGCCAGGCCTCGCCGGGCTCGGCGGAGCGCATCACCGGGTGGTCGGTGCGGTAGTAGTGCACGGTGGCGTGCCGGTGCGGGCTGGAGTCGCAGCAGGCCACGTGCCCACAGCTCAGACACATCCGAAGATGCGCCCACACGGTCTGTCCCATCTCGTCACAGTCAGCGCAGGTCGCCGGCGACGGCGCCTCGGGCATCGGGTCAGGTATCTGCACCACGTGTTCACAGGCCATCTGATAGGCCCCCTCACGGGTATCCGCCAAGGCATCCTGGCGTCATGGACGGTATGCCGCTGATCCTGCTCGTACTCAGCGCGCTTGCGGTAACCGCGGTGAGTCGCCGGTTGCGCCTACCCGCACCGCTTACGCTAATCGTCGCCGGATTGGCCATCTCCGCGATCCCCGGAGTCCCGGACTACCAGCTCGACCCGGACCTGATCCTCTACGCAATCCTGCCGCCGCTGCTGTACTCCGCCGCGCTGGACAGCTCGGCCATCCAGATCAGGGCGAACATCCGGCCGATCGCGCTGCTCGCCGTCGGGTTGGTGCTGTTCAGCACCGCGTGCGTCGGGCTGGTCGCCTGGTGGCTGGTTCCCGGGCTGCCGCTGGGCGCCGCGCTGGCGCTCGCGGCCGTGGTCGCGCCACCGGATGCGGTGGCCGCGGTGTCGATCGGGCGCCGGCTGGGGTTGCCCCGGCGGATGATGACGGTGGTGACCGGGAGAGCCTGTTCAACGACGCCACCGCGCTCACCGCGTTGCGGGTCGCGGTGGCCGCCGCTGCCGGGACCGGCTTCTCGCTGTGGTCCGGGCTGGGTGACTTCCTGATCATCGCGGCCGGCGGTGTGGTGCTCGGTGCGGTGCTCGGCCGGGTGATGCATCAGGTCCGGCTGCGGCTGCACGACGCCAGACCGGAAAGCGCCCTGGGCCTGGTGATCCCGTTTGCGGCGTACGCGCTGGCCGAGGAGTTCCACGTCTCCGGGGTGCTCGCGGTGGTGGTGACCGCGCTGTACCTGGGCCACCACGCCCCCCAGGCCGGCTACGCCACCAGGCTGCTGGACCAGGCGGTGTGGCAGGCCGCGGACACCGTGCTGGAAGCGTTCGTCTTCGCCCTGATCGGGCTGCAACTGCCGGCGGTGGTACGCGGTGTGTCAGGTGACATCCGGCCGCTGCTGATCGCCGCGGTCGCGGTGATCGTGACGGTGGTGCTGGCCCGAGTCGTGTGGGTGTTCCCGGCAACCTACCTGCCCAGGGTGCTGTTCAGCCGGGTAAGCGCCCGGGACCCGGCGCCGCGGTGGCAGGCTCCCGCGGTGCTGTCCTGGGCGGGGATGCGTGGGGTGGTCACCCTGGCCGCGGCGTCGGCGATCCCGCGGGTCACCGACTCGGGCGCCCCGTTCCCGGGCCCGCAGCAACAGCGTCTGGGAGCGGCTCGGCCGCCCGGAGACCGAGCTGGGCGAGGCTCCCAGCGTCATCTACCGTCGGCTACGCTTGGAGATGCTCGCCGCCGAGCGCGAAACCCTGGTATCCCTTCGCGATACCGGCCGCATCAACGACGACATCCTCACCCGCACCCTCCACGACCTGGACCTGGACCTGGAAGAAGCCATGCTCAACCGCTGAGCTGGCACCGGTTTCCAGCTAGAGCGGGCGGATAGCGATTGTCTGGGTGCGGTTGGGGCCGACGCCGATCGCGGAGATTCGGGCTTGGCAGAGCTGCTCTACGCGGGATATGTAGGCACGGGCGTTGGGGGGCAGGTCGTCCAGGGTGCGGCACTGCGACAGGTCCTCCCACCAGCCCGGCAGCTCCTCGTATACCGGCACCGCGTGGTGCAGGTCGGTCTGGGTCATCGGCATCTCCTCGGTGCGCCTGCCGTCGACCTCGTAGGCCACACAGACCGGCACGGTGTCCAGACCGGACAGCACATCGAGCTTGGTCAAGAAGAAGTCGGTGATCCCGTTCACCCGCGCGGCGTAACGTCCGATCACCGCGTCGAACCAGCCGACCCGCCGGGCGCGCCCGGTGGTGACCCCGATCTCCCCGCCGGTCTTGCGCAGCCGCTCGCCCATGGCGTCATGCAGTTCGGTGGGAAACGGTCCGGAGCCGACCCGGGTGGTGTAAGCCTTCAGGATCCCGACCACGGCGGTGATCTTCGTAGGGCCGATGCCCGATCCGGCGCAGGCGCCCCCCGCCGTCGGGTTCGAGGACGTGACGAAGGGATAGGTGCCGTGGTCGACGTCGAGCAGGGTGCCCTGGCTGCCCTCCAGCAGCACCGTCTCGCCGCGCCGCAGCGCCTGATCCAGTAGCAACCGGGTGTCGACGATCCGGTGCGCGAAGTGCCCGCCCTGCTCGAGCACGGTGTCCACCACCTGATCGGCGTCCAGCGCGCGCCGGTTGTAGACCTTGACCAGGACCTGGTTCTTGAAGTCCAGCGCGGCCTCGACCTTCTGCCGCAGGATCTTCTCGTCCAGCAGATCCTGGGCGCGCACCCCCACCCGGGCCACCTTGTCCTGGTAGGCGGGCCCGATGCCGCGCCCAGTGGTGCCGATCTTGGCTTTGCCCAGGTATCGCTCGGTGACCCGGTCCATCGCCACGTGATACGGCATGATCAAGTGCGCGTCGGCGGAGATCAGCAGCCGATCGGTGTTCACATTGCGGGCTTGCAGGCCGGCCAGCTCGTCGAGCAGCACGCCGGGGTCCACCACCACACCGTTGCCGATGACGTTGGTCACGCCCGGAGTGAGGATGCCCGACGGGATGAGGTGCAGCGCGAAATCCTGGCCATCGGGCAGCACCACGGTGTGGCCGGCGTTGTTGCCACCCTGGTAGCGCACCACCCACTGGGCCCGTTCGCCGAGCAGGTCGGTGGCCTTGCCCTTGCCCTCGTCGCCCCACTGGGCGCCGATCAGGACGATGGCCGGCATGTGGTACTCCAGGGGGGTCGGTTCGGGCGCGCCAGGGCGAAGCGTAGACCTTCGGAGAGGTGGACATGGCCGGGGCTGTGGTGCTGACCTGCGGATCTGCCCGATGGCCTGGGGCTGGGACGCAGACGGCAGTGCCGGCCTGTCCCGGCCGCGAAGAGCTCGACGAGACACTAACCGGGCTGGACGGCCGCCGCCTGGTGGTCTGCGGCACCGACGCCGATCTGGCCGCGGTGCTGCTGCGATTGCTGCGCACCGAAGCCCTGACGGCGGTGCCGGTGGGCTACGTGCCAGTTTCGGCGTTGTCAGCGGTGGCCCGCCTGTGGGGTCTGCCGACGGCGCCGTCGGTGGCGGCCGAGGTCGCGCTGAACGGCAAGCCGGACCGGGTGCCGTTGGTGCGCGACGACGCGGGTGGCGTGTTGGTGGGGCTCGGCGTGGTGCGGCCGGTCGACGGGGTGGCCTACTGCGACGCCGAAGTGGTCCTGCGCGGGCGAGCCTCCCGGTTGGAAGTAGTGCCGGACCCGGCGCTCGGCCTGGTGGTCCGGGTGGTGCGCCGTGGGCTGCCCGGTCGCCGGGTGCGGTTCGCCGCTGGGCGCGCCGTTCAGTTGGGTTGCCAGCCGACCGACGTCTGGCGCGACGGCGTCGCCGACCGCACCATCGACCGTTGGACCTGGTACCGGCACACCGAGGACTGGCAGCTGGCTCGAAGCATCAGCTAGGCGTTGGGGTTTCGCTGCCTCGGTTCGCGCTGGGTGCCGGGTCTGCGTGGGCGTCAGTCCAGCCCGAGGACCCCAGCTGCGGCGGGATCGCATTCGTCGAGGAAGTCCCGGCACCGCCGGGCCTCGGGGTCCTCGCCGATCTCGGCGGCTGCCCGGGCCAGTTCGGCAAGCGCACGCAGGAAACCCCGGTTGGGGGCGTGTGACCACGGCACCGGCCCGTGACCCTTCCATCCGGAGTGCCGCAGGTGGTCCAGACCTCGGTGGTAGCCGGTGCGGGCGAAGGCGTAGCCGGAGACGGCGTCCCCCTCGTCGAGCGCCCGCTGCGCGAGCGCCGCCCACGCGGCGGAGAATTCCGGATACCCGGCAGCCACGGTGGCCGGATCGTTCGCCGCGGCGAGCGCCGCGTCAGCGTCGGGCTGCTCGGGCAGCAGCGTCGGTTTGGGTCCCAGCAGGTTGCCGTGCACGTTCATCGCTCCATCCTGCCGTGGTGCTGCGGAACCGCTAACGGGCCAGGGTGCGGCCGGCGCTGCGGAGATCCACGCAGGCCTGCGTGACCCGGGCAGCCATTGATTGCTCGGCGAGTTTGAGGTAGGCCCGCGGGTCGTAGAGTCTCTTGTTGCCGACCTCGCCGTCGACCTTGAGCACCCCGGCGTAGTTGGTGAACATGTGCTCGACGATCGGCCGGGTGAAGGCGTACTGGGTGTCGGTGTCGACATTCATCTTGACCACGCCGTACGACAACGCCTGGTGGATCTCCGCCAGTTGAGAGCCGGACCCGCCGTGGAACACCAGGTCCAGCGGCTTGGAGCCGGCCGGCAGACCCAGCCTGCGGGCCGCCACCTCCTGCCCCATCTGCAGGATCTCCGGGCGAAGCGTCACGTTGCCGGGTTTGTACACCCCGTGCACGTTGCCGAACGTCGCGGCCAGCAGGTAGCGGCCCCGCTCACCACCACCGAGGGCATCAACGGTGTGCTCGAAGTCCCCGGCCGTGGTGTAGAGCTTTTCGTTGATCTCGTTGGCGACGCCGTCCTCCTCGCCGCCGACCACCCCGATCTCCACCTCCAGGACGATCTTCGCCTTGGCGCATGCTTCGAACAGCTCCGCGGCGATGGCCAGGTTGAGATGCAACTCGGTGGCCGAGCCGTCCCACATGTGCGACTGGAACAGCGGGTTCTCCCCCCGGGCCACCCGCTCCTGGGAGATCGAGATCAGCGGACGGACGAAGGTATCGAGCTTGTTCTCCGGGCAGTGGTCGGTGTGCAGCACCACGTTGACCGGGTACTTCGCGGCTACCACCCGGGCGAACTCGGCCATCGCCACCGAGCCGGTGACCATGTCCTTGACCTTGCTGCCGGACGCGAACTCTGAGCCACCGGTGGACAGCTGCACGATGCCGTCACTCTCAGCCTCGGCGAACCCACGCAGCGCCGCGTTCAGCGTCTCCGACGAGGTCACGTTGATCGCCGGGTAGGCGAACTCGGTGGCCTTCGCGCGGTCCAACATCTCGCTATAGACCTCGGGCGTTGCGATGGGCATCGGGGGTGACCTCCCAGTAGTCGGTGCTGGCATTTCCGGGTTGCACCCGATCAGATCGCAGTATGGCCCACCCGTCCGAACAGAAGCGATCCAGTACGTTTCCGCCGTGGCCCCCGACGAAGCGATGGACCGCGTGACAGTGCAGCACTCGGTCGAGGCGACCCTCGGCCACCTGCGGGTGCTCGACGCGCCACCGGACGCCCCGCCGGAAACCCCCACTGACCACACCGTCGATGCGCCGCTGACCCTGGAGGATCTGTACCGCCAGCACCGGATGCGGCTGGTACGACTAGCGATCCTGCTGGTGGACGAGGCGCCCACGGCCGAAGACGTCGTGCAGGAGGCTTTCACCGGGCTGCACCGGCACTGGTCGGGGCTGCGTGATGAGGCGGCCGCGCTGGGTTACCTGCGCACCGCGGTGGTCAACGGCTCCCGTTCGGTGCTGCGCCGCCGCAAGACCGCTCGCGGCTACGTCCCCCCACACCAGGCCAACGCGCGCTCCGCGGAGTCGCTGGCGATGCTCACCACCGAACATCAGGCGGTGGTCGTCGCCCTGGGCCAGCTGCCGCCGCGGCAACGCGAGGTGCTGGTGCTGCGCTACTACGGCGGGATGAGCGAGGCGGAGATCGCCGCGGCCACCGGGGTCAGCCGCGGTACCGTGAAGTCCAGCGCCAGCCGAGCCCTGGACGCCCTGCAAAGAATTCTCGAACACTCGTGAGTGGGCAACAGTGTCATGACACTGTTGCCCACTCACGAGCACCGAGAAGGGAGCGAAGTGACCGACGAGGTGCATCGGCGGTTGTCAGCCGCGCTGCGCGCCCAGGCATCGGGCCTGAGCACCGGGTCACCAACAGCCACCCGTTCGCCAGGCGGCGGCCGCGCGCCCTATCCGGCACTGACTCCCGGCCGTAAACCGGCGCATGCCAAGCCCAAACTGCCGGCGTCCACCGTACTCGCCCTGGCGGTGCTGCTCGGAGTGCTGGCCGGCGGCCTGGCCGGCCTGATCAGCGCCTGGTAGCGACGGGTGCGGCAGCGGCATGCTCGGCCGCCATATAACGTGACACCGTGACGCCCTCCTACACCGGCTTGTCGGTGGCTCTCGGCCCGTCCTGGCTCGACCCCGAACAGCTGCTGCGGATGCTGGGCCCCTACGTGCTGGTGGGCCTGTGCCTGATCATTTTCGCCGAATGCGGCCTACTGATCGGGTTCTTCATGCCCGGCGACTCGTTGCTGTTCACCGCCGGGCTGTTCGTCTCCAGCGGCATCATCGGCACCCCGATCTGGCTGGTCTGCCTGCTGCTCACGGTGTGTGCCGTGGTGGGCAATGTGGTCGGCTACTACCTGGGCTACCGGGCGGGACCAGCGCTGTTCAACCGGCCGGATTCCCGCCTGTTCAAACGGGAGTACGTGGACAAGGCGCACGCCTTTTTCGACAGGTACGGGGCGCGGGCGATCCTGCTGGCCCGTTTCGTCCCGATCGTGCGGACCTTCATCACGGCGGTGGCCGGAGTCGGCCGGATGGATCCCCGCAAGTACTTCACGTACTCGGTTCTCGGTGGCGTCGGCTGGGCCACTGGGGTGACTCTGCTCGGCTTCTGGCTCGGCGGGATCTCATTCGTCCGGAATCACGTGGAGCTGATCTTGATCGGCATCGTCGCGCTGTCGGTCATCCCGATCGCCATCGAGGCGATCCGGGCCCGCAGGCTGAGCCAGCAGACAGCACGCGCCTCCCGGTAGCAAGATGGTGCGGATGCCACCTCCCGACGCGCCGGCGACCCCCGGCGGGCACCGCTCCGGCCGTAGCGCCCGGCTGATCGCCGCTGGGGCCGTGCTGGGAGCGCTGGTCGTGCTGGTCGTCGTCGGTGTGCCGGCGAGCAAGGCAGCGCTGCTGCCCATCGGATCCAGCGTGGCCTCCGCTCCGAGTACGCAGTCGCTGCGCGCCCCCGCACACACCTGCCTGACCTGGCAGCTGCCGGACGCCGCCGACGCCGCAGCGGTGAACTGCTCTGCACCGCACCTGTTCGAGGTCACCGGGACCGTGGATCTCCAGGACTTCGACGCCCAAGCCGCTTTCCCCGACCCGGCACGCTGGCAGCAGCTGGTGGCGCAGCGTTGCACCGAGCGCACCACCCAGGCACTGGCCGATCACTTCGACCCGTTCGGCCGGTTCACCGTGGGAGCGATCAAACCCAGCGAGGCCGGCTGGCAACGCGGAGACCGCACGCTGCGCTGCGGGGTACAGTCCGTCGGGCGAACCGGAACGCTGTTCGCCACCACCGGCAACGCCCAGGACCAGGACCAGTCCGACGTGCATCCGCCCGGCACCTGCCTCGGCAACGACGGCAAAGCGGTGGGTGACCCGGTCGACTGCGCGCTCCCCCATGCCATCGAGATCATCGGGATCGTCGACCTCAAAGGCGCTTTTCCCAAGGACTACCCTGACGAAGCCGCACAGGACCGGGTGCTCAGTACGGAATGCACGCGGCTGGCGAAGGATTTCGCGGGGGGCCCCGCGGTGGTCGGGGACAAGGGACTCACGCTGTTCTGGGAGACCCTGCGGATGCAGAGCTGGCGAGCGGGGAGCACCCGGGTGGACTGCCGGCTCGGCGCTTTCCTGCCCGACCGTTCCGGTTTCGCCCCGGTGACCGGCAGTGTGAAGGGACCGGTTCAGGTGAGCAAGCAACCTGCTCCCGCTGCCCCGCGCAACCCTGGACCAGCGCCCGTGGCGGCGCCCCCCATGGCCCAGGTCGACACTCCAGCAGCCCCCCCACCCTGATGACGATCTGGCTGCCCGCGGACCGGTTCGACGAATTGGTGGCCGACGCGCTGGATCTGATCCCGGGCAAGCTCGCCGAGGCGATGGACAACGTGGTGGTGCTGGTGGAGCCGCGCAATCCCGACGAACCCGAGTTGTTGGGGCTCTACGAAGGCGTCGCGCTGACCATGCGGGACTCGCACTACAGCGGGATGCTCCCCGACCGGATCACCATCTACCGCGACGCCCTGCTCGACGTCTGCGACGACGAGCAGCAGGTCGTGGAGGAGGTCGCGGTGACTGTGGTGCACGAGGTGGCACACCACTTCGGGATTCCCGAACACCGCCTGCACGAACTCGGCTGGGGCTGAGCCCGCGGCTCAACCCAGCTCGATGTCGTCCCAGCGCAGGCAACGCCAGCCGGCCCCGTCGGCTTCCAGCAGCACTGTGGCGGCGTTGGGCAGCAGGCGCGGGCCGGCGAATGTGCCATCGACGTTGGCCGCGAGCGCGACGACGGCCAACCGGGTCGCCGCACCGTGGCTGACCAGCACGGCCGTACCGCCGCTCCGATGCGCGAACCGGATCTCCGCGACGTCGGCGAGGTAGCGATCGAGCACCTGCTTACCCGACTCCCCGCCTGGTCGCACCGCCTCAAGGTCACCGCGGTGCCAGGCGCGGTACATCTCGTGCAGGGTCCGATGGTCCTCCGGCGCCTGGCATCCCTCCAGATCACCGATGAACACCTCGTGCACCCCGTCGAGGACCTGGGTCGCCATCTGGTGCCGGGCCGCGATGGGCTCAGCGGTCTGGCGGGCGCGCAACGCGCGGCTGGCGTACACCGCGACCACGGGTTCACCGGCCAGTCGCTGAGCCAGGTCGGCGGCTTGTCGGTGACCCCGCTCGGTCAGCGGGTGCCCCGGCAAGCGGGTGTCCAGGACGCCCAGGGCGTTGGCGGTGGTCTCCCCGTGCCGGACCAGCACCAACCGCAGTGGCGTCACGCACCGCGCCCGGCGCGCACCGCGCTGAGCCACTCCCGGGCGCCGGTGAACCCGGCCGGGTCCGGACAAGGGCGGGTCTCACCGGTCCGAGGGTAGGAGCCCAGGAAGCGCACCCAGGTGCACCGCCGGTGCAGCTCGGCCAGCGCGTCGCCGACCGCGGCAGAGGCCACGTGGCCCTCGCAGTCCAGGAAGAACTGGTACTCACCCAGCCGGGCCTTCATCGGCCGGGACTCGATCCTGGTGAGGTTGATCCCGCGCAGGGCGAACTCGGCGAGCACCTCCAGCAGTGCCCCGGGCCGATCGACGGCCACCGCGACCAGTGACGTGCGATCGGTGCCGGTGGGCGGCGGCACCACCCCGGGGCGGCGCAACAGCAGGAAACGGGTCTTGGCATCGTCCTTGTCGTGCACCCCGCCGGCCAGCTCGGCCAACTGGTAGTGCGCCAGCGCGACCGGGGCGCACACCGCGGCGTCGGCTTGGCCGTCGAGGACCGCGATCGCCGCCGCCGACGTTGACGCGGTGAGCACCGTCGCGGCGTTGGGCAGGTGGCTGCCGATCCAGCCGCGGACCTGGGCGGCGGCGTGCGGGTGGGTGGCCACGGTGTGTACGTCGGCCGCACCGGTCCCCGGACGGACCAGCACGCTGAACCGGATCGGTAGCACGGCCTCGGCCACCGCCAGCACAGGCTCGCCTTCGACCATCGCATCGAGGGTGGCCGGCACCGAGCCCTCCACCGAGTTCTCCACCGGTACGCACGCCGCATCCACCTGGCGGGCTCGCAGTGCGGCGATCGCCGCGTGCACCGACACCGCCGAAACCAGCTCATCACCGGGGACCAGCGTGCGAGCGGCCTGCTCGGCGAAGGTCCCCTCCGGCCCGAGGTAAGCCGTGACGGTCATGGCGCGGCCCGCAGCTGCTCAGGGTCGGGCAGCAGCCCCAGCCGGATCAGATCGGCGACCGGTTCGGTCAGCGACATCGACCCGTAGCAGGCGAACACCTCGCGAACGACGTGGGAGTTCTGCGCGGACAGCGCACCGGCCTCAGTGGCCAGCGCTGCTGCGTCGGTGCACCGCAACGCCTCGTGCGCGCCGGCACCGGATAGTGCGCGGGCCGTGCCTACCAGCATGTTGAGCAGCCCGTGGTGGGTCAGCCCGGTGCTCTCGTCGTGATGGCGGACCGCGTAGTGCAGCCCAGCGGTCGCCTTGAACGGCTGGCCGGTGCTGGTCGCGATGGCCAGGAAATCGGCCACCTCCTCGACGCTGGGAAACGACTCCACGGACCTGCCGCCGCACCGCAGCTTTGGCCAGCAGCCGGCCTCGGCGACCCGGCGCACCCCCGCCAACCAATCCGGCCGGCCGCGGCGCGGCTCGACCACCCGCACCACGTCGTCCGGCACGAACTCGGTGAGCTGCACCAGCCAGTTGGAGTCCACGTCCGATGGTGCCGGCACTTCGATCATCCGCAGATCGACGAGCTTCGTGTTGTCCAGCGCGGTGGAGATGGCCTTGGGCAACCCACCCAGGCCGGTGTCGGCGACCAGCGACAACGCCACCGGCCGGGTCAGGCGAACCTTGCGCAGCGCGCTGACCAGCGCGCCGAACCGGGAGATCGGGCACAGCAGGAAGCCGATCACCCCACCGTAGGGCGCACGGCAGGCAGCGAGGTGCGCCTTGACGACATCGACCATGCTCATCCGGGACGGGGCGAACAGCGCCGCGTCATCGACCAGCCGGGCCAGCAATGGTGGGACGGCTGACGGACCGGGAGGATGCAGATTCAGCACGGTCGACACCCGAGGCACCTTAGCCGGGCTCCGACCGGCGCCCGTCAGCGCGCACCTGATTCCCGGCTCGAGGTCCTACATCGGTCCGGACGCCGCGCGGCTGCGCACCTCCCGGGTGACGCTGCGCTCGGCGACAAAAGACATCAACGGAATGGTGCCGGCCAGCGCCACCAGCACCATCCGGCCAGGCCGCCACCGCACCGCCGTACCCATCAGAACCGTGGCGACGAGATAGCCCATGTAGAGGAACCCGTGCACCGGCCCGCTCCAGGCCAGCCGCTGGTCCCCGAAGCCGTAGTGCAGCACCACGGAGGCCGTCAGGACGAGCAGCATCACACCGGTGGCATAGGCGGCGATCCGGTACCCGAGCAGTCGGGTCTGGATCTGGTCGGGGCTAGCGACGGTCCTGCTCGGCGAGCCGGGCGAGGTAGGCGTTGTACGCGGCGAGCTCATCGTCAGGATCGTCCTCCCGGATCGGTCGGTTAACGTGACGTCGCAATACCGGCGCAGCCGGCTCAGACGTGGGGCTTCCCGGCACCATCTCGGGGTGCTGAGATCCCGTCTCGGGGGCGCGGTGGTGCTCCAGCCACAGGAATCGGGCCCACGCCGCAACCAGTACTACCGCGAACAGCGGCCACTGCAGCGCATAGCCCAGGTTCTGCCAATCGCCGGTCGGTGACTCCGCGCGGTCCCACTGCCAACGCCCCAGCCGGACGAACGCCGCACACAACGTCACAACGAGCACGTGTCCAACCCACCACCGCCGGGATAAGGCGAACCGCCACACGCCGCCACGATACGCGCCGCCGGGCACACCGAGCACTCCGAGCTCCCGACCGCTGTCCGAGGCGCTCCGCGCCGCCTCGCTATCCCGTCATCTCCCGTTTTGCAGCAGTCTGGATGCAGAACGCGGTAATAGGGGCCAGATTTGCAGCAGTCTGCATCCAGAACGCGGAACAGGGCGCCGGGGCCAACGCGGGAACGGGGCGCGGGGGTGGGTGCGTTGAGTTCGGGAGGCGTCGGGTGGGGCGCACGGGGTGGCGGATAGCGTCGGGGCGTGGGCGCGCAAGGTGCAGGGACGCAGGGTGCAGGGACGAAAGGTGCGGGAGCGCGCGGGTGGCTCGGGTCCGCTCGATCTGAACAACCCGCCGTGGTCACCGATGCCGGGCAACGCCGTGCACTGATCATCGAAGTGGTCCTGGTGCTGGCGGTGACGCTGGGGCTGTCCGGGCTGCGCAGCCTGCTGGCGCTGGTGGACGCGCTGCTGGCGCCCGGCTCGCTGGCCGATCAGTCGGTGGCGATCAACGCGCCGGTGCGTAAGAACGAGCTGCTGGACCTCGGCTACCAGCTCAGCGGGGTGATTCAGCTGCTGGCCTGGGCAGGTCTGGGCGGCTTCCTGCTGTGGCGCAGTGGCATCCCGCTGCGCGTCGTGGGCCTGGACCGCCGGTCGGCGGGTCGAGATGCGGGGCTTGGCGTCGGGCTCGCCGCGATGATCGGCGTCCCAGGGCTGGGCTTGTACCTGCTGGCCCGCGCGGCGGGCCTCAACCTCACCGTCGCGCCCTCCGCGCTTGCCGACACCTGGTGGCGGGTCCCGGTGCTCGTCGCCGCCGCGGTGGCCAACGCGCTGGCCGAGGAGCTGCTGGTGGTGGGTTACCTGATCACCCGGCTGCGCCAGCTGGGACGGGGTGCAGGCGGCTCCCTGGTGGCCAGCGTGGTGCTGCGCGGCAGTTACCACCTCTACCAGGGCTTCGGCGGATTCGTGGGGAACCTGGTGATGGGCCTGGTGTTCGGTCGGGTCTGGCAGCGCAACCACCGCCTGTGGCCCCTGGTGATCGCGCACGCGCTGATCGACACCGTGGCCTTCGTCGGCTACGCCTTGTTGCACGGCCGCGTCAGCTGGCTGCCCTGACCGTCAGCGGATGGTGACCTGGCGACCGCGAAGGCCGCGCAGGGCGCGGCGTTCCGGGTCGGTGAGCGGCGTGCTGTCCAGGGAGTCCAGGACCTTCGCCAGCCGGGACGCGAAGGCCTCCGCGGGGGCCACCCACTCCCGAGCGTGCTGCTCGGGATCGAGGTCCCAGACCGGTACCAGCACCCCGTGGGCCCGAAACGAGCCGGCGAACCGGGAGTCCCCGCCGAGGTCGAGCTCATCCCGGGCGGCCAGCCGGGCCAGCGCGGCGAGCAGCTGTTCCTCCGGCTCCGGACGAACCCACCGGAGGTGCGCCTTGTCGCCGGCATCGACCCAGTAGGCCGCCTCGATCCCGGCTCCGCGCACCGCCTCGGTCGGCATGATCGCGGCGTTGGCCTGCTGCAACGAGGCTGCCGCATCGTCGGACGGGGGTTGGTCGCCGGGGATCCACCAGGCGAAGTCGGTGTGCACGGTGATGTCGAGCGGTGTCTCAGGGGTCAGCAGTTCCTGCAGCCGGACCTGCTCGCCCTCGGCGGTGGCGCTGACCGTCGGCAGCACCGAGCCGGGCTCTGCGGTCAGCGCCCAGCTCACCGCCCGGCCGAGGTCTCGGGACAGGTCCGCGGAGCGGTTGAGCACCTGCAAGCCGACCAGCGCCTCGTTGTCGGGTCGGACGATCGCGGCAGCCGCTGTCGGCAGCACGGTGGCCAGCGTGACTGCCCGCCCGGCAGGCTGGGCCAGCGGCAAAGGCGCGGTAGCCGACGGCACGAACTCACGCAGAGCCACGAGCTGGCACTCTGCTGCGAGACCGGCGAAGGGACGGCGGACCATGGCGTCCTGGGCGCCCCCGGGGGCGCCGTGACACGCTTTGTATCTCTTGCCTGAGCCGCAGGGGCAGACCTGGCGGGGGTTGATCTGGCCGTCGATGGGCTGGCGGGACTTCGTCGCGATGCGCTTGGACACCGGTGCACGCTATCGCGTGCCGCCCGGCACCCGCACCACCACCATGCGGCGCGCACGGGTCAGCGTCCCCGGGCTGAGCAACCGGGTCAGTCGTCGTACCACGACGATCGTGGTGATCGCGACGGCTCCCGCCACCAGGTCAGTGGCCACGTGCAGCAGCACTCCGTCGGCGCGGGCCTGCACACCACTGCGCAGGCTCCACAGCATCGCCACGCCGGCCAGGCCCAGCCCGAGCACCCAGATCACCCACCATCCGATGACCAGGCGGGAGGGGCGCGGTCGATGGTCCGGGTGCTGGCCCAGCGTGGTGTGTTCCAGCTCGGCGAGGGCGGCGCCCGGCACCACCAGGTTCAGCCCTGGTACCAGGGTTCCCACCACCAACTGCCAGCCGGGCCGGGCCGGCGTGACGGCCGCGGCCCGGGCCGCGGCCGCGTGGGCATGCACCAGCCAACCCAGTGTGACCGCGCCGGTCAGCACGGCGGACAGCAACGATACGACGCCGCCGGTGACCACCAGCACATCGCTGGCGTGCAGCGGACCGGCGGGTACCGCGTCGCTGCGGCTGGCCAGCAGTATCGCGTACCGCCACGCCTCAGCGCCCGCGGTAACGAGCGTCAGCATGGCGGTCAAGCCGAGCAGCGGGATCGCCACCGCCGCCAGTGTGCGCATCTGCTCATCCGCCGGGGTGGCCGCCACGGCAACTACAGAACCAGGGGTGCCAGGTTCGAGTCGGCCACCATGGGACGACCCGCGGCGGCCCAGGCGCGCATCCCGCCCTCGACGTTCACCGCGTCCCATCCCGCCTGCTTGAGATAGGCCGTGACCCGCGCCGACCGCCCTCCAGAGCGGCACACCACGTGCACCGGACGTTCCGGGAACGCGGTTTCCAGCTCGTCGAGCCGCTGCGCCACCTGCCCCATCGGGATGTGCACTGCCGCCGGCGCATGCCCGGCGGCCCACTCGTCGTTTTCGCGGACGTCGAGCAGCACCGCGCTGCTGGACAGGTCGGCCACCACGATGGCCGGAACCGGGGTGGTCATGGCGCCAATCGTGCCACAGGTGGGCCCCCAGCCGGGCCAGCTGGGCCCATAGCGGACCTCAGCCGGTGAGTTCCAGGACGGTAAGGGTTCCGCTGTCGAGGTTGCTCACATAGGCCTGCCGCCCGTTGGGCAGCACCGCGATGCTGGTCGGAGCCTCCCCAGTCGGGATGGTTGCGGTGACCTGGTTGGTCCGGGCGTTGACGACGGTGACGGTGTTGCTGCCCTCGTTGACCACATAGGCGAACCGTCCATCCGGGGCCCAGGCGATGTCCTGCGGGTTGCGCCCGACCGGGATGGTCGCCACTACCTTGTCAGTCACGGTGTCGATCACCGACATGGTGCCGCCGTCGTAGTTCACGTTGGCGACCAGCGGCAGGTTGGGGTGTACGGCAATGCTGTGTGGGCTGGCCCCGACCGGGATGGTCGCCAACACCTCAAGGGTGGTGGTGTCGATCACCGAAACCACGTTGGACTCGTGGTTGGCCGTGTAGGCGCGGGTGCCGTCGCGGGAGAACGCGACCCAGTGCGGGTTCGGCGCGACCTTGACCTCGGCTATGACGGTGTTCGTATCGGTGCTGATCACCGACACCGACGCGGTGTCGTGATTAGGGACGTAGATCCGTTTGCCGTCCCGGCTGACGGCCGGCAGGTACGGGCGCGCGGGCTGGGGGATCGTGGCGACCACGGTGTTCGACGCGGTATCGAGCACGTCGATCGCATGGATGGTGCGCGCCTCGTTGAAGATGCTGACGTAGAGCGTGCGGCCGTCCGGCGCGAGGGCGAGGAACTGGGGCGGCCCGGTCGGGATGGGGATGGTTGCGGTCACCTGGTTGATGGCCGTGTCCACCACGGTGACGATCTGAGCCTTCCCGTTGGCCACGTAGGCGTGCCGACCGTTCGGGGAGACCGCGACGAAACCGGGAGTCTTGCCGACCTGGATGACGCCACCGAGCGCAGGTATGGCGACCTCCGGGCCGGCGTCGGCCGCGGTGTTGGGACCGAGCTGAGCTGTGGTGTCCGCGCCCTGCGGCGACGAGGCCAGGACCCGGCTCATCGAAACGGAAACCGTGAGGACGACGACCCCGGCCAGTACCCCGGTGGCGATCAGCGCGCGCCGCCGGAACACGCGGTTCGTCGGTGCGGCTGGGATCATCGCCGGGGGCCCGACGGCGGAACCTGCCGCGGAGCGAACCGGACTGATCGGGGTGACCGGGATGATCGGAGCAGTCACCGGGGGCATCGGCGCCAGCGGCGACCTGGACTGCGCCGGGAACACCTCGATCGGCGCGGCCAGCGACCGTTCGGCGAAGGCCCCGGTCAGTGCGCGCACCTCCATCTCGGCGTACTTCGCCGGGTCGGCGATGTCGTCCTTGCTGAGCACGGTGGCGAGGTATCCGAGCAGGAACGCCACCGGTACCGAGACAAGCGCCGGATTCTTCAGCGGGAAGATCGCGAAGTCCAGGCTGGGGAACATCGACTTCGAGGTACCCGAGACGGCCGGCGACAAGATGATCAGCACCACCGAGCTGACCAGACCGCCGTACATGCTCCACAACACTCCGCTGGTGTTGAACCGCCTCCAGAACAGCGAGTACAGGATCGTCGGCAGGTTCGCCGAGGCCGCCACCGCGAAGGCCAGCGCCACCAGGAACGCGACGTTCTGGCCGAGCGCGGCGATACCACCGAGAACCGCCAGCGCGCCGATGACCACCGCGGTGATCCGGGCGACGCGCACCTCACTGTCGGGGTCGAGGTTGCCCCGCTTGATCACGTTGGCGTACACGTCGTGCGCGAACGACGCGGACGCGGTGATCGTCAACCCGGCCACCACCGCGAGGATGGTGGCGAAGGCGACCGCCGAGATGAAGCCCAGCAGCACCTCCCCACCCAGCTGGTAGGCGAGCAGCGGAGCCGCCGAGTTCTCCTGGCCGGGCATGCTGGCGATCCGCTGCGGACCACCTTCGACCAGTGCCGCGGCGCCGTAGCCGATCACCAGCGAGAACAGGTAGAAGATACCGATCAGCCAGATGGCCCATACGACGGTGCGGCGGGCCTCCTTGGCCGATGGCACCGTGTAGAAGCGCATCAGGATGTGCGGCAGGCCCGCGGTACCCAGCACCAGCGCGAGCCCCAACGAAACGAAGTCGAGCTTGGTCATGGTGCTCTTGCCATATTGCAGACCCGGCGCGAGCACGGCCTGCCCGTGCGACGACTTCGCTGCCGCCTCACCCAACAGGGCGGACAGGTTGAGTCCGAAAGAGCCCAGCACCCAGGCCGTCAACATGCCCGCACCGATGATCAGCAGGGTGGCCTTCACGATCTGCACCCAGGTGGTGCCACGCATCCCACCGACCAGCACGTAGAAGATCATCAGGAGGCCAACGACCGCGACGACCAAGGCCTGACCCGCCTTGTTGGTGACGTTGAGCAGCAGGGCGACCAGACCACCCGCGCCGGCCATCTGAGCGAGCAGGTAGAAGAACGACACCACCAGCGTCGACACGGCCGCGGCGGCCCGCACCGGCCGCCGGCGCATCCGGAAGCTCAGCACATCACCCATGGTGAATTTGCCGGTATTTCGCAGCAGTTCGGCGACCAGCAGCAGGGCCACCAGCCAGGCGACCAGAAAGCCGACGGAGTAGAGGAAACCGTCATAGCCGTAGACCGCGATGGCGCCGGCGATACCCAGGAACGAGGCGGCGGACAGGTAGTCGCCGGAGATCGCGACCCCGTTCTGCGGCCCGGTGAACGACCGGCCCGCCGTGTAGTAGTCAGCGGCGGTCTTGGTGCGGTGGGAGGCCCGGAACACGATCACCAGGGTGATCAGCACGAAGAAGACGAAGATTCCGCCGTTGAGCAGCGGCGAGCCGACGGCGTGCTGGGCCAACGCTGCGATCACCAGGCTCCTCCTTCGACCCGCTCGCGGATCTGGCTGCTGAGCGGGTCGAGATTGCGGCTCGCGAATCGGACGTAAACCGTGGTGATCGCGAAAGTGGAGACGAACTGGAGTAAGCCGAAGATCAATCCGATGTTGACGTTGCCGACTACCTTGGTGGCCATGTAGTGCGGGGCGAAAGCCGCCAGCAGGACATACAGGAAGTACCAGGCCAGAAAGAACGCGGTCATCGGGAGGACGAAGCCGCGGAACCGCTGGCGCAGGGTGGCGAACTCCTTGCTGGTGTGGGCGGTGGCCCAGGGGTCCACCGGTCGCGGCGCGCCCACACCCCCGATGCGCTCGGTGGTGCTCATCCAGACACCTCCAGGGCAATGTTGATCATGCCGATGTGACGTGCGTCGCGCGGACCCGGGCCACCCTAGTGGCCGGACCGCCACCGGCCTGCACCGCATCGTGAAGCGTTCGATGTGCAGGCGTGATTACCGACGGTGCCGGCCACCGCGCATCCGGGGCAGCGCCGCCATCCCGGCGCGGGCGCCCAACTGGTCCAGGTCCCGATCCTCGGACAAGCCCAACCGATCCGGTGCGTGCAGCCGCAGCAGGATGCGAGATACGTCGGCCGGGACCCGATCGCTGGTGTGGTTGCTGACCACCACCATGGTGAGGAAGGCCAGCGGCACGGTGAACAAAGCGGGCTGCGCCAACATTGCCTGCCACCCGGGCGAGAGCACGCCGGCCGCGGCCGGCAGCACCGCGGCGAATGCCAACCCGCCGCCGGCCAGGATGCCGGCCACCGCGCCGACGTCAGTCAGTCCGCGCCACCAGATGCCCAGCACGAGCAGCGGGCAGAACGACGAGGCGGCTACCGCGAAAGCCAATCCCACACCTTGCGCCAGGTCCAACGACGACACGGCGAGCACGAACGCCAACGGCACTGACCAGGCCGCCGCAGTGGCCGCTCGGAAGTCTCTCAACCGACCGGGCAGCACGTCAGTGGACAGCACCCCACCGATGCTCACCATCAGTCCGGTTGCGGCGGAGACGAAGGCGGCGAACGCCCCGGCCGCGATCAGGCCGCCGAGCAGCAGTCCAGGCCATCCGGGCAACGCGGCGCGGGGTAGCAGCAGCAGCGCTTCGTCGGTGTTGCCGTTGACCAGCAGCTCCGGGACGTAGAGCCGAGCGAGCCACCCGGAGACCATCGGGAACAGGTAGAACACCCCGAGCAGCGACAGCACCAGCAAGGTGGTCCGGCGCGCCGCACGGCCGTCGGGGTCGGTGTAGTACCGACCTAGCACGTGCGGCAGACCCATGGTTCCCAGCAGCAACGCCACGATGAGCGAGTACGTGGCCAGCAGCGGGTGGCCACCATTGGCCAGCGGGCGCATCCACTTGTCGTTGTCCAACACCGCACCTCTGACCACCGGCGCCCGGCTGCCCGCGTCGAAATGCAGCCTGGTGTTGCTGGTGACCCGGTGCTCCCCCGGTCCCCAGGGCACAATCCCGTTCACCCGTTGCCCGTCTTCGATTCCCACCGCCCTGACCAGCATCGGCGCAGCGACTTCCAGCACCACATCGTGGTCAAGGGTGATGTCGGTGGCGTGGGAGAAAGTCGGCGGCGCCGAAGCGCCGAGGGAGTTACGCAAGCCCGGGTCCTCGCCGGCATTGTGAATCAGCAGCACGAAGACCGGGATGGCGAGCGCCGTCAGCTTTATCCAGTACTGGAAGGCCTGCACGATGGTGGTCGAGCGCATCCAGCCGGTGTAGATGTTCAACGTCACGATCACCATGACCACGGCCGCGCCGACCCACATCGGCTGTCCGGTCACGGCATGGAGGGTGAGTCCGGCGCCCTGCATCTGCGGCACCAGGTAAAGCCAGCCGATGACGATCACGAAGATGGTGCAGACCCGGCGCAGCCCGACCGAGCCCAACCGTGCCTCGGCGAAGTCGGGCAGCGTGTAGGCACCAGACCTGCGCAGTGGCGCCGCCACGAAAAGCAGCAGTGCGACGTACCCCGCGGTGAACCCGACCGGGTACCACAGTGCATCCACCCCGCCCTTGAGCACCAGACCGGCGATCCCCAGAAAGGAGGCCGCGGACAGGTACTCGCCGGAGATCGCCGCGGCATTCCAGCGTGGACCCAACGCTCGCGACGCGACCAGGAAGTCCGACGTCGACCTGGCCTTTGCCCCGTAGAACCCAGTGAGCATCGTCGCCGCGGCAACCACGACCATCGCACCGACGGTGCAGTACAACCCAGCCTGCCCGGCCACGCCGGCGTTCAGTTCTCGACCATATCGGCGAAGGCCTGCTCGTTACGGTCGGCGCTGCGGTTGTAGGACCAGGCCACCGCGACGAAGAACGGGTAGACTACGAAGCCGAGCAATAGCCACGGCAGGCGCAAGCCCAGGATGTTGACCGAACCCATCGACGTCATCAGGAACATCAGCGGGATGCCCGCGAGCACCACCACGGTGAGCAGCATCAACCGGATCGACAAGATCAGCTGCACTCGCACCAGCTGGCTGACCAGTACCTCTCCGACTCTCGTCTGATCCTCCAACTCGGCGAGTGTTCGCACTACCCGGCGGCCACTGCTGCGCTTGGCGAGCACGATCCGTTCCCGCTTGCCGTTGAGCTTGACCTTGGCGGCGACCGGGTAGCCGTTGGCCTCCCGTGCCCTTTCTTGCGCCTCCGCCTCGCGGGCCGCCCGCGTCAGAACCTCCCACGGGTCGTCGTCCGGTCCAGTTACATCCGACCCAGTCACATTCGACCCAGTCACATTCGACCCAGTCACATTCGACCCAGCCGCGTCAGTGCTCATCGGGACTCATGGGGACTCTATCCCCGGGGCACGGGGACTCATTGCAAGTCATCGGGGTTCATCGGGGCTGCTCGAGAGGTCCAGCCCTGTTTGGCCGCGCGGACCAAGCGGTCCTTCAGCTCTCGAGTGTGCCTTCGGCTGACCGGTAACTCGGTGGCGTCGCCTCCGTTGCCGACCCGCACGACGTAACCCGACGCCGACATGCGCAGCTCGGTGACCAGCGGCAGGGCGACCAGGAAGGAACGGTGGATCCGCACGAACCCGGCGTCCGACCAGCGATCCTCCAACTGGGAAAGCGGAATACGGACCAGGTGGCTGGTGCCCTCGCCGGTGTGCAGCCGCGCATAGTCCCCATGGGCCTCCACCCAGCGGACCGACGAACGGGGCACCAGCTTGGTGGTGCCGGCGAGCTCCACCGGGATGACCTCGTCCTCGCTGCCCGGCTCCGGTCCCGGGGTGGACGCGTCACGTCGCGACGCCACGATTCGCCGCATGGTGTTGGCCAGTCGCTCCCGGCTCACCGGCTTCATCAGGTAGTCGGCCGCGCCGATCTCGAAGGCGTCCAGAGCCTTTTCATCGTAGGCGGTGGCGAACACAACCACCGGCGGGTTGGGAATCGCGGCAAGTAGGCGGGCCAGCTCAAGTCCGTCCAACCCGGGCATCCGGATGTCCAGGAACACGACGTCGATCTGCGGATGCGACGTGCCGTTGGCGGTCCGGTTGTCCGGCCGCAAGACCGACAATGCCTCGGTGGCGTTCGACGCCGTCAGCACGGTGCCGATCCGCGGCTCGGCTTCGAGCACCTCGACCAGCATGGACAACGGACCCGGCTCGTCGTCCACGGCGAGCACGACAAGACCCGGGTTGTCGTCGTTGCCGTTCATCGACCGCCTTTCCGCCGATCTAGTGTGCCCCCACCAACCCCGGACCAGCAATCCCGCACATGGCCGGTATCGCTGTCCACAGTTGGTGGACTGGTGCGCCCCCTGGTCCGGACCCGGTACTCAGTGTGATCGCTCAGTGGTATCAGGCCTCAGTGTGATCAGGCCTCAGTGGTATCAGGCCTCAGTGGTATCAGGCGGAGCTATAGGCCGAAGCGGGACCAGGCAGCGCGGTGCTCAAGAGCTTCGAGCACCGCCAACGCGGACTCCGGACCGCCCCGCCCGCTCAGCGCGGCCGCCGCGGGTCCTATCCCCAGCTTAGCCAGCAACGGCCGGCGCGGCTCCACCGTGATGATCTCCGCGTCCGGGTAGCGCTTGGCGATCTCCCCCCGCATTGTGCCCAGCCGGTCGACCAGACCCAATTCCAGGGCTCGGCGACCGCTCCACACCTCGCCGGTGAACAGGTCTTGCTGACCGGTCACCAACCGATCGCCGCGGCGGGAACACACCCACTCTCGGAACATCCCGTGCAGTTCGGTCTGCATGCTGCGCAACCACACCACGTCGTCCTCCCGCTCGGGCAGGAACGGGTCGAGCCGGGATTTGTTCGCTCCTGCGGTGTATAGGCGCCGCTCGACGCCGAAGCGCTCGAGCAGGCCGTGCAGCCCGAAGCCCTGGCTGACCACCCCGATGGAGCCGACCAGCGACGTCTGGTGGGCGACGATCTCATCGGCGGCACAGGCGAGCCAGTACCCACCGGATGCCGCGACGTCCTCGCAGAACGCCAGCACCGGAACTCCCTTGAGTTCTGCGAAACCGCGGATCCGATCCGCTACCAGTGCTGACTGGGTGGCTGAACCGCCCGGTGAGTTGATCAACAACGCCACCGCCCGCAGCCGGTCGTATCCGAAGGCCCGGATCAGCACCGAATCCAGGGCAGCCAGGTTGATCACCCCACGGCCCAGCGGCGACGGCGTCGGCGTGATCACGCCATGCAGTTTCACCACGGCCACCACGGGGCCGCGTTCGCGCTGGGTGCCGGGCAGCGGCAGCCGTGAGGTCAGGTCCTTGACATCCATCCGGCCAGCCTACGGCGGTTGGCGCGATCGACTCGGCAAACCCGGCGACACGACGGCCGTTGCTATGCGCTTACCGGTGGTTGCGCACGCGATGCGCTCGGCGTCGGTGGCGCGATGGCGCGCACGCCCCGGCTGAACTTGGGCACCCGCATGCTGACCTTGGTACCCATCCCCGGTCCGGTCTCGACCACCAGCCCGCATTCCTCGCCGAAGGCCCCGCGCAACCGATCATGAACGTTGCCCAGCCCGACATGCGCACCGGTGACGTGCGAGTCGGTCATCTCGTCGCGCAGCCGGTCCGGATCCATCCCGATGCCGTCGTCCTCCACACTGATGAGGCAATCGGACCCGGCGTCTTCGGCGACGACCGACACGGTGCCGCCGCCGGGCTTGCCCGCCAGGCCGTGCCGCACTGCGTTCTCCACCAGCGGTTGCAATGCCAGGAACGGCAACACCACCGGCAGCACCTCGGGTGCGATCTGCAGCCTCACCTGCAACCGTTCCCCGTACCGGGCCTTCTCCAGGATCAGGTAGCGGTCGATGTTGTTGAGTTCCTCGGCGAGCGTGGTGAACTCCCCAGCGGAGCGGAAGGAGTACCGGGTGAACTCGGCGAACTCCATCAGCAGCTCACGGGCTTCCTCCGGGTCGGTGCGGACGGTCGAGGAGATCGTGGTGAGCGCGTTGTAGATGAAGTGCGGGGAGATCTGCGCGCGCAGCGCCCGGACCTCGGCATGAGCCAACCGGGATCGGGAATCGTCGAGCTCAGCGAGTTCCAGCTGGCTGGAGACGTACCGGGCGACCTCCGCAGCGGCCCGCAGCACACCCGCCGCGGCCGGCCGTTGGCTGACCACACCGAAGGTCCCGACTGCGCTGCCGTCGACCACCAGCGGGCAGACGACGACCACCCGAATCGGGCAGTCGGCGCGCCCGCAGTCCATCTCACGCTGGCTGCGGACCTGCTGGCGGCCGGTGCTCAGCACCTCCAGCGCCGCCTCGGCGACCCATTCGGCGTGATGCTGAGCTTCGCCATCCCAGGCCAGCATGCCGCTTTCCTCGTTGGTCAGCGCGACGGCTGAGCAGGTCAGCAACGCCCGCAGATGTGGCGCCGCCGCGGTTGCCGAGGCGGCCGACAACCGTTCCCGCAGCGGTAGTGAGGCCTGCGCCATGGTGTGCAGCGCGGTATAGGTGGCCCGATCGGCATCGCTGCCGAAAGGCTGGCGCCTTCGCATCCGATATACGAACCCGGCAGCGATCACCATGGCGAGGACGACGACTCCCACCACCGCGAGCTGGGTCACGTGTCCATAGTCGCGTTCTCGACCTCAGCTGACAACGGCGGGTCGTCGGCGCTTCAGATGGGCGGAGAGCAGGACTTTCGCACGATGGTCTCGGCCGCCTTCGGCCAGTTCACGCCGGCGGTGACCCACGGCATCGCCGCCTCAGCGGTGTGACCGGCCTGGATCCACCGGGCGGCCACCACCATGGGGTGGTCCCACCCCGGGCCGACGACATCGGCGAGCAGCAGCGCCAGGCGCATCACCTCGCGGTCGCGAGTGACGTAGCCGATCAGCCGACGACTACGGGTCTGCGGCGCTGGTTGGCCGGGATCGACTGGGAACAGCAGCAGGTCGCGTTCGCCGAGCAGGTCGGTGGTCTGGCGTTCGGGGGCCGGCTGCTGGGTGGGCACTCCGGAGCAGATCCACTCCACCGGGCGACCCGACGGCCCTTCGTCGACCGACCGGAACTCTACCGTCCACGTCGTGCCCACCGAACGACACCACGACGCTGTCAGCACGCAGCCAGCGGAGGCTCTCCGTTGCGATGGGGAGCCCCCGGGACGACTTGGCGGGGCGGACCGGACCACAGGGGCAAGCGAACTCCTACCGGGCCGGGAGCACCACCGCAGCACGGGTGAACCGATCCGTTCACCCTGATGCCGCAAATGCCGCTGGCGGGTCAGCGAATCAGCCGGGACAGCCTGCGATCGGCCAGCGGCTTACCCCCGGTCTGGCAGGTCGGGCAGTACTGGAAGGCGCGGTCGGCGAAGGACACCTCGCGGACCGTGTCGCCGCAGACCGGGCAGGGCAGGCCGGCGCGGGCATGCACGGCCAGACCGGCCCGCTTCTCTCCTTTGAGCCGGGCGGCATCCTGGCCGACGCAGCGAGCCAACGCATCGCGCAGCACCCGCTGCAGCGCCTCGTGCAGCCGGTCCAAGGCGTCGTCGGTCAACTTCCCGGCAGTGGTGTAGGGCGACAGCCGCGCGGCGTGCAGCACTTCGTCGGAGTAGGCGTTACCGACTCCGGCAATCATCGTCTGGTCGGTCAGCGCCGTCTTGAGCCGCTCGGTGCGCCCCCGGAGCACGTCGGCGAGTGCACCGCGGGACAGGGTCAGAGCGTCCGGGCCGAGCCTGGCGATTCCCGGTAGATCGCAGACTCCGGCCCCGTCAGCAATGACGTGGACCGCGAGCCGCTTCTGGGTGCCCGCCTCGGTGAGGTCGAAGCCCCGACCCCCGCTGAGATGCACCCGCAGCGCGATCGGTCCCTTGCCCGGGCGCGGCGGGGCGGGGGCCAACGAGTCCGACCACCGAAGCCATCCCGCCCGTGCCAGATGGATCACCAGCGCGGGCCCGTCGGTGTGCACTGCGAGGAACTTTCCGTGCCTGGTGGCTGCGGTCACCGGACGTTCGTGCAGCGCGCGCGTGGAGGGCTGCACGGTCTTGAGCACGGCGAGGGAAGCGACGTCGACGCGCGTCACGATCGCACCGACGGCGTGCTCGCGCAGATGATGCGCCAGCGCCTCGACCTCGGGCAGCTCCGGCATACCTTCCAGTGTGCGGTAATCCGGTCGAATGTACGACGGTCCGATCCGACGTGGGCTCAGTCCCCAAGAATCGGGCCCACAGAATCGGCTCGGAGAATCCGTTGTCAAGAATCGCGGCCGGGGGTGCTGGACGAGACCCGCGAAAGCGCCGAGGTGCCGTCGTCGGGACTGCCCGTCCTCCTGAGATCATCAACGACCTGGTAAGCCTCCTCCCGGGCCGGCATCATGCCACGCACGACGCCTTCCCAACGCTCACCCTCAGTCCCCACCGGTTCTTCGGTGTGCGCGGTGATGACCCATGGCCGCTGCCACGCCCACGACACCAGCAGCACCAACAAGAACAACAGGATCAGCAGCAGGAACCAGGCCGGTTGGACCACATCGGCTGGGGTCCAGAACACCACGAACAGGGTCAGCGCGACGACGATCCCCAACATCACGACGCCGTGGCCGTAGTCGGTCATGTCATGCTCGAACTCGTCGGCCATCGCTCGTCTGGTCCAGCTGATTCTGCTTCGGACCATCCAGGTGCGCCTGTCGGCGGCCCGCACCACCCGCATCATGATCTGCCTCCGTTGCATGAAGACACTCAGGGTAACGCTGACCGGACGCCGGTGGACGCGGGTGCAATGCTGGCGGCGATGACCCAACCACCCTCGTTCACCCGCCGTCGCGAGGACTTCACCTGCCTGCGCTGCGGGACACTGGTGCAGGGCAGCGGCTACACCAACCACTGCCCAAGGTGCCTGTGGTCGCGGCACGTCGACGTCAACCCGGGCGACCGGGCCGCCGAGTGTGGCGCAGCGATGGAGCCGGTCGGGGCGCTATCCGAGGCCGGCGAGATCGTTGTGGTACAGCGGTGCGTGACGTGCGGGCACACCCGGCGCAACCGCAGTGCAGCCGACGACGACCGCGAGGCGCTGCTGGGCCTGTTCGGCCGCCCCGTGCCCGACCCGCGCTAAAACCTGTCCAGCCGGTCACCAGCGTTGGGCGGCGTGTCGCCGGGTATGAGAGATGCTGCGGTGCTGGGGACGGGTTTCAGCCCGACGGACCGGTCGGGCGCGTCGGCCGGTGGTCCCCAACAAACCGAGCGCGGCCAGCAGCACGGCGATCGACACCAGCGCGGCGACCATGGCCTTCGCGTCGTTACCGGCTACCGGGCCGGTGACGGGGACGTGCGTGGTGTTGACAACCTGGTCGATGCGCTGTTCCTGGCCTGCGGGTGAGGTGGTCGCAGCAGGGGACGTCGCTGTGGGAGAGGCGGCGGCTGGGAGGACGGCGGCCGGGGGCTGCGGCGCGGGCAGCCGGGAATAGTCGACCAACCCGGTGTGCTCCAGGTATTCCATCTGCCGATTGAGCAGTACCGCGGCGTTGGCCGCGAACGACCGGATCAGCTCGTTACGGGTGCCGGCCCGAACGCTGGTGATGGCCGGCAGCACATCACCGTCGGTGACCCGCAACCCTTGGGCGAACATGCGGTCGAAGTCCGGGCCGGAGCGCCCGGACAGGTCCCGCATCCAGCTCTGCTGCTGCGCATCGGGTTGGTCGGGCAACGGCACACTGAGCCTGCCGGCGACCGAGCGAGCCTGGTTGCCGAGGTCGCCGTAGTCGACCCAGACGCGCTGGGCGACGGTCCGCAGCGCCACCGTGGCGCCCTGTTGCTGGGCCTGCTGTCCACTCGGCCCGGCGCATAGGCCGGCTTGACGGACCAGGACCAGCAGATCCCGATCCGCGGGGCTGAGCGGGCCCCACTGCGTTTGCGTCCATGCGGATTCCGCTGTCTTGGTCGGCCCCTCGCCTGACGCGGTTGCTACCCCGTACTGCGACGTGGCCCAGTACTGGAACACCACCACCATCAGCGCGGCGATCACGGCCAGGGAAACGACCCATCGGACAAATCGGGGTACCGGGGAACGCACAGAGGAACCTTTCTCGCCAACGGGGTCCGTCAAAGGTGGAGTCAAACGTGGAGCTAGACAAGGTCGAACTGCTCGGTATGGATCCGCGGCTGCGGGACGTCCAGTCCGTCGAGCACGGTCAGCACATCGGTGACCATCGCGGGAGGCCCGCAGAGGTAGTAGTCGAGCTGGTTGCGCCGGAACGTGCCGGGCAGCAGCGCTACCAGTAAGTCCTCGTCAACCGCGCCCGACGCGCCGGTCCAGCTCGGTGGCGGCTGGCGGAGCAACTCGACGACGGTGAGGTCCAGCCGTTGCTGAAGTTCGCTGAGCTCTGCGCGGAACAGCAGCTCATCGAGGGTCCGGGCAACCACTACCAGCCGGTGCGGGCGCCGATCGCGCCGGTGCGCCAGCGTGCGCAGCATGCTCATCATCGGGGTGATGCCCACTCCACCGGCGATCATCACCAGCCCGGTGCAGCGCCGCTGGTCCAGGGTGAAGGCGCCGTGCGGACCATCGACCCATACCGGGCTGCCCGGCCGCAGCCGGCGCAGCTCGCTGGTGAAATCACCGATGTGCCGGATGGTGAACTCGGTCCACAATCCGAGGTGCGCGCTGGAGGCGATGGTGAACGGATGCTCCTGCGCCCCGAGCGAGGGGTTCAGACGCAGCCAGGCGAACTGACCGGGAGCGAATTCGAGAGTCCGGTAGCCACTCCGGTGCCCGTCGCGGCGGGGCTCCAGGACCAGCGTGCTCACCGTGCTGGTCTCCGGCCGGATCTCCCGGACCACATATTCGCGCCGGGGCCCATAGACCGGCAGCCACAGCCACCGGTATCCCAGCACCCCCAGCGCGGCCACCGCGAGGACGGTGAACAAGGCCCGCATGGCGGTGTCCCGAACCAGGTGGTTGAGCCACCAGATGTGCAACGCGCTGAGCACCAACACCGAGCCGGCCAGCGCCAGATGCACCCAACGCCACACCTCGTAACGCTGGCGCAGTCGTCTGCGCAGCACTGTCAGCGCCACCAGTGCACCCAGCGCCACGGTGGCACCGACGGCCGCGCGAGCACGGTTCGGTGCGTGCACGACATCGAACAGCGCAACGTTCGCCGGCTTCGCCGCCACCACCAGGATCACGTGCAAGCTCACCAGCAGGGTGACGGCCAACCCCACGAAGCGGTGGATCCCGAGCACGCCATCGATACCCAACGTGCGGGTCAGCGAGCGCAGCCGAGACGGCAACACAACCGCGCAGACCAGCAACGAGGTGGCCAGCAGCCCCATCCCCACGGAAAGCTGGGACAGCAGCGACGAACCGTCGCCGGTGACTGGGCCATGTAGCACGGGAGCCAGCAAGGCCGGGGCCAGGAGCACGGCGAGGAAGGCCGTTGCCCACAGCGTTCGTTCCAACTGGCGTCGCACGGCACGAACCGTATGGAGAAGTAGGTACCTAGCCGGCGCAACCTGAGAGTGTTACCGGCTCGAGGTCGCCCACACGGCCGTGAGACGCGACGAGCGCCCGCCCGTTACGCCGAATGGAGCAAAGCACTAGGCCGAACACCGGGCCACGGTCTCAACAGCTTTCGGTAACACGATGGGCCAGTCGGGTAATCTTGCCGCTCATCGATTGCCCAACGCCGCACGGCGCGGAAGCCTTGCCGCCGATGCAGCCCGATCAGCGGTCAACTTTTTCACCACCTGGACCCGCTGCCAGCCTGCGGCACCCGGTTCTTCTCATGGTGCCCTTGCGGCAGACAACGAGCCGGGTTCTTCAGGCGTTGCGGTCCACCGGATTCGAAACCCGGATCCTCGACACCGTCCCGGAGGTACTGGACGCGGCGCGCGCGCATACCCTGGCGGCGATCGTGCTCGATGTCGCGCTGGCCGGCTCGGATCCCCGGAACTTCCTCGACGAGCTGCGCAGGGTGGCTCCGCAGCTGCCGATGATCGCACTGACGTCCCGCGAGCAACGGGAACAGACGGTATCGCTGCTGCGGGGCACCTTGGACGACTACCTGACGACGCCGTTTCCGGTGGAGGAGCTGGTCAGCCGGCTGCGGCTGCGGGTTTCCGATCGGATGCCGGTGGACCGGACCGTGCTGCGCGCGGGAGCGGTCACCGTCGACACGACCCTCGGACTGGTCAGCGTCGCCGGCCGGCTGGTGACGCTGTCGCCGACCGAATATGCCCTGTTGATCGCGTTGGCCAGCCGGCCAGACCAGCCGGTGTCGCAGGACCGGCTCACCACGGAGGTCTGGGGCCAGCCGAAGTCCTCCAACATCGTAGAGGTCTACGTCGGGTACCTGCGCCGCAAGCTGGGCGCCGACCGGATCCGCACCGTGCGCGGCGCCGGCTACGTCCTCGACGGTTGACGAGCGCTTCTTGGTAGCCGCCCGAAGCCGGTGATGTGGCAGGGCTCCGCTGATCACGGTTTGTGTGCCGTGAGCGACAGATCTTGTCGTTGGACGCACATAATCGGTGATCACAGGTGACCTGCGAATGCCACGTGGAAGGCACCAGTCATGGCGAACCTGATCCTGGTCACTGGCGGCACCGGCACGGTCGGCCGGGTCGTCGCCCCGAGTAAGCGAACCCATCCGCATTGAGCGGGCTCAGCGGGGCGAAAAGGGGGCCGATAACCCCGCTGAGCCCGCTGAATGCGCACTGTTCAGTGCGGCGTACCCGCACGGCCTAGCGCGCACCAGGCCGAAGCGTGGATCTCGAACGGGGCCGGTGGCAGTAGCTGCTCGCATCGGTTCCGTAGGTGATCGCGCTGCCGCTCATCCAGCTGTGCGACGTGGGCACCCGCCGGTCCCACGCCGAGGGTGAAGGGCTCCCACCAGTCGGCGAAGGTGGCGAAGCCGACCCGAACTGTCAGCGTCGTGGCCTCGATGTGGTGCAGTCCGGCTGCGTCGAACAGCTCGACCAGGTGGCCTTCCCGGGCACCGGCAGACCTCGCCTCATCCTGCACATCCGGATCAAGGTCACGTACGGCCCGCCAGAGCGCGGCGAGTGGGCTCCTGCCGCCGGCGTGATCCCACACACAGGCCGCAACCAGGCCCGCAGCTCGGGTGACCCGCGCCATTTCAGACAGCCCCGCCACGGCATCGGTCATGAAAGGCACGACCAGTTGGGCATGCACGAGGTCGAAGGTTTCGTCCCGAAACGGGAGCTGTTCGGCAACGGCTGACCGGACGTCAACCTGAGGAAACCGTGCGCGGATCGCCGCGACGAAAGACTCCGAGGGGTCGACCGCCGAGACGGCATCCGAGCCCAGTCGTTCGACCAGCTTCGCGGTGAGCGCGCCGGTTCCGCAGCCGACGTCGAGCGCCCGTTGGCCCCGACGGGCGCCGGTCAGCTCCGCGAACTGCGCCGCCAACGGCTCGGAGTATCGACCCATGAACCGGGCATAAGCGTCTGCCGTGACGTCGAAACTCACCGGACCTTCGGCCTCCGCAGGGATAGCGCGAGCAGGATCACCGACAACGCCTCCAGTGACTTCCTGAGGACCGTGAGAGAGCCGACAACCTCCGGCTTGATACCCACCGGAGGCCCCGCTACCCGGGCGGCGAAGAAGAGGGCGAACAGGCCGGCGTTGACGCCGAGGGCGATCTTCGTCGCTTTGGGCCGGCCAAGACCGAGCGCGACGGCCAGCCAGGCCTGAACGGCGCCGATCAGGCCGTAGACCAGGGCCATCAAGCGATCGTTCCAATGGGTCGCCAGGTACACGAAGTGCAGCACCGCGGCGGCGAACACGACCGCAGCGGCCACCAGCTTCAGGAGTCGGTTCCGCCCGTCTTCGGCCACGGGCCAACCGTACTGCGGCATCGCGGCCTCGGCGCTATCGCGCGCTCACAGCGAACTCCGAGGTTGTGTGCAGGCTGCTCGCACGTCACAGGGCCATAACTGGACGCATGGGTTCACCGGACGGCTCTGGAGGGGTGCGGTGGGGTTGGTGACGGTGGCGAGGGAACGTGAGGTTGCGCCCGACGCCGGGGCGAAGCGGTGGTCGGTGGGGCGAACCGCCACGGTCGATGTGGTGATACCGGTGCACAACGAGGAACGCGCGCTGCCGGGTTGTCTGCAGGCGCTGCGGTCCTATCTGGATGATCAGTTCCCGTTCGAGTGGACGATCACTGTGGTGGACAACGCCAGCACCGACGGGGTCCTGCGGGTGGCGACTGAGCTCGCCGCGTGCGACGACCATGTGCGGGTACTGCACCTCGACCGCAAGGGTCGTGGCCACGCGCTGCGCACCGCGTGGACATACAGCGATGCCGACGTCGTGGTCTACATGGACGTCGACCTGTCCACCAGCTTGGACGCGCTGTTGCCGTTGGTCGTTCCGCTGGTCAACGGCCACTCCGACATCGCGATCGGTTCCCGGCTGGCCCCCGGTGCCCGGACCGTGCGCAGCCCGCGCCGGGAAGCGATCTCCCGGTGCTACAACGCGATGATCCGGCTCACCCACGGCGCCCGGTTCTCCGACGCCCAGTGTGGGTTCAAAGCGGCCCGGGCCGACGTCGTCCGTCCATTGCTGGCACACGTGCACGACGACGGGTGGTTCTTCGACACCGAGTTGCTGCTGCTGGCCGAACACAACGGGTTGCGGGTACACGAGGTGCCCGTGGACTGGGTCGAAGACGACGACAGCCGGGTCCAGATACTGTCCACCGCTGTGGGGGACGTTCGTGGGCTGATGCGGGTGGCTCGGGCCAAGGTCAGCGGTGCGGCGCGGGTGGAGGACCTGCCGCGACGGCCGGCGCCGCGCTCGGCGCATCCCGATGCGGTGCTCGGCGCGAGGGCGGGCGGGCTGCTCTGGCAGCTGGTGGCCTTCGGGTTGATCGGTCTGGCCTCTACCGCGGCAACCGCCGTGCTGTATGCGCTGTTTCGCTCGTGGTCACCGCCGCTGGTGGCGAATCTGGTCGCACTGGTACTGGTGAACTTCCTCAACACCGAGGCCAACCGGCGGCTGACCTTCGCCGGCGCCGTTGTATCCCGGCAGCGGGTCCATTTACAGGGGCTGGTCGTGTTCGCGATGTACTACGCGCTCACTTCGGGGGCGCTGCTGGTATTGGGCGCACTGGTCGCCAGCCCGTCGCGGTGGCTCGAGGTCGCCGTCCTATTGGCGGCCTCGATCGTAGGCACCGCCGCTCGCTTCCTGCTGCTGCGCAAATGGGTGTTCCCAGCATGAGCGTCGACGCACCCTCGGCCACAACCGCATCGCGCGGGCTGGGCGGGGTTATCAAGCCGGGTTTTACCACGCTGGGTTTTATTACGCCGGCTCTGCGCAATGCGGTTCGGCCACCGATGGTGTTGGGCGCGATCTGCGCAGTGGCAGCGGTGTTGTATGCGTGGGGAATGGACGCTGCCGGGTGGGGGAATCCGTACTATTCCGCTGCTGTTAAGTCGATGTCGGCGAGCCTGACCAACTTCGTGTTCGGCTCTTTCGACCCACTCGGTGTGGTGACCGTGGACAAGCCGCCGATGGCGTTGTGGCCGATGGTGGCCTCGGCTGCGGTTTTCGGCTATCACGGGTGGGCACTGCTGCTACCCCAGGTCCTCGAGGGAGTCGCAGCGGTATTCCTGCTCCATCGCACGGTGCGGTACTGGGCCGGTGAACACGTCGCGCTGCTGGCCGCGCTGATCTTCGCGCTCACCCCGGTGACCGTGGCGATCAACCGGGACACCAATCCCGACACCCTGATGGTGCTGCTGCTGGTGGCCGCGGCTTATGCGTTGACCCGGTCGGTGCACCGCCCGATCGAACACCAGCCGATCGAACACCACCCGGGTCAACCCGGCCGCGCGACTCGCTGGCTGCTGCTGGCAGCGGTTTTCCTCGGCCTCGGCTTCGTCACCAAGATGCTGCAAGCGTGGATCGTGGTTCCCGTGTTCGCGCTGGCGTACCTGGTCGGCTCGCCGGCCCCGGTGCGTCGCCGCCTACTCGACGTCCTCGGCGCCGGCGGCGTGCTGTTGGCCAGCTCGATGTGGTGGGTGGCGCTGGCCAGCTTCTGGCCCGGACCCAAGCCCTACATCGGCGGCAGCACCGATGGCTCGGTGCTCAACCTGGTGATCGGCTACAACGGTCTGGGCCGCATCCTGGGCCGTCAGGTCGGCCGCGAGCTGGTCAGCGGCCCCGGTTTGCCGGGCGGCCGGGGTATGCCCGGTCTCCCCGGCCGCGGTCCCAGTAGTGGCCCCGGTGGTGGGTTCGGCGGCCGCTCGGGCGTCACTCGTCTGTTCGGCGAGCAGGTGGGCGGCCAGATCAGCTGGTTGCTGCCGTTGTGCCTGCTGGTGCTCGTCGCAGTCGCTGTCGCGGGGATCCAGCAGCGGCGGTTCGGGCGGATCTCGGAACCGACCGCAGACCGGCCGCGCCGCGCGGGTTGGGTGCTGTGGGGTGGTTGGTTGCTGCTGGTGGGGTTGGTACTCAGCCTCGCCCAGGGGGGCTTCCATTCCTACTACACCACGGAGATGGCCCCCGCCGTCGCCGCGGTGACCGCCGCCGGGGTGGCCGCGATGTGGCGGCAGTACCGCCGGCCTGACGGGTACCAGTGGTTGCTGCTGCCGGCTGCTGTGACGCTCACGGCCGGCTGGGCCTGGATGCTGGTTTCGAGAGACACCTCGTGGAACGGCTGGCTGCGCTACGCCGTCACAGCCGTCGGGGCTGTCACCGTAGTGCTGCTGATCGCCGGCAGGCTCTCGTTCAGGGGCACAAGCTGCGCGATGCCCCGGCTGGCCGGGGTGCTGGCCATCGTCACGTTGCTGCTCGCCCCCGGCGTGTGGTCCGCCGCCACCGCGTTCGCGGCCAGCGGTGGCGCGATGGCCCAGGCCGGCCCGCCCGGCTCCGGATTCGGACTCGGCCGGAGCAGGATCGATCCGGCTCGGGCCGTCCGGCCTGGGGATCAGGGGCTGGCTGCGCGATTGCAGGGCGCTACGCGCGGAGACCTGACTGCTGAACAGAGCAAGATCCTGGCTTACGCTCAGGCCAACTCCGGTGGCCACCGGATCACGCTGGCGGTGGAAGGTGGAGCGATGGCCGCCGAGGCCTACCTCATCCACAGTGACGCCGTGATCGTCGGGATGGGTGGGTTCAGCGGCCAGGACCCAGCTCCGACGGTGGCGACGCTCGCCCAGTGGGTGCAGCAGGGACAGTTGCGGTTCGTCCTGGCCGGCGGCCACGATGTCGGCGGTCGCGGTTTCGCGCACCGTGGTGTCAGTGACCGTGGTACGGGCAGCCACGGCTTCGCCGGCGGTGACAGCGCGATGTCCGGGCTGCGTGCCCGATGGCTGCAGCAGCACTGCGCCGTTGTCAACCCATCCTCTTACGGCGCATCCGATGATAGCGAGGTTCTCTACGACTGCGGTGCACATTGACGCAGAGCTTGATCACTGTTTGGCGCGCCACCCCCCAACGGCTCCACCCCCGGTCAGGATCGCCGAAACTGAGTGATGGCAGGGCAATCCTGCACGGTGATCCCTCACTTTCGGCGATCAAGACAACGCGGACGACGCGAACAGGCAACAGCCTTCGACAGGTAATCGGACGCACCCGAACAGTGATCGAGCCACCGCCGCTGGATTCTCACCCCCGGCATAGGTTCGTCTCAGGCTGGTGGGGGAAGCTGGCGACCGTGGACGATCAGAGTTGTGCCAGTGTGCTCGTCGTCGACGACGAGCCGAACATCTTGGCGTTGCTGTGCGCCTCGCTGCGACTGTCCGGCTTCGAGGTGCACGCCGCCGACAGCGGTGCCCGAGCGCTGAGCACTATCGCGCACGCCGTGCCGGACATCGTCGTGCTGGACGTGATGCTGCCGGACTGCGACGGTTTCACGCTGGCCCGCCAGCTTCGGGCGGCGCACGGTCAACTACCAGTGCTGTTCCTGACCGCGCGGGACGGCGTCGACGACCGGATCGCCGGCCTCACCGCGGGCGGCGACGACTACGTGACCAAACCGTTCAGCCTCGAGGAGCTGGTACTGCGGCTGCGAGCGATCCTGCGCCGCACCCAGCCAACCCGCAACGGCCACCCGGACGGCACCATGGTGACCTACGCCGATCTGGAACTCGACGACGAGGCCCACGAGGTACGTCGCGCCGGGACGCTCGTGGCGCTGTCGCCGACCGAGTTCAACCTGCTGCGCTACCTGATGGTCAATGCGGGAAAGGTCGTCAGCAAGACGCAGATCTTGGACCGGGTATGGAACTACGACTTCGGCGGTGACAGCCGGATCGTCGAGTCCTACATCAGCTACCTACGCCGCAAGATCGATCGGCAGAACCCGCCGCTGATTCATACGATCCGCGGTGTCGGGTACACGCTGCGGCTGCCCCGCGATCCGTTCGACATGGGTGCCACATGAGGATGCCTCGACCGCTCACCCTGCGCGGCCGGTTGATCGCCGCGCTGTTGGTGTTCTCCGCGGTCGGGCTTGCCCTGTTCGCCGGAGCCAGCGAGCTACTGCTGCGACACTCACTGCTGAACCGGGTGGACGAGCAGCTGCACCACTTCCAGCTGCACCGGATCGCGGCTGCCGAGAAGCCGAACCCCCAGCGGCTGCCCAGCGACTACCGGCTCACTCTCCTTGCGCCCAACGGCGTCGTGGTGTACGAGCTGGGTCAGCAGCCGGGTCAGCCGGGCGGCCCGGCGCTGCCGCCCCTGAACCTGGCAGCGGTGCGGCATCGGGGCGGCCAGCCGTTCACCGTGCCAGATCGGGCCGGCGGCAGCGGATGGCGGGTCGAGGCGGTAGTACTCCCGGACAATGGGATCGTGACCGTCGCGCTGTCCCTGGGTTCGGTGGACGTCATTCTGCAGCAGCTTCTGATCATCGAAGCCATCGTGGGTGGGATCGTACTGTTCCTTCTCGGGGCAGTCGCGACGATCGTGGTCCGACTCGGGCTGCGACCGTTGACCAGGATCGAACACACCGCAGAGGCAATCGCAGGTGGTGAACTGGATCGTCGGGTGCCCGACAGCGACCCGCGCACCGAAACCGGCCGGCTGGGCGCCGCGCTCAACGTCATGCTGGGCCGGCTCGCAGCCGCGCTGCACGAGCGGGAGCGCTCCGAGGAGCGGCTACGACAGTTCGTGGCAGACGCATCACACGAGCTGCGCACCCCACTGACCTCGATCCGCGGGTTCGCGGAGCTGTATCGCCGCGGTGGCGCCCGCACTCCCGCCGACGTCGAGCTGCTCACCGGCCGGATCGAGGCCGAGGCGACCCGGATGGGCGTCCTGGTGGACGATCTACTGCTGCTGGCGCGGCTGGATCAACAGCGGGCCCTGGACATCACCGACGTCGACCTGCTGGTGCTGGCCGCTGACGCGGTGCACGACGCGAAGGCCCGGGACCCAGACCGCCCGGTGACCCTGACCCCAGGCAACGACTCGGTGCACGTACTGGGCGACGAGCACAAGCTCCGTCAGGTGGTGACCAACCTGGTCACCAACGCGCTGATCCACACCCCGGCGGGCACTGCGGTGGCGCTCACGGTCCGGCAGCATGTTCCGTCCCAGCGCGACGAACCGCCGGTGGCGCAGGCGGGAATGCAGAGACTGCCGTACGCGCCGGTCGGCGTGCTGGAGGTGCACGACGAGGGTCCCGGCATCCCAGCCGGCCAGGCTCCCCATGTGTTCGACCGGTTCCACAGCTTCGATCCCGGCCGTACCCACAACCGTGGTGGCTCGGGCCTCGGTCTGGCGATCACCGCGGCCATCCTGGAGGCCCACAACGGTCGCATCGAGCTGCATGCAGCGTCCCCGCACGGCACCACCTTCCGCGCCCTCCTCCCGCTGGCTTGACCGCCCGAGATGATTTTTGGGCTGATTCAACTGCGCCGCGACGCGAAACGCGAGAGCGACCCAGTCGTTACTCCCTGTGGCGTGGCCGTACATCGGCGATCAAGGGGAGACCGGTATGACGATCCGATCCACAGCGAAGCACCGCAAGAGCCGACCTGTCAGCCCGGTGCCTCTCGGGTCTCGACGGTGGGTAGCGGCGCTCGTGCCAGTGCTGGCGGTCGTCACCGCCGGCACCGTGGTCGGCGCGGTCAGGACCGCCGTTGCGGCGGATAACCCGAATCCGACCGTGCTCGTCGGCGGGGACCCGCACGGGGTGGCGGTCGACCCCGACGGCAAGCACGCGTACGTGGCCAGCTACGCCGACAACGCCCTGCTGGTGCTCGACACCGCAAGCCGGCGGGTGGTCGGAAGCATCCACGTCGGCGCCAACCCGCGCGGAGTGGCGGTCGACCCGGACAGCCGGCACGCCTTCGTCACCAACTACTCCGAGAACTCGGTGAGCGTGGTCGACACCGGCGCCGGAAAAGTGATCGACACCATCGCTGTCGGCGTGAATCCGACTGCGGTGGCGGTCTTCCCCCGCGACCACTACGCCTTCGTCACAGACTTTTACGGCAACACCATCAGTGTGATCAATATCGCGACCCTCAAGCTGGTCGGTACCGTGCCCGTGGGGATTCACCCGGACGGGGTGGCGATCGATCCCAAGGGTCAGTTCGCCTACGTGACCAACAGCGGCAGCAACTCGGTCAGCGTGATCGACATTCATACCCAGAAGGTGGCCCGCACCATTCTGGTCGGCCGGGCCCCGCAGAAGATCGCGATCGACAAGGACGGCAAGCACGCTTACGTGACGAACTTCGGTGACAACAACGTGAGCGTGATCAACCTTCCCAATGAGGTCGGTGTGGACACGCTCACCACCCTGTTGCAGCTCAACGGCACGAAGGTCAATAACACCATTCCGGTGGGGATCAACCCACGTGGTTTGGCAGTCGACTCCGATAGCCACCACGCCTTCGTGGTCAACGTCGCCGAGGGCACCATGACCGTGATCGATACCGCCAAGGGGACGGTGCTCGGCTCGTCCTTCGTCGGTTATGACCCGGATGAGGTGGCAGTCGCCCCCAACAGCACCGCTTATGTCACCTCCAGAGGCGACGGCACCGTCACGGTCATCGAGCCGACCCGTTCCCGGGCCTAAGAAGTTCAAGGGCCTAAGAAGTTCAAAAGCACGAGCAACAGTCGAGAGCTAGATCCAGTCCCGTCGACGGAAGAGGATGTACAGTCCGACTGACAGCACCACGATGGCGATGGTGGAGACGTAGAAGCCGGACTCTTGACTGAATCCGGGATAGCGCACGTTCTGCCCGTAGAACCCGGTGATAGCGGTGGGAACCGCGATGGTGGCGGCCCAACTGGTGACCTGCTTGGTGATGACATTGAGCCGGTTTCCCTGGATGGTCAGGATCGGCAACACGACCCGGCGCAGCCGCACCAGGCTCTTGCGCAGTTCGAACTGCGGCGAAGTGGCCGTCGACTACGTAGTCGAGCAGACACCCCTACGGTACAGCCGCGTACGTGTCATACCGGCAGGCTAAGGGGCGGCCGGAAACCCGGATTCTCGGTTGCTATCCGACAGTGACATTCTCTTCAAGCGCATCGCCGCGCACCCGCCCGCGAGAGGAGACCTGTGAGTGCTCTGACCTACCTCGAGGCGATCGTGGTGGGCGCCTTCCAGGGCGTCACCGAGTTGTTCCCGGTGTCCAGCCTCGGGCACTCCATCCTGATCCCGGCCCTGGTGGGCGGCCGCTGGGCCCACGACCTGAACGTGTCAGCCCCTGAATCCCCATACCTGGCGTTCATCGTCGGCCTGCACGTGGCCACCGCCGCGGCGCTGCTTGTCTTCTTCTGGCGGGACTGGCTACGCATCGTCACCGGCTTCGTCAGTTCGCTGCGCTACCGGCGACTCCGCACCTCCGGTGAGCGACTCGCCTGGCTGCTCATCGTCGGTACCATCCCGGTCGGCATCAGCGGTCTGCTGCTGGAGCATCTGTTCCGCACCACGTTAGGTCGGCCGATCCCGGCGGCGGCATTCCTGATCGCCAACGGGGTGGTGCTCTACGTCGGTGAACGGCTCCGGCGACGGGCTGACACGACCGCCCCGGTGCTGGCGACGACCGGAGCGGGTGGGCCCGGTTCAGCGCGAGACGTCGACGCCGCCGCGGATGCCCGGTTGGCTCGGATGTCCCTCGGCCGGGCCACGCTGATCGGTTCCGCGCAGATCCTGGCATTGTTGCCCGGGCTGAGCCGATCCGGCGTGACGATGGCCGCCGGACTGCTGCGCGGGCTGTCCCATGAGGACGCGGCCCGCTTCTCTTTCCTGCTGGCCACCCCGGTCATCCTGGCAGCCGGTGCGTTGAAGATCCCCGACCTGGTCGGCCCGCTCGGCGCCGGCATCCGCGGACCCATCATCGCCGGCAGTATCGCGTCGTTCGTCAGCGCTTACCTCGCGGTCCGCTTCTTGACCCGCTACTTCGAGACCCGCACTCTCACCCCGTTCGCGGTCTACTGCGTGCTCTTCGGTTCGGCCAGCCTGATCTGGCTGGTCATCCGCTGACCGCGTGACCACGCAGGTAGGTCTGGCGTAGCGCGGCTTGGTCGGGCAGCTCCAGGACGGGCAGGATCTGGCCGATGGCCTGCTGCAGGATGTGGTCGGCCAAGGCCGGGTTGCGGGCCAGCACAGGGCCGTGCAGGTAGGTGCCGATGATGCGCTCGGTGAGGACCCCCTCGCCGCGATGCCTCGCCGTGCCGGTGCCCTCGCCGGTGCCGTTGCCGATGCCGGTGACCACCCGTCCCAACGGGGCAACCCCCGGGCCCAGGGTGGTGACGCCGCGGTGGTTCTCAAAACCGGTCAACGAACCGACGCCGGGCACCGCGCAGCTGGTGATCACCTCGCCGACCGCGCGCTGGCGGCCGGGCGCGGTGGTGATATCCAGCAGGTCCAGCCCCGGATAGTGCTGGCCCTTGGAATCAGTCATCGACCGGCCCAGGATCTGCAACCCGGCGCACACAGCCAGCGTCACCGCGCTGGTCTCCAACGTGCGGCGAAGCTGGTCATGGCGACGTAGCCAGTCTGCGGCGAAGAGCTGCGCAGTGTCCTCGCCACCACCCAGCAGGTACACCGCGCAACTGGTCGGGGGGACGTCATGGACCGTGATAGTACGGATCTCGGCCGCGATGCCACGCCAGCGCAACCGTTGGGCCAGTATCGTGGCGTTGCCGGCGTCGGAGTAGGTGCCCAGGATGTCGGGCAGCAGCAGGCCGATCGCGACCGTGGACTCCCCGCTCACCCGGCTGCTTCCCGTTCCAGCCGGCGTCGGAACTGATGAAAAGCGGTGTAGTTGGCCACCACGTCGATCTGCCCCGCTGGCAGCGCCTTGAGGGCGGCCAACGGGTCGGCGACGGTCCGGTGTTCCAGCCCGGCGTAACTGAGCCGAACGCCGAGGTCTGCGGCGCGTTCCCCGCTGGCCACCACCTGGCGGGACCCGAGCTGTTCGAAGGGCACATCCCACAACCACGAGGTGTCCCGCCCGTCGGCTTCCCGAGCGTTGATGATCACCAGAAGCGGCCGTGGCTCCTCCAACATGGAGAGCATGCCGGCCCAGCCGGCTGGGTTCTTGGCCAGCAACATGCGCAGGTCCTGCCCGCCGCGGTGCACCACCGCGTACCGGCCGGCCACCACGTCGACCTCGCGCAGCGCCGCTGCGGCCTGATCGGCCGGCACGCCGACAGCGCAGGCGGCGACGATCGCCATCGCCGCATTGCTCCGGTTGACTTGACCGGGCAGGCGAATATCCAGCGGCAGGACGGCGTCTGCGGTGCAGGCCTTGCTGTCTTCGATCCACCAATCCGGAGTGGGGCGGGCCAGCCCACAGGAACAGTGCCAGCCGGGCTCGGTGAACGTCAGCGTGTTACCACAGCGGGGGCAGGTGGTCACGTCACCCAACCAGCTGGCCCCCGCAGCCACCCAGACGCTGCGCGTGGCCGACTTCGCTGCTGACACCACCATCGGATCGTCGGCGTTGGCCACCACGACCGTGCTGGGATGCCGGGCCAGCGCAGCGCCGACGGCGGACGCGATGGCACCCACCTCGGTCGCGCGGTCCAGCTGGTCGCGGGTCAGGTTGAGCAGGACCACCACCGCCGGATCAACGGCCTCGGCGACCGCGGCCAAGTGCAACTCGTCGACTTCGAGCACTGCATACTCGGCGTCTCGCGCCTCGGCCAGCGCCGCCACCGCACCGTCAGCCATATTGGAGCCACCGGCGTTGTGCGCCACCCGTCCAGCGGTCCGTACCGCTGCCGCGACCAGATGACTGGTCGTGGTCTTGCCGTTGGTCCCGGATACCAGGACGACTCGCCGTCCCGCTGCCAGGTGTCGCAGTGCGTGCCGGTCGAGGACCAGCGTCACCCGCCCACCGATGATCG
>JALYTS010000171.1 GCA_030854185.1 Actinomycetota bacterium | reverse complement strand
GATCCTCAACATCAAGACGAACCAACGCCGCATCGATCACCGACTCAATCCCACGCAACCGAAAATCAACCAAACCAGACACGTTGTCCGGCTCGTCTGGCGTCGACACAATAGGAGCGTAACCCACATTCGGGCGCAACGGCTTGCGGTCGGCCGCGCCGCGATGATCAGCTGATCGTAAGGAAGGTGAAGCTGACGCTGTTGCTCTGGTCGCCGCCCTCCAGTTCGGCGGTCACGTCGAGCGTGCCCGAACCGCTTGGAACGTTCGCCTCGATGCACCCTGTCCTGGTCACCTTGAAGGGGACCGATTCGCCGCCGAAGGGAAACCGGCCCGCAGCGTCCAATCCGCTTCCCTTGATAAGCACAGCGGTATTCGGCAACGCCGCGTCCGGCGTGATGCTGTCGATCTGCATGGGACTCCTTCGGTGAGTGAAGATCCGACACGACGCTGTATGATTACAGCTTGAGGTCGCTCTCACTCAGCTCACGGGACTCAACCGGAAATGACACGACCGGCGTCGAGTCGACATTGTCGAATTCGCGCAAACGTGCTTGGTAGTCGGCAGCAACCCCTTCTCCTAGGTCACGATCGACATCAGCTGGAGCATCGCTGGTCGAAGCCCCGCGATCGAGTTCCGTGTCGTGCTGTGCACCTTGTGGACCTGTCATCACCAGGTCCTTTCCGGATTTCGTGTGTATCTTCATACCCTCCGCACAAGGTCATCAAACCTGCGTGACCCATTCTTGTGGCACGCCGTGAGGGACCAGGGCGCCAACCTACTGAGCGAGGCTGATCATCTCAGTCGGAGCGAGCACGGCGCGTTCCAAACTGTCGAGCAGGTTCGCCATCTTCAATGCTGGGTTTGGTGCCATCACAAACTGAAGACCGAGCGCAGGAGGACCATCCTGGGCGACTCGGTCTCGTAGCTCGCGGAGGACATCGATTCCGAAGTCCCGTCGATCACGCTCTGCCTGCACGGGTAGCCCGGCCCGCGCGAGGAGCTCCCGGTACCGTTGCGGTCCCTCGAGGAAGCTGGTCGCCGAGCTACCGGCCCACGGCACTGGATAGGCGACATCGCCTGGCCCAACCCGCATCAAGTCGTAGACACCGAATCCTCCTCCGGCTACCAGCACCCGCCGGATCTCGGCGAACAGAGCCGCCTTGTCTACGATGTTCATCCCCACGTGCAGCATGCACGCACGGTCAAAAGATTCATCGGGAAAAGGCAGTGTGGTGGCGCTACCCTGGCGAAACCGCACGAGGTCAGCCAAGCCGGCCCGGCGGGTCAGCGATGTGGCGACTTGGACATACTCCACAGTGAGGTCGACACCGGTCACCTCGACACCATGGCTCCGCGCCAGGTAACGAGCGGTGCCACCCAACCCGCTGCCGACATCGAGCACGCACAGTCCTGGACGCAGATCGAGTTGATCGAGCAACTCCACCGTGGCCCTTCGGCCACCGATGTGAAACTCATCGAGCGGCGCAATCTGGTCGGGATCCAGGTGCTCGAGGTCCGCGCCCAACGTGGTGAGCGCGTTGAGAATCTTGCGCCCCAACTCCCCCTGCGAGTAGTACTCCGCAATCGCCTGCTCGCTCATCACGGACCCGCACCTTCCCTTGATCGGTTCGACCATTACCGATCAGGACATCTTGACGAGGGGTTGCGGCGCCGGCACGTCCCGGACGACTGTAGGTAAAGGGAACGGCAGCTCAGGCCCCACCAGCGGACCAGTGGGCAAGACGCCCACAACACAATGACGTAGCGGCGCCTCCGGGAGCCATCGATGAGGCGCCATTCCCAAGGGGGGCGGGGGCTGTGCGTTCGTAACGAGCGCACAGCCCCCGACTTGGACCGGGCCACCTAAGCGGCGGCGCCGACGCGACCCACCCATCCGGGCAAACCCGCCGCTGGACGTTGATCACGGCTACCGATGAGCCACTCGTCCGCGACCTAACCGGTGGGGCATGCCCATTCCGCGAGCGCACGTGGCAGGTTGTTGCCTCGCTCATACACCAGACCGCTTCCGGTGTCATCCAGGGAGTGTGCCGGACCCTTGCGCTGGCTGGCGATCAGCGGCTGCGAGGCATCCACCGGCCGAGCATTAGCGGCATCGTGGAAATCCCGGCACAGCTGCTCGAAGATTGGTGTGGCTGACATCATTGCGGTCCTTCCCTCGTCTTGAGCGAGGGTCGTGACGGTGAGGCTCGCTGTCAACACCTGATCATCCCCCCGTGGCCGACCAGACGGTGGGCGGTACCTTGGAAGCGATCAACGGTCGTCCGACGCGACGCTCCTAGCACGACCGGAACCCAGCCGTAGCGGGGGTAATGTCGAGACTGTCCGGTCAAGTCTGAGGAGGAGGACGCGTGGGCACGCTCATCTCGGTGCTGATACTCGTGCTGCTGATCGGCGGTGGTTCGGCGTACTACCTTCGACACCGGCAAGCCACCCAGCAGCGTGATCTTGAGGATTCAAAGGCCGAGGCACGGCGCTGGGTGGAGCGGCTCGGCGGCCAGGTCCTCAGCCTGGTCGGCACCGACGAACCCTCCAAGCAAGCGCTGGCCGATGCCGCGGAGCGCTATACGGCAGCCAGCTCCCAGATCGACTCTGCCCGTACTGCGACGCAAACCCGCCTGGTGACCCAAACGGCTCTTGAAGGGCTGTATTACGTGCGGGCAGCGCGTGTCGCGATGGGTATGGATCCAGGTCCGGATTTGCCACCGGTGGCGGGCCAGGGTGGCGCGGGTTCAGTCACCGAGGATCGGGACGTCAACGTCGAGGGGCGCGAATACGCGGCATCGCCGAATCCCAGCGACCGCACCCCGCACTATTACCCGGGCGGCCGGATAGCTGGGCGCCCCGTGCCCCAGGGCTGGTACAGCGAACCGTGGTGGAAACCGGCGCTGATCGGTGGCGCCTGGGGCTTGGGCTCAGCGCTGCTGTTCAGCTCGATGTTCTCAGGAATGGGCGGGATCGCGTCCGCGGGTGCCTGGGAGCAGGGCTACGACGCCGGGCAGGACAACGCCCTCGGTGGTGGCGATTACGGCGATGGCGGTGGCGACTACGGCGGTGGTGGGGGTGGCGATTACGGCGGCGGTGGCGACTACGGCGGTGGTGGGGGTGGCGACTACGGCGGCGGCAGCGACTTCGGTGGCGGCGATTGGGGCGGCGGAGGCGATTGGGGCGGCGGAGGAGACTTCTAGACCGCTGGGCCCCGCTGGCAGCGGGGGCACCAATACAGCTTGCGCGCCGCGTGCGGCGCGGTAACGATCGCCGTTCCACACACCAGGCACGGTTGCCCGGTCCGGCGGTAGACGTAGACCTCACCGCCATGCCGGTCCTGACGCGGAGGTCGTCCCATCGCTACCGGGTCGTGCTCCGGCCGGACCGTATCGATCCGACCGCGACGCACCCCGTCAGTCATCAAATCGACGAGGTCTGACCACAGCGCCGCCCACTGTTCAGCGCGCAGCTCGCAACCCGGCAACAGCGGATCCAGCTGGTGGCGGAACAACAGCTCTGCACGATAGACGTTGCCGACTCCGGCAAGCACCGATTGGTCCATCAGCAATGTGGCCAGCGGCGCCCGGGACCGCGAGATTCGTGCCCACACAAGGTCCGGGTCGGCGTCCCGACGAAGCGGATCCGGCCCGAGCCGGGCACGCACCGAAGCTGCTTCGTGGCCAGTGAGTAATTCGCATGCCGTCGGCCCGCGCAGATCCGTCCAGTGCGTGGAGCCGATAAGGCGCAGGCGAACCTGCCCCCTGGGCGCCTGTACCGGCAACATGGCCTCGGTGAAAGTGCCATAGAGGCCGAGGTGAACGTGCACCACGAGATCGGGCTGGTAGAGATGGAAAAGGTGCTTGCCGTGCGCTTCGGCGCGCTGCAGCACCAGCCCATCCAGGACAGCGGCGGCTGCAGTGAATCGACCCTGCGGGCTGGATAATGCCACTGGCGACCCGCCGTAATACCGTTGGTGGCGCTGGGCCAGCCGGTGTGTCGTATGTCCCTCCGGCATCGTTGGGGCTCAGCCTGCGGAGATTGGGGGTGGCTCCCCGGTGGACTCGAAGTTCGAGATCTGGCTGATCCGGCGGCAGTGCCGCTCTCCACCGGAGAACGGCGTGGTGAGAAACACCTCGACGATCTCTGCCGCCTCGGCGGCGCTATTCGTCCGAGCGCCGATCCCCACCACCTGGGCGTCGTTGTGCTGCCGAGCCAGCCCAGCCGTCTCGGTGCTCCATGCCAGCGCGGCCCGGCAGCCCGGGACCTTGTTGGCGGAGATCTGCTCGCCGTTGCCCGACCCGCCGATCACCACGCCGAGGCTCCCAGGGTCCGCTACCACCTGGCGAGCGGTCGCGATGCAGAACGGTGGGTAGTCGTCGTCGGCGTCGAAGACGTCAGGGCCGACGTCCACCACGTCGTGGCCGAGACTGGTGAGGTGCTCCACCAGGAAGACCTTGAGCTCGAAACCTGCATGATCGGAACCGAGATAGACGCGCACGGCGTAAAACATTGCCATATCTCGGATCACTGGGTGAGGCGGCACCGTGGCCGCGTTGGGGAGGATTCGTGACGGCGCGGTGGGTTGAGTTGGCGGATGGGGTGCTGGTACGCCGGTACGCCGAGTTGGATCTGTCCGTGGGGCTGGTGATCGGGGATCACGGCGCTCTGGTCGTGGATACTCGCAGTGATCCCGATCAAGGCGCTGAGCTGCGAGCCGCGATTCGCCGGGTCACCTCTCGGCCGTGCACCGTGGTGCTCACCCACGCTCATTTCGACCACTGCCTGGGGACCGCGGCCTTCCTACCGGCCACTGTGTGGGCCCATCCACGGTGCCGGGATGACCTGGCCAAGGGCGGCGCGGCGCAGCACGCTGAGGCGCTGGCCTGGTCCCGCGACCTCAGGACGCCACGCGACGCGGTGCCGGTACGTCCAGTCGTGCCTGACCACCTTGTCGCCAAAGCCGTCGACGTCGATCTCGGCGGTCGACGGGTGCGGCTCATCCATCCCGGGCCAGGACACACCGATCACGACGTCGCGGTCTGGTCGCCCGATACGGGTGTGCTCTTCGCCGGGGACCTCGTCGAACAGGGCGCCGATCCCGACTTCTCCGATGCCTTCCCGCTCGACTGGCCCACCGCGGTCACCGAGCTACTCCGGATGACCCCGCGCACGGTAGTCCCAGGGCACGGCGACCCGGTCGGCGCGGAGTTCGTCGCCACTCAACGCAACCACCTGAGCGTCCTAGCCGATCTATGCCGAGCCGTCCTAGCCGCCGAGCTGGACCACGACGCCGCAGTCTCGCTCTCCCCCTTCGCCCCGCCGACTACCTCCACCGCCCTAGCCAGACTCCACGCGCCCGATATGAAGACGTATCGGAGCAGGTGAGCACCTCATCGGCGTTGGGCGCAAGCCGGCGAGCTGCCCGAAATGCACGACCGTGTTGGAGGAGACCAGCCTCGCCAACCGGCTGAGGATCTTGCTCGGTCGCTGGTCGGTCAAGGTCGAACCCGCGCGGGCTCACCAGTTCTCGGTCGGGGCCAGCCCGGTACAGGCCGAAGCGAAGCCGAATTAATTGTTCCTTTTGAGACATCATCACGCCCGCGACCTACGCCGATGCCAATTTCGGCGAATTTGTTACTTCATTCCAGCTTCCTAGCCTGATGGACGCTTGAACCAAAATACGCTGTAACTGACCCTATTAGCCGCGACTGAACTCACGGGCAAAACGCTCACCAATTCCCAACCGTCGCGACCCAACTCGACGATAAAATGATTCAGGACTGGCCAGTAGTCCTTGTCATATGGTGTGTCCTGTTCTTTTAAGCCCTCCGCGGCATACGTCGTTATCCTAACGGTGTCTCTCCAGTGCCCGTCGATATCTTGGGAGTAAGTGATGCCGAGTCTTGCGTGCTCCCACTTGTGCATACTGAGCCTTCTCTTCCTGTGCGGCAGCGGTTGCGAGCTCTGCCAGGTTGACGACCCTGCCCCTGGTGCACCGACCAAAGCGAACTGTTCACCCGCACCGACGCTATCCCGAACCGCAGGAGGAACGATGACGCGCTGCGGGCACCACCGGACGATCCTCATCCACGAACCCGAACCCAGCGCCCGAGAGGGCAGTGACCTGATGCGCGACGAGAGCGCCCCGACCCGCGGCGACGGGCACAGATACAGCTCACAACCACGACTTGGCTCGATCCTCCCGGCTTCGTCGGTTCTCACTCGGCTAGTCCTCGGCCCACGTCCCTCTGCTAGTCGAGGTAGCCGCGGAGCGCCTGGGAGCGCGAGGGGTGACGCAGCTTGGTCATCGTCTTGGACTCGATCTGCCGGATCCGCTCCCGGGTGACCCATAGATGTGTCCGATCTTCGCCCAGGGTGCGCGGCTGCCCGTCGAGCCCAAAGCGTAGCCGGACAATGCCCGGCCTCCCGCTCGGACAGCGTCGCCAGTACCGATCGCAGGTGGTCCTTCAGCAGCGTGAATGACACCGCGTCCACCGCGACCACGGCCTCGGAGTCCTGGATGAAGTCACCGAGCTGGGAGTCGCCCTCGTCGCCGATGGTTTGGTCCAGCGAGATGGGCTGCCGGGCGTACTGCTGGATCTCCAGCACCTTCCCCGGGGTGATGTCCATCTCCTTAGCCACCTCCTCTCGGGTGGGCTCACGGCCCAGGTCCTGGAGCAGCTCGCGCTGGATCCGGCCCAGTGTGTTGATCACCTCGACCATGTGCACCGGGATCCGGATGGTGCGAGCCTGGTCGGCCATCGCTCGGGTGATGGCTTGGCGGATCCACCAGGTGGCGTAGGTGGAGAACTTGTGCCCTTTCACCTCTTCGATCGCGTTTCAGGGGATCGAGGAGCCCGGATCGGGTGTCGTTCCCGTTGTCTTGCAACAGGCAGACACGCGGCGCGATGCTCTTGAGGCCCGGTCAACACCACGAGA
>JALYTS010000074.1 GCA_030854185.1 Actinomycetota bacterium | reverse complement strand
ATTGGTTTGCGTCTCCCTGTCAGCGAGCGGTCAGCCATGGCGCGGGGTGTCGGCGACGTCGCTGCCACGTGGCGGCATGTCGTGCAGTAGTGGTACGGGCTGATCGTGGCACCCCGGTGCTCGTCCCCACTGTCACTCCTGCCCCACGGGGAGGTGGGGTGGTCCGGTGGGGATGTGCCACCCATGGCAACTTTGGGGGAGAAGTTGCCATGGGTGGCACATCCCCACGCGGCGTTGGTCCTTCCCCGGACCTCACGAGAGTGACATCGGGTAGGTGATGCTTGAGTTATCGGGTGATCGTGGCACTGCCAGGTCCAGCCGGAACCACCAGACAGCGGCTTGCCGCGGATTCTCCACCCACCAATACGATCTTGAAACGACCGTGGGGCGACCTCGTCCGCGACCGGAGCCGGAGGTTGCTTGACATGCGGGTCCCACCGCTCGACCCAGAGCCGGGAAACGTCGCCGTAGGGACGGATCGCGTCCTTGCTGAAGCGCTGGCTGATGGTGCCGCTAGGTGGAGTTCGTCGCGCCTGCCCAGACCTCGGCACAGGTGATGCGCTCGGCTTCGTCGGGTTCGTCAGACCCGGTTCGCCCGCCTGAGTCCGGTCCAGGTGTGGTGCGTCTGCCTGGGCTGTGGTTGTGGCTTTCGTTGGCTGCGGCGCTGCTTGCGGCGGTAGGAAACGGCGCGGGATTGCTGTGGCCCGAGAGTATTTACAACAATGAGACCGCCGCGCTCGCTGATGCGGCCACGGCACAGGACGTCGTCGGCCTGCTACCCGTCACGCCGCTCCTGGTGGCTCTTGGCGTATGGGCGTCGCGCGGGTCTCTGTGGGCGCACCTCGGCTAGTTGGGATGTCTCGCGTTCACCGCTCACAACTACACGATCTACGCCTTCTCTGTGCAGCTCGGGCCGCTGTTTCTGGTCTGGGTGGCGGTGCTCGGGTTGTCGGTCTTCGCGCTGGCCGGTGGCCTTTCTGCGATGGACACGGACGCTGTCAAGGCCTACTTCGGTGGCCGAGCGATGCCGGTGCCCGCCTGGTTTCTGATCATCGTCGGGGTAATGTTCGCGTTCCTGTGGCTGAGTGAGATCGTCCCGGACCTGCTAGCAGGAGGATCGTCACGCAGTGCTTCCGCATGGCGGGTTCCGACGAATCCCGTGCACGTCCGCGGACCTGGCCATCTTCCTTCCCGGGTTCGTCACCAGCGGCGTTCTGCTGCTGCGCCGCCACCGGTTCGGCTATGCCACCACTGTCGGCCAGATCGGGTGGTTGGCGCTGACGTGCCTGCCGATTCTGGCCACGCCGTTCATCGCGAACGCTCGCGGCCACGAACCCGGCTGGGCCGTCCTGGTCCCCATCGGGGTCGTGTTCGTCGGTCCCTCGGCAGGTCGCTACCCGCCGAGGAGGGCCTGCATTTCGGTGATCTCGCGCTGCTGGGCGTCGACAATGCGCTGGGCCAGTTGGCGCGCGTCGGCGTTTTGTCCCTCACTCAACTCGGTCTTGGCCATCGTGACAGCCCCCTGATGATGGGTGATCATCATTTGCAGGAACATCCGGTCGAACGCGTCGCCGGTCGCCTGCCCGAACCGCTGCATCTGGTCACCAGACATCATGCCGGGCATCGCGCCGCCGGCGCCGTGATCCATCATCCCCATGCCCCCCATGGGGCTGTTCATCGAGGGCACCGGGGCGTGCCAGGCGCGCAGCCATCCGCTCATCTGATCGATTTCAGGTTGCTGCGCGGCCTGGATGCGGGCGGCGAGGTCCTTCACCTGAGGTGATACCGCCCGTTGAGCGGCCATCCTGGACATGGCGATGGCCTGGGCGTGGTGCGGAATCATGCCCTGGGCGAACGCGATATCGGCCTGGTTGTGGTCCTGGGCTACGGACTGCGAACTCGCCGCGCTGCCAGCGGGTGGGGTAGCGGTGGTGCCGCAGCCGCTGAGCGTGGCGCCGACGGTGAGGGCGACGGCGGCAGCCGCGACCAAGGTCATGATCGTGCGAGTAGTCATGGGAGTGTTCCTCTGCGTCTATGGGCTTGGCTGGATCGATCGCTGACAGGTCAGCGATGATCAGCGCCGCAGCACGCAGAGCTGGGTAAACCGAGCGCAGCCGGTGGGCGGCCCCCGCGCCCCGAGCGCACCGACGACCGCCAGCAGAGACCCCGGCTCCCATGGCCGGCGCCACGCTGCCACAAAGATCAACGCGATAGCAAGCCCGGTGAGGGCAGTCAACACCGCCACACAGCAGTGCCCCACACAACAGTCAGCCTGCGACACCACCATCGAGATCGAGACCGACCTCGCCTCAACCGGATTGACCCCCACCGGACCGGCGTGAGAGCGCTCGGTGGGCACCGAGGTCGACCCGGAGTCCGTCGCCACGATCATCGGCATCGTGTGCCCGCCAGGATCGGCGACCAGGTGGTGCATGCCGACCAGACCGGCCGCGATGGCGACAATCAGTAACCACTGATGTCGAATCATGCCAGCCCTCCCCCACCGCAGCCGACAATAGCAGAGCGGGAATGGGGCTAAGGACTCTGTTGGGTGCTCCGCGTGAAGGGCAGGGTGATCTCGCTGGTCGCCTTCATCTGGCCGAGATGAAGGATTTTTTCGCCACCTGTGAGGAACACCATGAGTGTTCTGATCATCGTCGCCGTCGGTGAGGATCATCAGCAGTACGAGCTGGGTGTGCTGTTCAGGTTGGGGCGGGTGTTGGGCGTGCGCGAACCGGGGCTGCGGGTGATCATCCCGTTCGCACGCACCAACAAGATTGAGCACCCCCGAGATGGCAACCGCAACCCGCGGCTTCAGCGCGCCGGCGGCGATCGACGTCGCCATGGCATTAGCGGTGTCATGGAAGCAATTAGTGAAATCGAACACCAACGCCGTGATAATCACGACCAGGACGATCACGTCCACGTATCATCCTTCGACGCACAAAAGATCAAAACAGGTAGAGCGTCGCAGACCGAGTGAACGACAAGTGAACACCGCGTGTATTCTCGGAGCCGTCGACCGCTGGCCGACCGATGCCTTGGCCGCTCGACCGTTTGCCTGGGGCGCAATTTTGGTTCTTCGTGTGCCCGCAAGGGTAGGCGCCCCTAAACACTACTCAATGGTCGAAGGTCTAGCGACCGAGCATCACTAAAGCCGATCTCAGCTTCTCAATTCCGGTCCGAGCCGGAAATCTCTTGGCGTGCGGGCGGGAGGATTTCGATGTTAGCCTGGGGGTGTTTCGCTCCTTCGTACGGTGCCGGCTGGATACGCGGTGCCGACCCTGACCCCGTACGCGATACGGCCTGGACCTCGCTGAGGTCACGACGGCGGTCTTTTCACCTCGCCGGCACAGCGGTGCCGGACATGAGGTTGCCGTGATCCGTCTTGCCGTCGGGAGGCTTGGGACAGTGACCCGCACCATGTCGATGAGCGGTATGATCATGGCGCCGCCTTACGCCGACCGCGACCGTGAGCTGGATCTGCGGTGGTGGGCGGCGGCGAACTATCTGACCGTCGCGCAGATCTACCTGAAGTCCAATCCACTGCTGCGCCAACCGCTCACCGTCGAGGACATCAAGCCGCGGCTGCTCGGGCACTGGGGCACCAGCCCGGGCCTATCGATGATCTACACGCTGCTCAACCGGCTCATCCGTGACACGGGCACGGACTGCATCTACATCACCGGCCCCGGCCACGGTGGCCCGGCGCTGCTGGCCAACGCCTACCTCGAAGGCACCTACAGCGAGATCTACCCGCGTATCTCCGCTGGTCTGGAGGGCCTGACCGCGCTGGTGTGGCAATTCTCCACCCCCGGTGGTGTGCCCAGTCACGTCAGCGTCCAGACACCGGGCAGCATCCACGAGGGCGGTGAGCTCGGTTACGCGCTCGCCCACGCCGCCGGTGCCGCGTTCGACCATCCCGAGCTGCTGGTGGCCTGCGTGGTCGGCGACGGCGAGGCCGAAACCGGCCCGCTGGCCGCGTCCTGGAAGATCCCCGCGTTCCTCAATGCCCGCCGCGACGGGGCGGTGCTGCCGATCCTGCACCTCAACGGCTACAAGATTTCCGGGCCCACCGTCCTGGGCCGGGCCAAAGATGCTGATGTCATCGGCCTGCTCGCCGCGCAGGGCTGGGACCCGGTCATCGTCAGCGGCGACGACCCGGCCACCGTGTTCACCGATCTACATCGGGAGCTGGTCGCCGCGCACGCCCACATCCGCGCGATCCAGCAGCGTGCACGTACGACGGGCGCAACAGCGTCCGTACCGGCGCGGTGGCCGGCGATCATCCTGCGCACCCCGAAGGGCTGGACCGGCCCCGACGTCGTCGACGGCATCCAGATCGAGGGAACCTTCCGCGCTCACCAGGTGCCCCTGTCAGCGGTGCGGGAGAACCCCGAGCACCTGGCTCGCCTGGAGCAGTGGTTGCGCTCTTATGACCCGCGGACCCTCTTCGACGACCAGGGCCGGCTCACCCCCGAACTAGCGGCGCTCGCCCCTGAGGGGGACAAGCGGATGTCCGCCTCCCCATACGCCAACGGCGGCCGGTTGCTGCGCCCGCTGGATCTCCCGGCCTTGGAGCGCTACGCCCTCACCGTCGACGCCCCCGGCGTCGGGCACCACGAGAACACCCGCCCGCTGGGCGAGCTGCTCCGCGACATCTACACCGCCACCACCCGGGAATCCGACGGTGGCGGCACCTTCCGGCTGTTCTGCCCCGACGAAACGGCCAGCAACCGGCTCGGCGCCGTGTTCGCTGTCACCGACCGCTGCCTGCAGGCACCCATCCTGCCCACCGACGAGCACCTGTCCCCCGACGGTCGGGTGATGGAAGTGCTCTCAGAACACCTGTGCCAGGGCTGGCTGGAGGGCTACCTGCTCTCCGGTCGACACGGCCTGTTCGCCACCTACGAAGCGTTCGCGATGGTGTCGGCGTCCATGCTCATCCAGCACACCAAGTGGCTACAGCACGCCGCGGGGCTGCCGTGGCGGGTGCCGGTGGCGTCGCTGAACGTGCTGCTCACCTCGACCTGCTGGCGCAACGACCACAACGGCTTCTCCCACCAGGGACCCGGCCTGATCGACACCGCGATCCCACTGGCCCCCGACGTGGTGCGGATCTGGCTGCCCCCGGACGCCAACACCACCCTGTCGATCGCCGATCACTGCCTACGCAGCCGCGACCACGTCAACCTGATCGTGGTCGACAAACAACCCCACCTGCAATACCTCAACCTGGCCCAGGCCACCGCGCACTGCGCCGCCGGCGCATCGGTGTGGGGCTGGGCCGGAACCGAAACCAACACCCCCGGACACCCCGACGAACCCGACATCGTCTTAGCCGCCGCCGGTGACGTCCCCACACTCGAAACACTCGCCGCCGCCCAACTGCTGCGTGAACACGTCCCCTACCTGCGAGTGCGGGTGGTCAACGTGGTCGACCTGATGGGCCTGCTACCCGCCAACGACCACCCACACGGCTTCAGCGACCAGAAGTTCACCGACCTGTTCACCACCGACACCGACGTCGTGTTCGCCTTCCACGGTTACCCCCGCGCCGTGCACCAACTGCTACACGGCCGCACCAACCCAGGCCGTTTTCACGTGCGCGGCTTCAACGAACAGGGCACCACCACCACACCCTTCGACATGGTCGTGCTCAACCGGATGAGCCGCTACCACCTCGTCCTCGAAGCCCTGCGCCGCTCCCGCCGCGCCCCCGAAAACGGAACAGAGCTAGCCCAACACTGCCAAACCATGCTCGACCACCACCACCACTACATCCGCGACCAAGCCCAGGACATGACCGAGATCCGCGACTGGACCTGGACCCCATGACACCGGAGACCATGATGACCAGCAACCTTGCCGGCCAACCGATCGTGGGTGGGTTCACCGGCATGCTGCTGGGCTCGACCAGCCAGGCGGTGATCTACCACGCGCCCTGCCCGCTGCTGGTGGCCCGCCCGAACACCGCACCGTCCTGACATGCGCGTCCTGGTCGTCAACGCCGGTTCCAGCTCGCTGAAGGTCGACCTCGTCGACGGCGGTGAGGTGCTGACGTCCTTCGACGGTCTGCCCGACACCGCGCCGCAGGTCGACGCCGTAGGGCATCGGATCGTGCACGGCGGCCCGGAACTCGTCGATCCGGTGGTGGTCGACTCCGACGTCGAGCGGCGCCTGCGGGAGTTGGTGGAGCTGGCGCCGCTGCACCAACCGAAGTCGCTGCACGCCCTGGACGCCGCCCGGCGGCTGCTGCCGGACGTGCCGCATGTCGCGTGCTTCGATACGGCGTTTCACGCGACCTTGCCGCCGGAGGCCTACACCTACGCGCTACCGCGCCAGTGGCGGGAACGCTGGGGTGTGCGCCGCTACGGCTTCCACGGTCTGTCCCACGCGTGGGCCGCCGGTCGCGCCCAGCACATGGCGCCGGGCGCGCGCCGTGTCGTGACCTGCCACCTCGGTGCCGGCGCGTCGCTGGCCGCGGTGCTCGACGGGCGCAGCGTCGACACCACCATGGGCTTCACCCCGCTGGACGGGCTCGTGATGGCGACCCGCAGCGGGTCGGTGGACCCGGGGCTGCTGCTCTGGTTGCAAGAACACGAGAGACTCGCCGCGCACGAGGTCGCCCACAACCTCGAGCATTGCTCGGGGCTGCTCGGCCTGGCCGGCACGGCCGACATGCGAGAGCTGCTCGGGCGCGACGACGCCGACGCCCAGCTGGCATTCGATGTCTACCTGCACCGGCTGGTCGGCAGCATCGCCGCGATGACCGTCAGCCTGGGTGGTCTGGAGGCGCTGGTGTTCACCGGCGGCGTCGGACAGCGGGCGGCAGAGGTACGGCGAGGCGCCGCGACCCGACTCGCCCACCTCGGTGTGAACATCGATGAGCGGCTCAACGAGGCCGCGGAACCCGACACCGACATCAGCTCCGCCGACGCCCGCGTCGCCACCCTCGTGGTCGCCTCACGTGAGGACCTACAGATCGCTGCCGGTGTCGAGCAGGCCCTGACCGGCAGCGCACCCTCATGACGACGAAAACCGGCACCGAGCGTCGGGACACCGCCGATGCGGGGTCACTACTGGGGATCCCGGTCAGCGAGGCCGCCGCAGCCCCCGCAGAACAGGTGCTGAACGACCTCAGCAGCACCTGGGCCGGACTCGACGCTGACGAGGCCGCTCGGCGGCTGGGACTCGTCGGCCCCAACGCGGTGCGCACCCATCACGCCCAGCCGCTGCGGATACTCGTTCGCCAGCTGCGCAGCCCGGTGCTGATCCTGCTCGCGGTGACCGCGGTCATCTCCTTCTTCCTGGGCCAGCGCACCGACACGGTCGTCATCGGGGTCATCCTGCTGGCCAGCGTCGGGCTGGGGTTCGTCAATGAATACCGCGCCGAGCGGGCCACCGATGCGCTGCACTCCCAGGTGACCCACCGGGCGGTGACGCTGCGCGGCGGCGCGCCCGTCGAGGTCGACGTGACCGCGCTGGTCCCTGGTGACGTCGTGCGGCTCGTCCTCGGCGAGGTGGTCCCGGCGGATCTGCGGCTGCTGACCACGACGGGCCTGGAATGCGACGAGAGCGTGCTGACCGGAGAGTCGCTGCCCGCCGAGAAGACGGTCCCGCCGGTCGCCTCTGGCTCAGCGCTCGGCGACCTCATCTGCTGCGCGTTCATGGGCACGGTCGTGCGGGCCGGCACCGGCACCGGTGTCGTGGTGGCCACCGGGGCGCGGGCGGAGTTCGGGCGCATCGCGCTGGGGTTGGGCGAACGCCAACCCGAAACCGATTTCCAGGCCGGGCTGCGACACTTCTCGGTCCTGCTGCTACAGGTGGCGGTGGCGCTGACCAGCCTGATCCTGGTGGCCAACCTGGTGTTGCATCGGCCGCTGATCCAGTCGCTGCTGTTCTCCCTGGCCATCGCGGTCGGGATCACCCCGCAACTGCTGCCCGCGGTGGTCAGCACCAGCCTGGCGACCGGATCCCGGCGGCTGGCCAAGCTCAAGGTTCTGGTCAAGCGGTTGGTCTGTGTCGAAGACCTCGGCGACATGGACGTGCTCGTCACGGACAAGACCGGCACGTTGACCGAGGGCCGGATCACGTTCACCGCCGCGTTGGACCCCGACGGCGCCGACTCCGAGCAGGCACTGCGGCTGGGGCTGCTCGCCGCCGGGGCCGCGCGGTCGGATTCCTCGGCGACGGCGTCAACGACGCGCTCGCCCTGCACGCCGCCGACGTCGGCATCAGCGTCGACACCGCGACCGACGTCGCCAAGGACGCCGCAGACGTCGTCCTGCTGGAAAAAGACCTCGGGGTCCTCGCCGACGGCGTCACCGAGGGTCGCCGCATCTTCGCCAACACGATCAAATACGTGCTGATGGGGACGAGCAGCAACTTCGGCAACATGTTCAGCGCCGCAGCCGCCTCCGCGGTGCTCAGCTTCCTGCCGATGCTGCCGGGCCAGATCCTGCTCAACAACCTGCTCTACGACGCCAGCCAGCTGGCCATCCCGACCGACCGGGTGGACCCCGAACAGCTCCAAGCCCCATCGCACTGGGACATCGCCTTCATCCGCCGCTTCATGGTCTTCTTCGGCCCGATCAGCAGCCTGTTCGACTTCCTCACCTTCGCCCTCATGCTGGGCGCCTTCCACGCCGGGGCCGCCCTGTTCCAGGCCGGCTGGTTCGTCGAATCCCTCGCGACCCAGACCCTCGTGATCTTCGCGATCCGCACCCGGCGCAGCCCCTTCACCCGCAGCCGACCCAGCCGCCCACTACTGTTCGCCGCGCTCGCGACGGTCACCATCGGTGCCGTACTCCCGCTGTCCCCACTGTCGGGAATCCTGGGATTCGCGCACCTGCCGCTGGGGTTCTTCCTCGCCCTCGCCGGCATGGTCATCGCCTACCTCGTGCTCATCGAGCTGGCGAAGCGACTGTTCTTCGCCGAGCCCGAGGGACACCTGCCCCACCTGCGCCGCCGCGGCCACCAGCACCGGATACACCGGCGCGCCGCACGCTTCAGCATCGGCGCTCAACAAACCCGCTGAGCGCCCAGCACCGGATGCCCCCCTCGAAGCGCGGCGCGGATCTGGTGCCACACAATGCAAGGAAAGCGACGGCGACGACATCTCCAGCGACGGCAGGCGCGGCATCGACCCGCTGGGGTGGGCTGATGGTGTGCCAAGATCAGCCGCAGCGCCGCGATAGCTTCCGGATAATGACCGGATTGTTCCAGCTCGGTGAGAGTGTCCCAGACCGACTGGACCACATTTCGCGCCTGCGGGTGATCAGCCAGCCAGCTCGCTCCTGGAGCCGATTCGGGAGCGGACAGCTGCCTGGCGGTCTGACGTTGCCGGCACAGCTGCTGATAGCGGACGGTCCCGGTGTCCGTCATCGCCGCCGGCTGCACACCCCACACGTCCAGTTCGGCCAACGTCACGACACCGTTGTCGCACAACACAGTGAGCGCGTCGGCGAGGTAGCCCGGTATCCGGTGCCCGTGATCGAACCAGTGATCACCCATCTTTGCTATGCCGCCGCCGCTGACGCGTCGCAGTGCCATCCAGTCATAGAGGTCGGCTCCGGCCAGCGGGGGCGGTTCCTGCCTTCCATGGCGTGATCGAGGTCCCGGCTGCGCTGCACCCATCGCGGTCCCCTTCTCCCTCGCCGATGGAATGGCCGGACCGGCGACTTGGCGTCGGGGCGTCGCCGGTCCGGCCATGACCCGTCGCACGCGGTGGTGAATGCGGCGTTGCGGGCTGAGCGGAGTCAAGCACTGCGACACGCCGAAATACAAGCTCTCATCCCGGTACTTCATGAATGACTACTCGACATGGTTAACTCATTCTGAAACGGGCCCGTGAATGCTTTCATTCCGGGTGTAGGATTCCCTCACGGTGAGAGAGGTGGACGATGACCGAGGCCATCACGACGACGGGCTCGACCGTGCCCCGCCGGCAACTCGGCCGGTACTTGCGCGACCTGCGCAACAAATCGCGGCTCACCGTGCGCGCCGCGGCGGCACAGCTGGAGTGGTCCGAGGCCAAGATCTGGCGGATCGAGACCGGGCAGACTTCCCTGCGCAGCCTCGACGTAGAGGCGATGTGCAAGGTCTACGGCGCGCCGCAGGACATCACCGAGGCGCTGATGGGCCTGGCCAAGGAGACCAAGGCACGCGGCTGGTGGCACTCCTACGGCGATGCCATCCCGGAGTACTTCGACGTCTACATCGGCTTGGAGGAGGCCGCGTCCCACTTCAGCTGGTACGAGTCCGAGTTGGTACCCGGCCTGTTCCAGACCGAGGACTACGCTCGCGCGGTGATCCGGGCCGACAACCCGGGCGTGGACGACGACGAGATCGAACGGCGGGTGCACGTCCGCCTCGCGCGCCAAGCCCTCCTGACCAGGGTCACCCACCCCCCGATGTTCGACGTGGTGCTCAACGAGGCCATCCTGCACCGCCCGGTGGGGGGCGAGGAGGCCGCGTACGGCCAGCTCAAGCGGCTGGTGGAGGTCAGCGAGCTGCCCACCGTGTCGCTCAGGGTTATCCCCTTCGGAGCTGGGCTGCACCACGGCATCATGTCCGGGTCGTTCGTGATGCTGCGGTTCCCGCTCAACGGCAACGGCCAGGACACCGAGCCACCCACGGTCTACGTCGACGGTTTAACCGGCGCGCTGTACCTGGACAGACCGCACGAGCTCGAGCGGTACAACACCGTCTTCACCAATATCTGGGAGTCGTCTCTGGACGAGGGGGCATCCCAGGAGCTGATAATTCAAGTGACGAGGGAGCTAGGAAAGTGAGCACAACCGACCTGTCCAGTGCCACCTGGCGCAAGAGCAGCCGCAGCAACGGCCAAGCCCTCTGCGTGGAGGTCGCCGACCTCGACGGCGGGCACCGCGCCGTGCGGGACTCCAAGAACCCCACCGGCCCAGCCCTGATCATCCCCCCCACCCAGTGGACCACCTTCACCACCGCGCTGCGCACCGGCGACTTATGACCTGACCGCGTTCAGCGGGCTCAGCGGGGTAAACAGGCACCGGATAACCCCGCTGAGCCTGCTGAATGCGCTTCTCCGCGTCGCGATCGCCGCCGTGGATCACCGACTGAGGCTGCCGTCAGCGTCGTGCGAGCCGACGTTCTCCGGCGGCACCGGGGACGTAGGGGATCTGGTAGTGCGCGAACACCTCGGGCTCGTCGATGGAGGCCAGTTCACCGTCGGATTCGATCGACGGCGCGTTCTGGACGAGTTTCTTGTCGTAGCGCACCCGCACCGTGTCCGGGGTGAGCGTCGCTCCGGTCGCCGGCACAAAGGCCAGGCGGTGGCGCCCGATCATGCCGACCTTCACCGTGACGAACGCCGCTTCGTCAGTGGACGTATCGACATATACTGCTTCAAGCTCTCCGATCTTATGATTGTCGGGGTCGATGACCTTTTTGCCGCGCCAGTCACGAAGGTTTTCCGCAAAGAACATGACCCACGATTACCCGACGGTGACCGGTCACAAACAACATCAGCGCGAAGGTGCCGCGAGTCTGTCCCCACCCACCCCTCTCGCGGACATCGGCCAGGCGCGGGCGGGACTGCGGGGCGGCACTTTTACTGGGTGGGTCAGTAGGCGGCCTGCGTGGAGAACACCAGGTTGAGCAGGATGAACGGGTACGGATCCAGCGTTGGATCACGGCGAGCAGGTTCAGCGCGATCCACGCTGCCACGATCACCGGACCTGATCGGCAATCCGTTCCCCGGGACTGCGCCGGTCCATGCGGCGCCGGTTGGCCGGATGCCGCCATCGGGAAGGTCTCCGGACCGCGGTGGCGGGGATATCATTGCTGGTCATGCCAGCCAGTGTCGACCGCTCGGGCGCCGCTGGTGCAGCACCGCGTTAATCCTTCGGGGGTTCGTTCTACCATGTGGTCGGGTCGTTGTGGTAACGGCCGCGGGCGCAGCCGAGCGGCTTGTTCAGGGGTGCCGGTCAGGGTTCCTGTGGGCGGGAGTGTGTCGTGGTAGCCATCGACGCCGGCCTGGCAGAGGGCGAATGCTCATTGATCAGCCAGGCTGAGGTGGCGCAGCCGGCCCTGTCACTGGTTCGCCCCACATCATGATCACTGAAACTGAGCTGTGACCGTGCGCAACTGCACGGTCACAGCTCAGTTTCAGTGATCATGATCCGGCCACTGCGGCCGGTAGGCCTGCCCCTGTGCCGACGTGGCCGTTGCAGTGTGATCAACGGGGATGCATTGCGCGCCTGGATCAACCCCCGAAGGATTAACGCGATGCTGCACTAGTTGCTCATCGGTCACCAACCCGGCGTGGATGTCCTTTTCAACATGGCATCACCGTTGATGCTGCGACACGTCATGGTTGTCGCCCGTCGAGCTCGTCGGCCCGCTGTGCTGTGGTCGCAGCGTGGAGGAAGCGGGTCGGATCGCTGCCAGCGCGGGCGCCGGTGTCGAGCCACCGACGAACCCCGTCCGGGTCGCGGTGGCACAGCTCGTCAAGACACGCTTGGCGCCAGGCGACGATGTGGTGCGCGACGCGTGGGCCGGTGACGCGCATCAACGCACCGTAGCTGCATCGCCACTGCCAGCACAGCGCGTCGGTGGCCAGCGCCCGCACATCGCTGACTGGGGAGTCCCAGATGGGCGGCGTTGCGGGGACCTGGGACGGATCTTGCCCCGTCCCGGCGCTGGCAGTCGAGCAGACCAAACGTAGTGGCTGGCGACGCCAGCACACCCACCCGACGACGGACAACAGGATCACCATGATGATCGGTGGGCCGACCCAAAGCGAGGTCAGCTTCGATCCGAGCTTGCACTGCGGATAGGCGCAGCTCTTCCAACCGGGCGATCTCACCGGGTACGACGCGATCGAGGCCGAGGTCGGACAGTGATGGCGCTCTCCACAACGCGAGACCCTCCCGCAGCACAGCCGCAGCGATCGCCGGTCGACCGTCAGGGCCTCGTGCCCCTCATGGACGAACCGCTCGAAGCGTCGAATGTCCACATCGCCATCGGTCACCCGGAGCAGGTAACCGCTGGACTGGCTAAGGAGCACCTCGCCGCGGGCACCACGGGCCCGTCCGGGTTCTAGGACTTTGCGGAGGCTCGCGACGTAGCCCTGCAGCGCGTTGATGGCCGTGGTCGGAACCTCATCGCCCCACAACAGGTCGACCCGAACATGCCATCGAAGCCGTGTTCGATCCGCGTCGGTTGGTGGCTCGGGATCCGAAGTCGCGTACCGGTGAGGCAATCCGGGTGATCGGTTACTCGGCCGGGATGGACCGGGTTCTGGTCGTGGTGCTGGTGCCCGATGGCCATCCACCGAGCGGGTTGTGGCATGTCGCTACGGCATGGCCGGCGGATAGCGGCATGCGTCGCGTCTATGGCGGGAAGGAGAGCGAGGATGGCTGATAGGGAGATCCTGGAGCGGATCGCGGCGGCCGTGGAGGATGCCGAGGCGACGCCGGATGAGGAGCTGGACTGGGCGCGGCACCGGGAGCCGGCGAAAGCTCCTACGGCGGTCTATAGCGTTCGCATTCCGGTGGATCGGATCGAGGAACTACGCCAGCTAGCGGCTGAGCGTGATGTCCAACCCACCGCGCTGATCCGGACCTGGGTGCTCGCCCAGCTCGATGCGGCACGCAGCCCGAGGGACTACGCGCAGCGCTGGGAGCGTGACGTGCGTACCACCGCAGAGCAGCTCCGAAAATTGCTCGATGAGCGTCCGGGCGCTCCATGGGCGGAGGTGCCCTGAACCCGGCACGGTCAGGTCGTGGATCCCGCGCTGGGGTGGTCGAACAGGCTCGAGGTCGAGGTCGGTGGGGCCGGGACGGTGGCCCAGGCGGGGGTGGTGCTGCCTCGGCTGCTGGCTGATCGGCTCGGCCTGACCGGGGAGCTGGCTGAGGTGATGGCGCGGGCAGGGTTTTTCCCGCTGCGACACCGTGGCCGGGCGCTGGTGGACATCACCTGCGCGCTGGCCGCCGGCGCGACGTGCCTGTCCGACGTGGAGGCGATGACCGCGCAGGAGGAGCTCTTCGGCCCAGGTGGTGGGGCCTCGGACTCGACCCTGCTGCGGGTGTTGGACGAGTTCGCCGACCGACTCGGCCGCGACGGGCTGCCGGGACGGCGGCTGGCCGTCGCTTCACCGACTACCAGGCGAGCACGGCCCCGACCGGCACTCCCCCTTCGGACAGCGACTCCCGAGCCTACGCAGTACAGGCGGGCTGCGGCGTGATGATTGGGGGCACGCCGCCATCGGCGCGGATCAAGCGGTGTGCGAGATTCAGGAAAGCTGCGCGGGTGGCGTCGACCCGGCGGGGATCACCGACCAGCGCCGCCTCTAGATCCGCCAGGTGCCACGTCAGCAGCACTCCGTGGCGGGCTAGGTATAGGCCAACGCCGCGCACCCGCCACATGTCCGCCGCGTCGAGCCAGGCGTATGCAATGAGTTGGTAGAGCCAGCTGGCGACACGTGGTCTGTCGTACACCGACGCCACGGCCTTGACGTCGATCAGGGTGCTGCCCACAATCACGTCGCCCTCGGCCCACCGATGCACAAACGTGGGGCTGCTGAACCCCATAGGAGCGCGGTCGGGCAGCTTCTCAGTGAGACGGTGGAAGTCCGCCAGCGGGATCCGGGCGGCCAGGTGGACCATCTCCTGCACCGCATCCTTGGACGGCTCAGACCACGTGGGGGTGACCGGTGGCCCACCACGGTAGGCAGATTCCCATCGGGCGAAGTCGAGACAAAGCTGGGCCAGGTCCTCTTCGTCCACGCTGAACGCCGTGAGCTCGCCAATGCCGGCGCGCTGTTCGTCGTCCAGCATCTCGACCAGATCTGAGCAGCGAACCTCGATCTGACCTTGGGCCCTGCTATCCGCGTACGGTGGTAGGCCCCAGAGGCAGCGGTGGCCAGCGCCGTTGAAGTCGGCCCAGTCGCCCGGGACGGGGCGTAGCTCGCTGGCACGTGCCCGGTAGGGATCGGGCAAGTCTCGATGGCTGAGGAATAGCGCACAGATCGCGTTGAGCGCCCGGCTGCCAAGCAGGCCGCTGCGGGCCGCCCCTAAAAGCCCAGCGTAGGGCGGCTCGTGACTGATGACGAAGGCGAGGCGCTGGCCGAACGCTCCCCCGACGGTCGCCCAGTGCCCGCGGTCGACACTGCCAACGGGGCGGACGGGGTCAATCCCCTTCACCGCGGCCTGGACCTGGTCGACCACCGGGCCGGTCCCCGGCAGGTGCGTGGTGCACCACGCGCCCAGGGCGCCGTTGTAGAGGTGACCGGTCAATGACATAAGAGATCAGGCTACGGCATCCGCGACGGGCAGGAGCCCCTTGACACCGTAGCGGGCAGCTGCGGCGACGGTTCCTAGACGTAGTCGTCGCGGTACGCGGTGCCGGCCTCCCCTGGCCGAGGCCATCGAAAGAAATGAGCAACGTTCTCTACGCGGAAAGGAGGCCTCATGACGCTGACCGAGTGGGCGATGCCCCCCTGACCGGCAAGCAACTGGACACGCTGTCCGGAACCCATCGCTCAGGCCTGCTGGCGCGCCTCAGCCGGGACCGAGCATCGGCACGAACCCCTGGCTCACCCAGCAGCAGAGGGTCGGGCGCGGTGGCCGTCAAGCGCCACCGCAACTCAGCCAGGCTTCCCAGCCCTCGGTCGCAGCCCAGTCTGCGGGGCATGGGCCAGCACCAACACCCCGACGGACCCGACCTGTGGCCGTCATAACTGTTCTGTTATAAGATCGCGATGCACTGGCAGGTGGTGTTCACCGACGAAGCCCGACAGGAGTTCAACCAGCTTCCCGCACGGGAGCAATCAGCCATGATCCACGCACTCGACAAGCTCGCAGCGGAGGGACCAGCCTATCCGCACTCCAGCGCGGTGCGAAGTGCCGATCGTCTCCGCGAGCCGCGCCTGCGTGCCGGACGCAGCGCCTGGAGGGCCCTCTACCGGCGAGTGGGAGAGGTCTTCGTCGTCGCGGCGATCGGACCAGAGGCACAGGCGGACAAGCGCGGCTTTGGGCGAGCGGTTTCCGCGGCGCAGACTCGGCTCGACCTGATCGAGGAGGAGCCAGACATGAAGCACTCTGAGCTGACCAGTGCTGATGAGGTGAAGGCTGAGGCGCTCAGGAACCCTGCGGTACGGGCGGAATGGGACCGGACGGCCGTGGCACGCGAAGTTGCGAGCCGCGTCGTGCGCTACCGGGTCGAGCACGGGCTGTCGCAGGCAGAACTGGGTGCCAAGCTCGGGGTTTCACAACCCTACGTTGCGCGGCTGGAAAGCGGTGATCAGACGCCCACGCTGGCCACGTTAGCGCGACTCGCCCAGCGGCTCGGTCTGGAGTTCCACATCGACGTGACGCCGACCAACGTGCGCATAACTGCGTGAACGCCCGTGACGTCAAGCCGGAAACCGACGGCTGAGCCGAACAGGGCGCGTCGACCGACATCTCGCAGAGCAGAATTGTGGGGTGGGGCCGTTCCTCTTGAACGGCCCCACCCCAATTGCGGGTGCCTGCGCTATACGCGTCCGGCGCCGAGGGATCTCCCGAGCCCACGGTGCACTAGGGCACCGGCAGGTCGGGTCCGGCGATCATCGGACCAACGTTGACGGCAGCCGCCGGTCAGGCAACGACGGCGCGACCGGCGCGGCACTCCACTCGGGTGAGAATCGCAATGGGTCCAGGCTGTGAAGTTGTGCCCCGAGCGCGGTGCCTTGCCGGGGTCGTGACACTCCCCCGGGTTCGCCGCTGGGAGCGGGCAGCGGGGGAAATTTTGGTGTGGCCGGTGACCCTTCGACATCTCGGGTCGGGGGCACGGACGTTCACCGGATCACCGGCCACATGGCGACTACCCAGCCCTCGTGGGTGCGGGGGGAAACCCACGAATCGCGGCGAGACCGCCAGCTCTATGAAGTTGAGATTTCGCCCACGCGATCCGACTCATGCCCCCTCGACGTACAGAGTGGGGGAACAACACCCTTCATGGGGCTGCCCTGCGCCGATCGGACGCGCTAGAACCGATGAACGGCACAGGTTGATAGGTGGCACCGATCAGCCTGGGACTGATGCGTCGGCGACCGGCAGCAGCTCATCGAGCACCCGAGGGTGGGCCGATGCCCGGTCGGTCGTCACCTCCGCCGACCGCGGGACCTGGTCGTGAGCGTCCGGCGGCTGCCGGGACCAGTCCCGTGACCTGGTTCCAGGTGGTGAAGCGTGAGATCATCTCCTGCCGGTATCCGGCCGCGGTGAGTCGGTTGGTGTACCCGGTTGAGTCTGTTCGTACCCAGTCAACGCAATAATACCTCGGGAGATGCTCGACACTTCGGTCTCGCTGTGCCGCACACCGACTAAATAATACCGCTCAGCACTCTGACCGGCCGCGTGGCAATTCTCTGTGACCTGACCTAATATCGTGCGGAGTATGAATGTGAGCAGCGACTTTCCCGCCGACATCGGTCTGCGGGTAGCCGAGCATGGACTCAACGCTCGCGTGATCACCGTAACAGGTCAGATCGACGTGCCGACCGCGCTGGAACTAGCCACCTCTTTGATCGCGCAGATGACCGTTGCCCAAGTCGTGGTTGTAGACCTCGATGGTGTGAAATTCATGGGATCTGCCGGGCTGTCCGCGTTATTCGACGCGAACGAACTCGCTACCCAACAAGATCGCGCCCTGCGATTGGTGTGCAACTCGCGAATCGCCAACTGGGCGCTGGCGGCCGCCGGACTGCGAGAGTACTTCACTTTCGCCGACAGTGTACCGGATGCCTTGAAGGACTCACCCTGCATGCAGGGTGTTATCGAAGCAGGAGCCGCGCGGCGACGTCATCGAAGCCGAAGCCGCCGGTCACTACTACGCCATAGCAGCGTTATCAGGTGCGCAGTAACGCATACACGGAACTGCTGACCATCCGGTCCGGGACGGCCCGATCCAACAATGCCCACGCTGACACGTTCACGACCGAAGTGGAAGCCCGTGCGGTTCAGAGCACTCGACCTAGCCTCGGTACCCCGATTCGTCCAAAGGACCGTCGTCCTCGCCGTGATCGCCGCACTGGCGGTCGCGGTGTTCCACTACTGGCGCGCGTCACACTCTGCGGCTCGAAGTAGTCGGCGGCCACGCATCGCACCTCGCCCCCGGATGAGCAACAACGCGGTGATGCTCTCAGTCAGCGACCTCGATGTCTCCTCCATACGGTTCTGCGGCATACGACGGAGGCTGGAACGAACGCTGTGGGCGACGACCGGCCTCGCCGTGCTCCTGATGCCCGTGCTGCTCGGCCTGAGCAGAGCGGGCAACTCATCGCCGCTGTCCGAGCTCTCCGTCGGCATGGGGATGTTCGGCACCTCGGTCCTGGCCTGCGCGGTCGTGCTGCCCTCTCGGCTGCGTTCGCTGACCCGTACCTTCGGCATCGACGGGGTACTTGGCATGCACCGCTTCGCCGGGTTGCTCGTCACAGCGCTCGTGGTCGCACACATCGTTCTTGTGGTGGCAGTACACCCAGCCAACGTCGGCCTACTCGATATCGTCCACGCACCCAATCGCGCCCGAGCGGCCACCGCCGCGACCGCCGCGCTGGGCGGGATGATCGGACTCACGGTGCTGCGCAGGCGGCTGCGGCATCGCTACGAGGTGTGGCGTTGGGTGCATGTAGCGCTGGCCGGCTCGGTGCTGGTGCTCACCGCGCTGCATATCTGGTGGCTCAACCACCTGATCCGCGACAACGCGATGCGCGCCTGGTTCGCCATCCTCGCGCTGGGCGTGCTGGGGGTGCTGGCCTACCGGTGGCTGTGGCGGCCGGTCTTCTGGGCGCACGGCAAGTATGTGGTCCGCGAGATCCGTCCGGAGAATGACACGGTAAGTACGCTGGTCTTGGAACCTCGCGCAGACCCACACCGGCCGGGTAGCCGAACCTTGAGTTTCGCGCCGGGTCAGTTCGCCTGGCTGCGCGTAAGTTCGTCCATCGGGGCGCAGGAGCACCCGTTCACCATCGCCTCTAGCCCTCACGTGAAGGCTCGGAGGGAGTTCACCGTCCGGCACAGCGGTGATTTCACCCGCGCGCTGCGCCGGCTGCGGGCAGGCGATCCGGTGTGGCTTGACGGGCCGCATGGTGCTTTCAGCGTCGACCTTCAACACAGCACCGGCCTGGTGATGATCGCCGGCGGAGTCGGCATCACCCCAATGATCAGCATGCTGCGAACCCTGGCGCACCGACGCGACCAGCGCCCACACCGACTCGTAGTCGTCGCCCGGACCGCCGAGGAATTACTGTTCCGCGCGGAGCTTAGCGAGCTGAAAAAGCGGCTGGACCTCACCGTCGTCGAACTGCTCCGCCAACCACCCAGAGGCTGGACCGGCGCGTCCGGCGCCGTCGACGAGGTGCTGCTCACCGCGCTGTTGCCCGGCAGGTTCCAGCGCAACCAGCTCGGCTACTACCTCTGCGGACCGCCCGCGATGGTCACCGATGTCGTAACCGTGCTCGACGAGCTGGACGTCCCACCCCCCCGGATTCACACTGAGCAGTTCGACTTCGTCTAACTCACTGACAACCTGCGGGGCAGGGGCGGCCGCTCACACGCGATCACCTGTGTCGGCGGTCTCCCCAGGCTTCGATGATCTCATCCGCGCCAGCTGCGGCGAGCCCGGACAGCTCAGCAATGCCCCGGTGGCGTCTTTGCGCCGGTAAAGCGGCCAGATCCTCCGACACGCTGCCTGACCACTTGGCCCCCAGATCTCATCTACTGCCCTGAGCTGCGACAACAGCGAAATCGGCTTGATGCGCCTGCACTGCGCCGACAAGCTGATAGGTGGCGCCGATCAGCTGGACCGATGCGTTGGCGGACGGCAGCAACTTATCGAGCACCTGAGAGTGGGCCGGTGCCCCGGTCGGTCGTCAGTCACCTCCGCGCTCATCGTGGGTGGAGCCGTTCCCGCTGGCTGAGCTGGCGAGTCAACCCGAATCGGGTCCCCGAACGGAGAACGTTGATTGTCACTTCCGCGAGCGCGCCTGTCGGGGGTGATCGACCCGTAGAACCCCCAACCGTCTACGGGGCGGCAAGCCGGGATGGGCGCCGTACATCGAGGTCGATCCGGCGTTCCTACGCGAGCTGGTGCGCAGGGTGACGTGCGCGGAGTTCCACTTGCCCGCAACCGCGGCGACCGCTCCACCGCGAACACCTTGGGCCGCTCCCGGGCCGCGCACGCCGTCTCGTGCGCAGCGGCCGCCCGGTACCCGCCGCGCCCGCCGTGACGAGAAACGTCCCGAGAGATCACCGACGGATCACGGCCCAACCGCAGCGCGATGTCCTTGTACTCCAGGCCTTCGGCCAGACCACGTGAAATCACTTCCCGATCCACCAACATCAACATCGTGCGCACGGCGGGTATCCTGTCCCACCGAACCGCCAAGATCAAATGCTACGACCGGCTGAGCCCAAGCCTGGCTTAGGCGTGGGTATTCGCCGAGTCGCCTGGCGGCTGTTGCTTGACGAGCGGACCGGAGTAGGCTAGGAAAACTGCTACCCGGCGGGTGATGAGGCGTCCGACTACCGGCCCGATATCCACCAGGCGACCGGAATCATCTCGGTTCGGCTCGGTGTCGGGATCGAAGAGGCGCACAGTAGCCCGCGCGCGGGCGTTCGCCCAGGGGCGTCCGCTATCTGAGCTGGCGGCCGATGCGGTCTGCCCGCCGATTGCGATTCGACACCGAGCACGCCACATGAAAGCGCCTGACCGTGGTGGTTCTCGACCTGTTCGTCGGAGATGAAACCATGGCCGATGACCGATTGGCCCGAACATTTGTGGAGCTCGCCGACACGTTGGTCGACGACTTCGACGTGGTCGAGTTCCTGCACATGCTGGTGGATCGCTGTGTGGAGCTGCTGGAGGTCTCCGCAGCCGGGCTGCTGCTGGGCGAGTCCCGCGACCGGCTGCGGGTGATGGCCTCCTCCAACGAGAATATCCGGCTTCTGGAGCTGTTCCAGCTGCAAAACGACGACGGCCCCTGCGTGGAGAGTTACCGCACCGGCGCGCCGGTGCGCCACCCCGACCTCAGCGTGGCCGGGGACAGCTGGCCGCTGTTCGCTCCCGCGGCCACCGAGTCCGGGTTCCGGACCGTGCACGCCCTGCCGATGCGGCTGCGCTCACAGGTCATCGGGGCGCTGAACCTGTTCCACACCGACCCGAACGCCCTGGCCCCCGCGGTCACCCAGATCGGCCAAGCCCTGGCCGACGTCGCCACCATCGGCCTGATCCAGGAACGAGCCCTGCACCAGCACGACACCCTCGTCGACCAATTACAGACCGCGCTGGACAGGCGCGTGATCATCGAGCAAGCCAAGGGCATCCTCGCCGAACGCCACCACATCGACCCCGGCGAGGCCTTCACCCTGCTGCGCAGCCACGCCCGCAACCACGGGCACCGGCTCACCGACCTCGCCGCCGCCGTCATCGACGGCAGCACCACCGCCGCCACCGAGTTCTTCCCTAGCGCACCGGCAGCCCGAGCTGCGACCCCTACCGCGCCCGGAGCCCGACGCGAAAACCCGCAGGACTAACGCCTGCCAAGGAATCAGACCGGCGGGAGGACCCGCACAATTGACGACGGCAGCGGAGGGGCCCACGCGAGCGGTGACCAAGCCCGGTACCCCTTCGGGTTATTCGAGCGCAGCGAACCTAGTCCAGCGTCCCTGGACCTGCCCAATGACAACGCCACGCTCGCCATTGAGGGCGCCGAGGGTCCTGCGGAGCCGTTGGAGACAGTCGAGCCGTCCAGGGATCTGGACTGGGACGAGGAGGGGTCCGAGGCGCTGCGCCAAGCCCGCAAGGACGCCGAGCTCACCGCCTCGATCGACTCGGTGCGGGCGTATCTGAAGCAGATCGGCAAGGTCGCGCTGCTCAACGCCGAGCAGGAGGTGGAGCTCGCCGCGCGCATCGAGGCCGGGCTCTATGCCGCCGAGCGGGTGCGCCAGACCGAGGACTCGACCGCCAAGCTTTCCGCACACATGCGCCGGGATCTGCGCTGGATCGTCGGTGACGGTGAGCGCGCCAAGACCCGCCTGCTAGAGGCCAACCTACGTTTGGTCGTCTCGCTGGCCAAGCGCTACACCGGCCGCGGCATGCCCTTGCTGGACCTGATCCAGGAGGGCAACTTGGGCTTGATCCGGGCAGTGGAGAAGTTCGACTACGCCAAGGGTTACAAGTTCTCCACCTACGCCATCTGGTGGATCCGCCAAGCGATCACCCGGGCGATGGCCGATCAGGCCCGCACCATCCGGATCCCGGTGCACATGGACGTGGTGATCAACAAGCTCGGGCGCATCCGGCGCAAGCTACTCCAGGACCTAGGTCGCGAGCCCACCCCTGAAGAGTTAGCCAACGAGATGGGCACCACCCCGCAGAAGGTGCAGGAGATTCAGCAGTATGCCCGGGAGCCCCTCTCACTGGATCAGACCATCGGTCAGGAGGGTGATTCCCCGCTCGGCGACGTCATTGAGGACTCCGAGGCCGTGGTCGCAGCGGACGTGGTCTCCTCAGCCCACTTGCAATACCAGCTGCAGTCCGTGCTCGCCACGCTGTCCAAGCGGGACGCCGGCATCATCCGGCTGCGATTCGGGCTCACCGATGGTCAACCGCGCACGTTCGATGAGATCGGCCAGGTCTACGGGCTCAGCCGGGAACGGATCCGGCAGATCGCAGCCAAGACGATGACCAAGCTGCGCCACCCTGCACGCTCCCACGCGCTCCGCGACTACCTCGACTAAAAAGGGGACGTCGGCCGAGGACTAGTAGAGGGAGAACCGAAGCCGGGAGGATCGAGTCAAGCGAGTCTAACCCAGAACCCGAGGATTCTCGGCGCTACTGACGTTTCTGTGGGTGGATTCGCTGTTGCGTGCGTGTAGCGTTGAAATGGTCCGTCGGCGCCGATCGAATCTTCGTCGCGCTCCGTGTCGGGGTTTGATCTTGACTGTCGGGGGCTGCCGTGGGTCCGCTTGGTGAAGGCCTGCGTGGTGGGGTGGGTCTGGGTGGCTGAGCTGGGTGTGGTGGCGCGGGCGTTGTTGGACATCGCTGGCGATGTCGAGGGTGAGCGCGGGCTGGGCGAGCGGGTTTGTCGGGCGTATGTGATGGGCTTGGACGTCGATGGTGCGGCGATGTTCGTGGCCGCTGTCGCCGAGCAGGGAGTTTATCGGTCGGTGCATGCGCTGCCGCTGCGGCTGCGCGGCGAGGCGATCGGGACGATGAACCTGTTCCACGGCCAGCCGGGGGCCC
>JALYTS010000235.1 GCA_030854185.1 Actinomycetota bacterium | reverse complement strand
TCCCGCCAGCTAACGTCTCCCAACTTACCGCCTGCATTCGTAGCTGTTCAGACGGGCATATTAGATGCTGATCTAGGCAAACGAGCCGGATTAGGCATCTCGCGCCAGGCAACTGTCACGGGACAGCAAACAATAGAGTAGATTCGTAACCGGGGCAAAAGTCCGGGTGTGGCCTTGATTTAGGGCTTGATCCGACGCGGCGGCGTACGATTCGCTTGCCGCATGTCAACGTCTCCCGACCTGCCGAACCTATCGCGCCCTGATTTGGAGGCGCTCTTGGTCGAACTGCTCGGCCAGGTCGTAGAGCTGAAGGCGCTGGTGGCCGCGCAGCGTGACGAGATTGCGCGGCTGAAGGGGCTGAAAGGCCGCCCGTCGATCAAGCCGAGCGGGATGGAGAAGAACACCGAGCCGCCCCGCGGCGGCAAGAGTGGCAAGCAGCGGCGCCGCGGCAAGGTGGCACCGCGGGTCAAGATGGAGACCGAGGTGCTGCGGGCGGCCCATCCGCCCGGCTCTGCATTCAAGGGCTACGAGCCCTATGACGTGCAGGACTTGGTGATCAGCGCCCGGGCCGTGCATTACCGGCGCGAGCGCTGGCTGACGCCGGACGGCGTGATGATCGTGGCCGCTTTGCCCGGCGGCATTCGTGGCCATTTCGGCCCCGAACTGCGCCGCTTCGTGCTGATGCAACACCACCAGGGCCAAGTGACGGTAGAGCGGCTGGTCACTCTGCTGCAGGCGGTGGGCGTCAGCATCTCCAAACGCCAGGTGATGCGCCTGCTGATCGACGAGCAGGATGATTTCCTGTCAGAGACCCAGGAGGTCCTGCGGGCCGGATTGCAGAGCGCGGGCTGGATCACCGTCGACGACACCGGTGCGCGCCACCGTGGCGCCAACGGCGTCTGTACCCAGATCGGCAATGACAATTTCGCCTGGTTCGGCACGACGGGCAGCAAGAGCCGGCTGAATTTCCTCAGCCTGCTGCGCGCGGGTCATGGCGACTATGTGGTCAACGAGGCCGCCCTGGATTACATGCGCGACCACCACCTGGCCGGACCGCTGGTCGGCAAACTCGCGGCCCACGAGCAGCGCCAATTCGCCGATGCGAAAGCCTGGATCGCCCATCTGGACACGCTTGGTCTTTCCGGGCTGGAGGTGACGCCCGACCCGGTGCGCGTCGCAACCGAGGGCGCATTGTGGGGGGCCATCAGCGCCCACGGGTTCCTGTGCGACGCGGTGATTGTCAGCGACGACGCCGGGCAGTTCAACGTCGGTCAGCACGCCTTGTGCTGGATCCACGCCGAGCGGCTGGTGCACAAGCTGGAGACGGTCACCGACCAGCAGCGGTATGCGCAACAGCATGTGCGGGGCCTGATCTGGTGGTTCTATGCCGATCTGAAGGCCTATCGCCTCGACCCGACGCCGCGTCGCGGCCGCGAATTGCGGGCACGGTTCGACCGCATCTTCCGCCGCCACACCGGCTTTGCCACGCTGGATCGTCTGCTCAAGCGGCTGCATGCCAACAAGGCGGAACTGCTCATGGTGCTCGACCACCCCGAGATCCCGCTGCACACCAACGGCTCCGAAAACGACATCCGTTGCCAGGTCACCAAGCGCGCCGTCAGCGGCGGCACCCGCACCGATACCGGCCGGGACTGCCGCGACGCGTTCCTGGGGTTGGCCAAGACATGCCGCAAGCTCGGCATCGCCTTCTGGGACTATCTCGGCGCCAGGATCGGTGTCGCAACCGCACCCGTTATCCCGCCTCTGTCGGACCTCGTCCGCTCCCGCGCCCAGCCCGCCGGTGCAGGCTGACCACCCGGACTTTTGCCCCGGTTACAGCGCGGACGGCTAACCCGTTGCTTCAGGCCGCGAATATGTCTTGCAGTTCGATCCCGGGCGGGTCGAGCCTAACGGTGCCGTCGCGGATGATCCTGGTCGCGATCGAGCCGTCCGTAGCCCGCTCGTGATGGATGATGGCCTGCCGTTCGGCATTCACGATGAGGTAGTGACGGACGCTCTCGATGCGGAAGTAGTCTTCCAGCTTGCTGCCGAGATCGACCGACTGGGTCGAAGGCGAGAGAACCTCGACGATGATGATCGGGTCGGGAATGATGATCGTCTCGCCAGGAAGCCTCGGCCCGCAGCTAACGAGTGCGTCAGGCTCGTAGATGG
>JALYTS010000170.1 GCA_030854185.1 Actinomycetota bacterium | reverse complement strand
GGCGGGCGCAGCCCGAGGCGGCGCATGCTGCGCGCGGTGCGGCGGATCGCCCGGCGCTCGCGGGGCGCGACCTCCCAGGCCGAGGGATGCCGCGCGAGCCACCGGTAGCGGTAGCTCGCGTAGGGGACCTGGACCAGATACAGCAGCATCGCCACGCCCAGCGAAGCGAACGGGAAAGTGATCACCGCGGCGGCCAGCCCGGCGATCAGGGCCAGCAGCGGCGCCACCGCCCGTGCCGGCACCCGGATCGTCTTCATCGACAGGGTGGGTAACCGGCTCACCATCGCCACGGCCACCGCCACCGTCCAGGCCGCCACGGTCACCGGCGAGGACCACCAGCCCCCGCCGAACTGGAGGAATACGGTCAGCGGCAGCAACGCCAGCAGCGCACCTGGTGGGGAGGGGATCCCGATGAAGAATTCCTTGGCGAACGGCAGTGCGTCGGTGTCGTCGAGCAGGGTGTTGAACCGAGCCAACCGCAACACGACGCAGACGGTGAACACCAGCGCCACCGGCCACCCCACCCGGATGCCATCCAGCGACCACACGAACAGCACCACCGCGGGCGCTACCCCGAAGGACACGCAGTCAGCCAGCGAGTCCAGCTCGGCGCCGATCCGGGAGGTGGCGTCGAGCAACCGGGCCAACCGGCCATCCAGCGAGTCCAGCACCGCCGCCACCCCGATCGCGGCGAGCGCGCCGGTGAAGTTCCCGTCGAGGGCGAACTTCAGCGCGGACAGGCCCGAACACAGTGCCAGCACGGTGATGACGTTGGGCAGCAGGCGGACTCCGGCGCCGGCGTTGGCCACGGCTCAGGCCTTCTCGGCCGGTAGCCGCGCCAGGGCGGTCTCCCCACCCACGGTGTGTTGTCCAGGGCGGACCAGCACGGAGCTGCCCGGCGGCAGGTAGAGGTCCACCCGGGACCCGAAGCGGATCAGGCCATAAGTAGCGCCGGCCGCCACCTGGTCCCCGGGCCGCACCGAGCAGACGATCCGGCGAGCTACCAGCCCGGCGATCTGTACCACGACGAGGTCGTGCCCGGCCGTGGAGCGCAGCAGCATGCTGGAGCGTTCGTTGGCCTCGCTGGCCTTGTCCAGATCGGCGGACAGGAACTTGCCCGGACGGTAGGCGATGTGGCGAACCTCGCCGTCGACCGGGATGCGCTGCACGTGCACATCGAACACGGACAGAAACACGCTGACCCGTGGTCGCGGGTTGCTGTCCAGGCCCAGTTCAGCGGGCGGCGGGGCGGGCGTCACGCTGCTCACGGTGCCGTCCGCCGGTGCCACCGCGAGGGTGCGGTCTTCTGGTGTCACCCGCTGCGGGTCGCGGAAGAACGCGGCGCAACAGGTGGTGGCGACGGCGCCCAGCGTCGCCGCGGCCGGGGACAGCGTGCGTAACAGCAGCGTCGCGGCTACCCCGGCGGCCACGAACGGCCTGCCTGCCGGGTGCATCGGCGGGAGCGTCTCGCGGGTGAGGTCCACCAGATGCCGCAATGTCGCGGGAAACCGGGGAGACGCCATGCGTTCGCAAGATCCTCGATCTGGAGTTGGTGAGCGATTGCCCACCGTACGCCCATAACTCGGGGGGACGGCGACCGGGGAAAAGGCACCGGGGACCCCCGTCCCCGACGGAGGCCCCCAGTGCCCGTTAACCGTTCGTCCGCTCCCCAGCTTCCCGAACGGTCATTCCCAGCGCGCTCCTGCGCCCCCCGACGACGCAGGAACCCACGCCATTCTGGGACGGGATTGCTCACTGAGCCTTTGTTCACTGAACCCTTGTTCACTCTCAGTGTGCTGTGCCTCACCCGCGATTCACAAGGTCTGTCCGGGTATCGTGGTTTTCTCACACCTGGACCCGTCGGTTAGGTCAGTCCGCGCCGGTGCGCCAGACCACGACCTGCTCGCCCGCTTCGAGGTGTGCGGTGGTCTCGGGAATGTCGATCAGACAGTTCGATCTGGCCAGCGCCCCGAGCAGGTGCGAGCCGGGACCCCCGACCGGGTCGACGGTGCCCGTGCCCGGATCGAACGCGCCGCGCCGGAACTGCCGTTTGTCCCCTGGTGACTCCAAAGCCTCGGTCAGCTGCGCAACGGCCCGGGGCCGCTGCCCCGATAGGCCCATCGCGGCCCGCAGGGCGGGACGGACGAACACCTCGAAGGACACCGAGGCGCTGACCGGATTACCCGGCATCGCCGCCACTGGCACCCCGCGGTAGCGGCCGACGCCCTGCGGAGCGCCGGGGTTCATGGCCACCTTGGCGAACTCCACGCCCTGGCCGGTCATGGCGCTCTTGACCACCTCATAAGCCCCCGCGCTGACCCCACCGGAGGTCACCAGCAGATCCATCCCCGCCAACCGGGGCGCCAGCGCGGCCTCCAGCGCGGCGACGTCGTCGGGCACGAAGTGCATCAGCTGCGCCTCGCCGCCGGCCTCCCGAACCGCGGCGGCGAGCATCGTGCCGTTCGACTCGTAGATCTGCCCGTGCTGTAGCGGAGTGCCCGGTACTACCAGTTCCGAGCCGGTGGATAGGACCAGCACCCGGACTCGGCGGTGCACCGGCAGCTCCGCGTAGCCGACCGCGGCTGCCACCCCGAGCTGGGCCGGCCCCAGCACCGTGCCCGCCGGCAGCACTTCCGCACCGGCCGCGACGTCCCCGGCGGCCGGGCGAACGCTGTCGCCTGGCGCGCGGGGGGCGAAGATCTGCACCTGATGGCGGCCACCGTCGGTGAGTTCCACCGGCACGACCGCGTCCGCGCCGGGTGGGATCGGTGCGCCGGTCATGATCCGGTGCGCGGTGTGCGGCTGCAGCGAGGGCGAGTCGGTGCGCCCGGCCGGGATGTCCTCGGTGACCGGCAGGTGCACCGGCGCGTCGGCAGTGGCGACGGTGATGTCCACCGAGCGCACCGCGTAGCCGTCCATCCCGGAGTTGTCGAAGGGCGGTAGGGCCACCGCCGCGGTGATCGGCTCGGCCAGCGCGAGGCCGGCGCATTCCACCAGGGGTAACCGGATCACGGCGGTGGCGGCCAGCAGGGCGGCCACCGCCCTGCTGTGCTCGTCGACGGATCGGGGTTTCTGCGCGATGGTCACCCCTGGCATCCTGCCCGGTGCCACTCGCGCGGCCCAGCCGAGGTGGATGGTGTCCAGCAGGGCATCACCGGCGGGCGGGGCAGCTTGCACTCGAAGGGGCCGAGTGCTAAACCTGAGTTAGCACTCGGCCCCTTCGAGTGCCAGCTTGTACAGACACAAGTAACAACACTGAGGTCGGGACGGTGAGTCCAGCAAGCGCTGGACGTCCGTCGCGGGCACCGAGCCTGGCCGAGCACCGTGTCCTTGCCGCGGACCCGCGGCGCCCATGACCGGAGGACCACACCGCAATGGCCAAAATGATCGCGTTCGACGAGGAAGCCCGTCGCGGTCTTGAGCGCGGGATGAATCAGCTCGCCGACGCCGTCAGGGTGACGCTCGGCCCCAGAGGCCGCAACGTCGTTCTGGAGAAGAAGTGGGGTGCCCCCACCATCACCAACGATGGTGTGAGCATCGCCAAAGAGATCGAGCTCGAAGACCCCTGGGAGAAGATCGGGGCCGAGCTCGTCAAGGAAGTCGCCAAGAAGACCGATGACGTCGCAGGTGACGGCACCACCACCGCCACCGTGCTGGCCCAGGCGCTGGTGCGCGAGGGTCTGCGCAACGTCGCCGCCGGCGCCAACCCGCTGGCCCTGAAGCGGGGCATCGAGAAGGCCGTCGAGGCCGTCTCGGCGCAGCTGCTGAACTCGGCCAAGGAGGTCGAGACCAAGGAGCAGATCGCGGCCACCGCCGGGATCTCCGCCGCTGACCCCTCGATCGGTGAGCTCATCGCCGAGGCGATGGACAAGGTCGGCAAGGAAGGCGTCATCACCGTCGAGGAGAGCCAGACCTTCGGCCTCGAGCTCGAGCTCACCGAGGGCATGCGCTTCGACAAGGGCTACATCTCGCCGTACTTCGTCACCGACCCGGAGCGTATGGAGACCGTCCTCGACGACCCGTACATTCTGCTGGCCGCGACGAAGGTTTCGGCAGTCAAGGACCTCCTCCCGATCCTGGAGAAGGTCATGCAGTCCAACAAGCCGCTGATGATCCTTGCTGAGGATGTCGAGGGCGAGGCGCTGGCCACCCTGGTCGTCAACAAGATCCGTGGCATCTTCAAGTCGGTCGCAGTCAAGGCGCCCGGCTTCGGCGATCGCCGCAAGGCGATGCTGGCCGACATCGCCATCCTCACCGGTGGCGAGGTGATCAGCGAGGAAGTCGGCCTCAAGCTGGAGAACACCGACCTGTCGCTGCTGGGTCGCGCCCGCAAGGTTGTCATCACCAAGGACGAGACCACCATCGTCGAAGGTGCCGGCGACCCCGAGCAGATCCAGGGTCGGGTCAACCAGATCCGCGCCGAGATCGACAACTCGGACTCCGACTACGACCGCGAGAAGCTGCAGGAGCGGCTGGCCAAGCTGGCCGGCGGCGTTGCGGTGATCAAGGCCGGGGCGGCCACCGAGGTCGAGCTCAAGGAGCGCAAGCACCGCATCGAGGACGCGGTGCGCAATGCCAAGGCTGCCGTCGAAGAGGGCATCGTGGCCGGCGGTGGCGTCTCGCTGATCCAGGCGGGTGCGCTGGCGTTCGAGAAGCTGGAGCTGGTCGGCGACGAGGCGACCGGTGCCAACATCGTCAAGGTCGCTCTTGAGGCTCCGTTGAAGCAGATCGCTATCAACGCCGGTCTCGAGGGTGGCGTGGTGGCCGAGAAGGTCCGCGGCCTCAAGCCCGGGTGGGGCCTCAACGCCGCTACCGGCGAGTACGAGGACCTGATCAAGGCCGGCATCATCGATCCGGCCAAGGTCACCCGCTCGGCGCTGCAGAATGCGGCGTCGATCGCGGCCCTGTTCCTCACCACGGAGGCTGTGATCGCTGACAAGCCGGAGAAGCACCCGGCACCGGCGGGCGGCGGCATGCCCGACGGCGGCGGCATGGACTTCTGATCCACTAGCCGCAGACAACGGGGCCGGTCCCATCTCCAGGGGACCGGCCCCGTTTCGTCATGCCGTCAGCGCCCGCAAGGTGTCTAGCGTTGGGGTACGGACCGAGTAGTCCACTGGGGACAGATGATCCGCGGACCGCGGCTGGCGCGTCGGTTGGGGCTGGGCGACGCGGTGGTGGTCGGCCTGGGTTCGATGCTCGGGGCCGGGGTGTTCGCCACCTTCGCTCCGGCCGCGGCCGCCGCTGGCGCGGGGCTGCTGATCGCGCTGGGTATCGCCGCGGTGGTGGCCTGCTGCAACGGTATCGCCTCGGCCCAACTCGCGGCCCGCTACCCGGAATCCGGCGGCACCTACCGCTACGGCCGCCGTCGGCTGGGACCCGCCTGGGGCTTCCTGGCCGGCTGGGGATTCGTGATCGGCAAGACGGCCAGCTGCGCGGCGATGGCTCTCACCTTCGGTGCCTACACCTGGCCAGCTCACCCGGCCGCACCGGCGCTCGGGGCGGTGCTGTTCCTTACCGCGGTGAATTATCTCGGCATTGCCATGACCGCCCGGTTGAGCAGGGTCCTCGTCGCTCTGACACTGCTCGCACTGGCTGCCGTGGTGGTGGCCGCTCTCGGCGGCGGCCAAGCCGATCCGGCCAATCTCACCGGCTGGACCCGCAGCGGCCCAGCCGGCATCACCCAAGCCGCCGCGCTGCTGTTCTTCGCCTTTGCAGGCTACGCGCGGATCACCACTTTGGGCGAAGAGGTCCGCGAACCCGCCCGGACGATCCCGCTGGCCATCCCACTGGCGCTGAGCATCGTCGTCGTCATCTACGCGACAGTCGGTACCGCCGCGTTGGCTGCGGTCGGCCCCGCCGAGCTGGCCCGCTCGGCCGCTCCGCTCGCCGTGGTCACCAACTCCGGCAGCCTGAGCTGGTTGACACCCGTGGTGCGGGTCGGCGGCGCCATCGCCTCGGCGGGCGCGCTGCTGTCGTTGCTGGCAGGTGTCGGCCGCACCGTGCTGGCGATGGCCCGCGACCACGAACTCCCGCACGTGGCTGGCCGCCGTCCACGATCGCTACCAGGTGCCGCACCGTGCCGACATCGTGCTGGGCCTCATCATCACGACTATCGTGCTGCTCGCCGACCTGCGGGGCGCCATCGGCTTGTCCAGCTTTGCCGTGTTGATCTACTACGCGATCACCAACGCCGCCTCGTTCACCCTGCCTGACCGCGGGCGCTGGTGGCGGCGGCCGCTGGCGGTGTTCGGGGGGACCTGCTGCGCCGGGCTCGCGCTGACCCTGCCGCTGGCCACCGTCGTCACCGGCGTTGCGGTTCTCAGCCTGGGGCTTGCCGGCAGAGCTCTCCGCTCGGCTGGACACCCACCGCAATCTCCCGGGAGCCCGGAGTAGGCGTCCTGGTGTTACCAGGGTCGCCGTAGGGGAGAACCCTCATGTGCCAGTCGGCGCGGTGCGGCACCGTAGGGATTGTTGGTCGCAACGCCTGGGCGCCGCGCCGGAACGTCCAGGCAGCAAGACCGAGTGCCCGTGGCGCGCACAGGGATGCGCCACGGGCAACCAGGTGGAGGGGCATGAATGACTTGGCTCACAGTAATTCGGCTCACAGTAATTCGGCTCACAGTAATTCGGCTCACAGTAATTCGGCTCACAGCAATACGGTCAACACAACCGAGCTGATTCGCATCGGGATCTTTACGATGCCCTTAGCCGCCGCCCTGAAAATCCTCGGCAATCTCGGTACGTTCAACAGCATCGGTTATGGCATCCCACAGGGAAGTGAAGCCGCGACCGTCAGCGGCGCCGGCTTCTTTGTAGGGGAACTCGTCGGCAGTATCTTTCCGGTGCTGCTCACGCCATTCTGAGTGTGTGCGCTGTACGCCTACCTCGCCCCGACGGCGGGTCGCCGCCCGGAGCGCGCTGACGCTGCCCGCAACCGCGCTCGGGTCCTCGACGCCGCCGAGCGGTTGTCCGCGCAACGCGGCGCCACCCGGGTGACCATGGAGGACATCGCGAAGGCCGCCGGCGTCGGCAAAGGCACGCTCTACCGGCGCTACCCCGACCGGGCAGCGGTGGCCGTCGCGTTGCTCGACGAGCACGAACGCCGCCTGCAGCAGCAGCTCCTGTCCGGCCCGCCGCCGCTGGGC
>JALYTS010000169.1 GCA_030854185.1 Actinomycetota bacterium | reverse complement strand
CCGTCGGGGTCGAGGGTGGCGACCAGCCGCTGCGCGATGATCCGCAACCGGCGGGGGTCGAAGTCGCGGGCGTAACCGACCAGGTCCGCTTCAGCGCGGTCCCGCGCCGGTTGCGGGACCGACCCGGGCAGCGCCGTCATCGTCTCGGTGATCACCCGCAACTGCCCGGTACCGACCCGTCCGGCGGCCAACGCGGCAGCGGTCACGGGCAACCGAGGCGCCAGCACCTGCCCGGTGATCGCACGCCGGGTACCCACCAGGGCCGCGTGCTGCACCCGCGTCCGAGCCTCGGCCGCGGAGAGTTGCAGCATCCCGGCCAGCAACCGCTGGGTACTGGCGAAACCCCGCCCGACGGCGATTCCCCGCGAGTCGACCTCGGCGACCACCTCAAGCATCACCGACTCCGCTCGGCGGGACAGTGCCTCGACATCCCGCAGAGTCTGGGTGACTGCTTCGTCATCCAGACCACCCAGCGTTTCGCGCAGACTATCCAGGCAGCTCGACATCACCACCACGGGTTCACCCACAGCCACGCTCACGACTTGATTCTCGCACCCACCCCTGACAAAGCCCGGCACCTGCGATCGGAGCCCAATTCCGCGCAGAGCGAACTTCTGAATAGCCGGTCGAACACGGCTCGGCCTCATCGGTTGATCTCGGCGCCCACCCGGCAGCCAGCAGGTCCTGGTCCCGCGACGGGCGGGACCGGGTACGGTGCCCCGGGTCGGACGAGGAGGCCACGCGATGGCGAGCAGCTTCGAGGCTGCCGATACCCAGCTGGCGGGTGTCGCTCAACAGCAGGGCTCCCTGGCGGCCGCGGTCGCCGCCGGTGAGCTGTGGCTGGAGGCCGGCGTCGCCGAACGCGCCGCCACCCGCTGCGAACGAGCGGTCGAGGAGATCAACGACTTGGTGTTCAAGGCGCAGGCCCTCACTCAGCTGCGCAAGTTCGGTGCCAATGAGGACGGTCAGGCTGCCGCTGAGCGGTTCGCGCAGGCCGGCCACGACTACATCGGCTCGATGAGGAACGCCCAGAAGGTGTTCGCGAACATGGCGGCGACCTACCGGGCGGCTGGGCGGACGGTCACCGAGGCTGATGCGGCGAACGAGCAGATGTTCCGGGGCCACTCCCAATGAGGCGCTCTCTCGTGGTCGCGCTGGCGCTGCTCGCGGCTGGCTGTGGTTCCCAAGCGCCCGGGGCCGCACCATCACCCCGGGTGGCCGACGCCAGCCGGGTGGACCTGTGCACGGTCCTGACCGATGCGGAGTTGTCCGGGCTGGGTTTGGACGTGCACAGCCGCAAGCCGCTGGACACGCCGGGCTTGGTCGGCTGTATGTGGCACGGCAAGCCCTTTCTGATGGGTCTGGAGCGGGACAACGAAACCGTCGCCTCGTATAAGGGCCGCCGACATGATCCGACGTTCACCAGCTTCGTGGACAATATGGTGAACGGCCGCGCCGGGGCTCATCTGTCGGTAGATCCTGACCGCGACGACTGCACTCAGTTGATGGATGGCGGGCCGGTGTCGCTGGGCGTGCACGTGTCGCCGGTGTTCAGCCTCAACGGTCCGCCGGTCGATTCGTGCGCCTACGCGTTGCGGATCGCGCAGTTGATCGAGCCTCGACTGCCGAAGTCGGGGAGCTGAGATGGCCGGAGTGTGGGATGTCGTAGCCGATGCGCTGGGTTTCGGGCCCAGCGGCAACGATCACGCGTCAAGCAACTGGGCAGCCTGGGGGCATGAGGAGATCTACTCCATGCTGGAGACCTCAGTCGACCCAGCCGATATCGACGAGGCCGCCAGGACGTGGCGCCAGCAAGGTCGCAGCACGACCGATTCGATCACCGGATGTACTCGTGACCTGCAGGGGATCGTGTTCGATGGGTGGCGTGGCGCGTCGGCGGATGCGGCGCTCACCGCGTTGGGCCCGATCAATCAGTGGTCAGCTGACCATGCCGACACCGCGGAGCACACCACGCGGCTGATGGATGATCTGGCCTCCTCCACGGCGCAGGCCAAGTCGGCCGTGCCGCCGCCGGTGTCGCATGACTGGAGCGAGTCGTTGCGCAGCTTCGCCGTCGGCGGCGGGGCGGGGGTTCTCGTCGATGCGGTAGCGCAGGAGCAGCAGAAAGTCGACGCGCACGCGGAGGCCGTCCGGGTGATGACCAACGTGTATTCCGCGCCGATCAACGACCACCGCGCCGCGGTCCCGACCTACCCGTAGCTGGCCGACCCGACGGTGCAGCCGCCAGAACAGCCCCCGGACACCGGCCCGGCACCCGGTGTCCTCTATTCCACCACCGGGGGACCGGCTATCGGCGCACCCGTTACCGGCGGATCCGGCATCCGCAAATCTAGCGCCGGGGGACCGGGCGGTGGGGGCACCCAGGGCGGCGGACACGTCGCCTACCCGCCGGCTGCCGCCACCCTGCAAGGTGCGACCAGCGGCCTCGCATCGGAGCACGTCGGTGGGCAGGCGCTGCCCGACCAGATGGCCCACCAATCCCAGCACACCAGTGGGCAGATCGCCGCGGGAGCTGCGGCTGCGGCGGCAGCGGGTGTCCCGATCATGGCGCCGATCGCTGAAGGCCGTATCCGGCGGGCTCTGGCGCCGGGTGGCGGAGCCCGACTCGGCGCTGCCGGGGCTGGCGGTGGCCACCCCGGCGGTGGTGTCCAGATGGGCGGTGAAGAGCGACTGAGCGAGCGCGCCAGCACGGCAAAGACCGCCGAGTTCGGTCCGCGCCCCTCGGGCGCAGTTACCGAGGCCGCTGCGGGACGCATGGGTCGCGGTGCCGGCGCCGGAGATCTGATGGCGCCCATGGGCGCCGGACGCGGCAAGGACGGCGAGGACTCCGAGCACCGGCGTCCCTCGTACCTGATCGAGATGGAGGACATCTTCACCGACGGCCGCAAGGTCGCCCCCGCAGTGATCGGGGCGGATCCGCCGGAACAAGACCGCTGACGGTGACACCTCTGGGATGGCGGCTGACCGCCGCGCAGTGGGACGTGCTCACGGCGGCACTGCACCTCAACGGCTACCCAGCGCCCCTCCAAGTGGGCCCACCTGGACCCGCCGCAGGAGTCGAGCGAGACCGGCTCCGAGCCGACGCGGGCAACGAGCTCAAATGGCTCGGACTGGTACGCGCGGGTCGGGTGGACGCCGATCTGGAGGCCGCGTTGCGGCTGCTGAACCGGCCGGTGAGTTGGCTGGACTCGGTGTGGCTTTCCGACGCGGCGGCTGAGCAGCCGGTTCGGGTGGTCGCGGCCCGCGGCGCCACGATGGGAGTCTGCGCGCTCCAGCACCCGGACCGGCCTGGCGCGACGGTTGTGGACATCATCCCCGCGGTGGGGCTGGCCGCGGCGGTGGTGAGCAGGCTCCCGCCGCACCCGCCGGGCCACCGCCCCTCGGTCATCATCGACTCGGCGCCTAGCCCTGGACGCACCACGCAGAGCGCTGGTGGGGTGCTGGTGTCAGCGTCCCCCGCGCGGACCAGCGCCGAGCGTGACAGCCTCGCCGTGTCCGCGATCCTCGACCGGCCGCACGCGCGGGCCGGGCAGATCGGCGCTAACGTGCGGGACTCATCCGGTCAGGTGCGCCGCTCGCAGGTTCTGCGCTGGTGTGACAACCCGGACGGGCGCTATCTGGTCACGGTCAGCCAGCGGACCCAGGCGTCGAGGTCGCTGACCGTCAGCCCATGCGACGCACCACGCCTCGGCGACGAAGTGCAGCGACTACTGGACGCGCTGCAACCCAGCTGACCGGCGCCCGAACTCTGCGTGAGAAGCTAGCGCCTGTGCGAAGCGTCCTGCGAGCCGGCGGCGCTGCCCGTCGTGCCGCCCGTGGGGTCGTCGGGGTGGCTGCCGTGGGACTGCTGATCGGAGGTTGTGGCTTCGGCCCTAGCCAGCTCAGTGCCGCCGCATTCGTCAACGGTACCGAGATCCCGCTGGAGCAGGTGCACGGCCAGCTGCTGACGGTGCTGGCCAAGGAGAGTCCGCAGGCCCGCGCCCAGCTCGAGGCGGGCCACCAGCTCGACGAGATCTCGCGCAAGATCCTCACCGTGCGGATCAGGCACCAACTCCTCGATATCGCCGCGCGGCGGGCCGGCGTCACTGTCGACCAAGCCCAGGTGAACCGGCTGCTCAAAGAAGTCGGGGGCGCCGAGGCCGCGTCCAAGGGAACGATCTACGACGCCAACGGGTACCGGCAGCGGGCCAAGGACCAGCTGCTGATGACCGCACTGGGCCGGACGGCGTTGCGCAGCAGCGCGGTCACCGTCGACTACACCACCGCCGACACCCGAACCGCAGCTCAACAACGGGTGCAGGAGCTTTCCCAGGCTGGGTCCAAGGCAGCCCGGCAGTCGATCGATGCTGACGTTCGGGCCGGCAAGGACGCCGAGCTGGGCAAACGGATCGTCGCCGCTGATGACCCGGTCTTCGCCACCACCCCGGCGTTCGGCGTGGCCGAGGGCACGGTCGTGGCCTTCCAGCTCGAGGACACCAAACCGTGGGTGGTCATGGTGGTCAAGAACCGCACCACTCGGGGGGCCCAGCCCTCTGATCATGCGCCCCAGCTCGACCAGATCGACCCTGCCGTGCTGGAAGCGATCGGCCTGCGCCAGCTGGCCCTGGTGGGCGAGGATGTGGGGGTTCGGCTCAGTCCCCGGTACGGCGTGTGGGATCCGGTGAGCCTGCAGGTCGTCTCCGACGAGAACGAGACCGGTGGCTTCGTCGCGCCATTACGCGCCACCGCCCGGACGTGATCCCAGGTGCCCAGCCGGTAGTCGTAGCGCTGTCGCCACGCCTGGGCGGGGTGCTTCCGGCAGCGGCGGCCCTCCTGCTGCGCGACGGAACACCCCTGTACTCCGATGTCGACGTACCGGCCGAGTTGGCGCAGCTGTGTGGCGCCGATCCCGTGGGCGACGCCGTGCAGGGACTGCTGCTCACGCTGGATCCCAGCACCGACGTGGCGGCCCGCTGGGTAGCTACCGGCGCCGCTGTGCTGACCACCCCTGAACCCGCCGGCGCGGCGTTGCTGGATGCTGTCGCGGTGATGGACCGGTTGCGGTCGCCTGGTGGCTGCCCGTGGGACGCCGAGCAAACCCACCGCTCGCTGATGCCCTACCTCATCGAGGAGACCTACGAGCTGTACGAAGCGCTGGAGGACGGCGACACCGAGGCGCTGCGCGAGGAGCTCGGTGATGTGCTGCTGCAGGTACTCTTCCACGCCCGCGTCGCGCAGGAGACGCCCGGAGGCTTTGATGTCGATGCGGTGGCGACCGGGCTGGTGGCCAAGCTCGTCACCAGACACCCGCACGTCTTCGCCGGTAGCGAACAGGTCCGTACCGCCACTGAGCAGGAGATCCGCTGGGACGAGCTCAAACGCACCGAGAAGCGCCGCGAGTCGAGCGTCGACGGGGTTGCGCTGGGTCAACCCGCCGTGGCGCTGGTAGCCAAGCTGGTGTCCCGAGCCACGAAAGCGGCCCTGCCGGCGGACCTGCTGCCCGGGGCCGCCCTCGTCGGTGGAGGCTTCACCGGCGCCGATAGTGATACCGGCACATCGTTGTTCGCGCGATCCGCCGCGGCGAAGCTGAATGGTGAGGACCCAGAGGCCGCGCTGCGCTGCGTCGCCCGATGCTTCGCCGACGACGTGCGCGCCGCTGAGCGTTCCGCTCGGGCCGCAGGGTTGGACGCCGAGCGGCTCACCGCCGAGCAGTGGCGGGAACACTGGCCGAGTTAGCGCCGGATGTCACTGCCCGCACAGAGCGTATCTCCGCTGCGTGACCGTCGTTGATCTCTCGTATGAGTGGCGACGAGCGGGCCGGCGCGCGAACCGGGCGAATTGGACAATTGACCTACAAGCGACTTCGCCGAGGACTACCCCGAGCCTCCCAGTACCTGGTTCGCGGATTGTTGTCCGGTGGTGCGCTGGCCTGCGCCGGTCTGGTGCTGGCAGCTCTGGGTTCGGTCGCCGCTCCACTGCCCGACCGTGGACTCGCCGCTCCCGCGCCGGCGGCGATGGCCGCGCCCGCGGCACTGCCCGACGTCTCAGAACCGATCGCAGAGCCGGTCGCCCAGCCGGTCACCGCCCCCCAGCCGGCAGGGCAGCCGGCGCACCAGACGGTCGCCATCCCGATCCAGCTTCCCGCGCCTGCGCAGGCTCCGGTCGCCCCGCAGCTCGCGTTCGCCGATTGGGCCACCCGGATGTCCAAGGTCACAAATGTCCCGCAGCGTGCGCTGGAGGCCTACGCGAACGCCCATGCCGTGTTGGCCGCCAGCCAACCGAATTGCCACATCACCTGGGTGACCCTGGCCGGGATCTCGGCCGTGGAGTCCAAGCACGGTGGTTTCGAAGGCCGTACTCTGCAACCCGATGGCCGGCCGTCGTCGCCGATCATCGGGATACCACTCAACGGTGCGCCCGGCGTCAAGTCCATCGCGGACACCGACAATGGAATCCTCGACGGTGACAAGATATGGGATCACGCTGTCGGGCCCTTCCAGTTCATCCCGTCCACTTGGGCCAAGTGGCGGGCCGACGGGAATCACGACGGGATCACCGACCCGCAAAACATCGATGACGCGTCATTGGCTGCGGCGAACTACCTGTGCGCTGACAACCGGAACATGGGTTCGGGTGACGGCTGGTTGCGGGCAATTCTGTCCTACAACGATTCCCTCGACTACGCTCAGGAAGTCTACGGCTTCGCTCAGACCTACGCCCGCAGCGCCAAGGGCGTCACCTGAGCGGTTACCGGCGACCTATCCGCATCCGCACTTCGTTGAGCGCTTCCTGATACTCCGGTGTGGGATTCATCGCGGCAGCCATGGCGAGTTGCGCGCGGGCCTCGTCCAGGCGGCTCTGCCGTTGCAACGTGCGCCCCAGCGCGAAGCGCGCATAGTGGTCGGAAGGATTGTGCTCCAACACACGAAGGAATGCCTCCTCGGCGCGGTTGAGCTGAGCGGATTGCAGGTAGGCTCGTCCCGCTAGCAACTGGACGCTCGGTGCATCGGGCTCCGCATCCAGTACCGGCGCCAACTCTCGGAGGGCTTCCAGCGGGCGCCGTTCGGAGACCAACGCCTCAGCGAGCCGGAACTGCTCGACGACGTCCGGGGGGCGGTCGGCGGCTGTCATGGTCGCTCCAACGGTACGCGGACTCGTGCTG
>JALYTS010000016.1 GCA_030854185.1 Actinomycetota bacterium | reverse complement strand
ATGCGAGCCAGGGCTCGCATCGCCACTCACATGCCGTGACCAGGGGTCCCCGGGGTCGGGACCCATGGTCACGGCAAGAACCGCGCCCGCGTCGTCGACATCGGTGGTAAAGATGCTCACGCAGTCCAGCGATCGGCATGCCGGCACTACGCCCGTGGTGCTCACCAGGCCACGGGTCGGTTTGCAGCCGACGATCCCGTTCATGGCTGCCGGGACGCGTCCGGAGCCGGCGGTGTCGGTGCCCAGAGCGAAGGAGACGAGTCCGGCGGCCACCGCGACGGCCGAGCCCGAGCTGGAACCGCCGGAGATCAGGCCGCCCCCGAGCACGCTTGGGCAGACGCCGTAGGGCGATCGGGTGCCGGTCAGCCCGGTGGCGAACTGGTCCATATTGGTCTTGCCGACAACGATGGCGCCGGCGTCGATCAGCCGCGCCACGCTGCCGGCGTTCTGGGTTGGTCGGTAGCTGTACGCAGGGCAGGCCGCGGTGGTGGGTAACCCAGCGACGTCGATGTTGTCCTTCACCGCGCAGGGCACGCCGAACAAGGGCATCCCCGCCGATCCGCGCTCACGCCGGATCCGCTCGAGATCGGCTGCCCGTTGGTGCAGTTCACAGTCGCTCCAGCGAGAGATCCAGACCGCGTCCGCACCGCGGGCCGCGATCCGCTCCAGGACGAGATCGACCACATGCTGCGGCCGGAACTGCTCCGTCGCGTAAGCGCGCTGCAGCTCGTGAACCCCGATCGAGTGATCCCATATGGGGATGACGGGTGAACTGGCATGCATTTTGTCGATTGTCGACCGAATGGTTTCACCTGATCGTTGGATTTGTTACGTCCGTGTTACGAGCGCGCATCGGACGCCCACACTCACGGTCTCATGTTGCTGCGCACCTCTTGCGGAGCCTGCGTGGGTGATCATGAACGGTCTTCAGGCCGACTGTCGCTGATCGACTCGGACCTTGGGCAAGCTCACGCAGGGACCTGCGATCGTGAGTGCGCATCGCCCTGCCCGTCGCTGCGGCTCGCTGGGGGCTGAGGCCGGAATGCCGTGCTGGCCGCAGACTTGCAGCATCGTTGCGCGGCCGGCCGGTTGCGATGAGCGGCGGCGGGTGACGTCGGCGCTGCCGATACCGCGACCGCGCGACAGCGATCGGTGACGCTGCGCGAAAGGCCGCCCGCCGCTGCGCCAGCCGATCGACCGCTAGTCGCTAACCGGATTGAGTTAACTGGCAATGCAACCCTAAAGCGGATATCCTACACCCAAGTGAGTTAAGTGATTATCACTGTTAGTTACTATCCACGACAGATCAACAGGTAGTTGGAGGTGGAGATGACCCCCATTTGCACCATTGCGCCCGCCACCGCGGGCTTTCCCCGCGGTGTTGAGATCGGTCAGCACGAGTCTGGCCGCTGCCGGCCACGGGTCGGCTGAGTTCGACCGAGCCGATCCGGCTCCATGGCCGCACGGTACTGGCTGATCGGCCGGTCCTGGGCGGGTAGGCGCAGCCGTTGAGCCACTGCTGGAGGTCCGTGTGCATGCGAGATGGCGTCCCTTGGGCGCTTCACCACTGCGCGGACGAGCCTTAGCCTCGAGCGCCTTCGTGGCTACCCTCGCGCTCGCGGCGGGGGTAGCCGGCGTCGCTGTGGTGGCCACAGTTCCGATCAAGCCAGATGCCGGCACGCTGATCGGCGGCCTCGGGTTGGCGGCGGCGTTCGGGGTCGCCCGATTCCTGGCGATCGAGGTCGACGTCCGCCGCGATACCGCGCGGATCAGTCCCACCGAGATCCCGCTGGTCTTCGGCCTGCTGTACCTACCTGGACCGGTCGTACTGGCGGCCTACGTCGGTGTGGTGGTCATCGCCCGGTTGCTGCGCCGGGATACCTGGTCCAAGCTGCTGTTCAACGCCTCCTACGCGATTCTCACCGTCGCGATCACCGACCTGTTGGCCCGGTTGGTCTTCGAGCCGACCTGGCCCGGGTTGCCGCGGTGGCTCGCGGTGCTCGCCGGATTCGTCATCGCTCACGCCATCACCTCCTGGCTGACCTGGGCCTTCATCGTGCTGCTGGACCACCGACGTCCCGGCGAGAGCGCCCGCCCGGTGGTGCACCTCTACCTCACCGGCCTGTTCAACGCCGCACTCGGGCTCACCGCCGCGGAGACAGTGCGGATGGTGCCGTGGGGCGCACTGCTGGTCGGACTGCTGACGGTGACGATGGCCGCGGCGTACCGCGCCTACTACGGGCTGCTCCGCGACCACCGCGACCTCGGGGTGCTCAACGACCTCAGCCTGCGGGTGGCGGTGGTCGGACGGGGCACGGTCGGCCAGGGTGGCGACGATGACGAGCCGGAACTGGATGAGGATGCCTGGAGCACTGCCATGGAGCTGGCCCGCGTGCAGCTCAATGCCACTCGCGTGGTGCTGCACCGGATGCCGGCTCAGGGTGGCCTGCACACCGTCGTGGCTGGTCTGCCACTGCCCCGACCGCTGTCGCAGCACGACCTCAGCGCGGTACTCCGGACCGACCCGCCGGCCGGGACGGGGCAGGTGCTGCGGCTGGTCGACAGCAGTTCGGATCCGGTCGTCGCCGCAGCGTTGACCGCGAGGGCAGCCTCGGAGGTGCTCGTGGCGCCGCTGCGGGGTGCCGGCCAATTGCTCGGCGTGATCGAAGTACATGACCGGCAGAGTCGGCTGCGCCGCTTCGGCGCAGCCGATGAGCGGCTGGTCGAAACGATGGCCAGCCATCTGGCTACCGCGCTGGACAATTGCCGGCTGCTCGCCCAGCTGCGCCACGACGCCTACCACGACAGCCTCACCAGCCTGCGTAACCGCCTCGGTTTCCGGGAGGCCGCCGCTGAGGTGCTCCGGCGGGATATGACGCCGTGCGCCGTGATCGTCGTCGAACTGGGGTTGCTGTCCTCGGTCAACGACGCACTGGGCCACGTCTGGGGCGACCGAGTCGTGCTGGGCGCGGGGGAGCGGCTTCGCCGCACTCTGCCGGTCGGGGTGCTCACCGCCCGGTTGGAGCGAGACACGTTTGCCGCGCTGCTGGTCGGTGTCGGGGCGCAAGGCGCCGCGGCGCTGTCCGAGCAGGTACAGGCAGCGCTGAGCGCGCCGTACCCGGTCGACAAGCTCGCCGTGGAATGCACTGCTGTGGTGGGCCTGGCGTTCACCGGGGTCGAACCCAGCCGCGATGCCGATACCCTGCTGCAACGGGCCGACGTCGCGTTGCATGCCGCACGCGGCGGCGAGGAGACCGTCCGCAGCTACCAACCCAGCATGGGCCAAGTCCTGCTGCGCCGTTTCCAGCTGGTCACGCAGTTCCGGCACGCGCTGGACACCGGGCAGGTCGACGTGCACTTCCAGCCGCAGCTGGCATTGAACACCCGCCAGGTCATCGGGGTGGAGGCGCTGGTGCGCTGGCACCATCCGGAGTTCGGGATGGTCGACCCGGGGGAGTTCGTCACCCTCGTCGAAACCACCGGTCTGATCGATCCACTCACCGACTACGTGCTCGACCGCTCGCTGGCGCAGTGCCGAAGCTGGCTGGACCGTGGGCTGTCGCTGTCGGTCTCGGTCAACCTCTCGGTGCGCAACCTGGCCGACACCGAGTTCCCGCGCCGGGTCACCGAGGCTCTGACCCGGCACCGGGTACCCTCCGCGCTGCTGAGTTTCGAGCTCACCGAGTCGGCGGTGATGAGTGATCCGGAGCGGGCATTGCCGGTGTTGCGCGGGCTGCACGGCCTGGGTGTGCGCATCGCGGTGGATGACTTCGGTACCGGGTACTCGTCGCTGGCCTACCTGCGTCGGCTGCCGGTCGACGAGGTCAAGATCGACAAGAGCTTCGTCATGGGGCTGTCCAGTGACCTGGGTGACCTCGCGGTGGTCCGCGCCATCGTCGATCTCGGCCACTCGCTCGGGTTGATCGTCGTCGCGGAGGGCGTCGAACAGGATGCCACCCGGGACCAGCTGCTGGAGATGGGCTGCGACGTCGCACAGGGTTTCCTGATCTCCCGGCCGCTCGGGGCCGACCGATTCGACGCCTGGTTGGCGGCCAGGACCGTCCGCACCCTCGGAGCGCGCGAGGAGGCCGTACTCACCCTGGTCGGGTAGCCCGCCGAGGTTGTGTAAAGTAATCGTCGCTCGTTCACTCGGGCGCCTGTTGCCCCAATAGCTCAGACGGCAGAGCGTCTCCATGGTAAGGAGAAGGTCTACGGTTCGATTCCGTATTGGGGCTCGTGGGGAGGAACGCCTGGCGAAGGCGGTGTAGCTCAGTCGGAAGAGCAAGCGGCTCATAATCGCTGTGTCGCCGGTTCGAGTCCGGCCACCGCTACCATTGGTCCGGCGCGCCAGGCGCCGGCCGCAGCAGACCCACTTCAGATGTTGATGACAGCTAGGCGAGAGAGAGGCACCCGTGGCCGCCACTGATGTTCGGCCCAAGATCACGTTGGCGTGCGAGGAGTGCAAGCACCGCAACTACATCACCAAGAAGAACCGGCGCAACGATCCGGACCGGCTCACCATTCGCAAGTACTGTCCGAACTGCAACAAGCACCGGGCCCACCGCGAGACTCGCTGATCCGCCTGACCTCGACCCAGCCTGCGCAGATGGCGCTGGACCCGTCCTTCGTCGGTCGGTGCTACCCCATGGCGGGTGCCTACCAGGTCGGCCGCGAGAAGATTCGGGAATTCGCCGAAGCCATCGGGGACGACGACGAGATCTACCGGGATCCCAGCGTGGCCCGAGCGTGCGGCTACTCCGATGTGATCGCCCCACCCACGTTCGCGTTCATTCTGGTCCTCCGGGCGCAGCAGGCGCTGCTTCGCGACCCTGAGCTGGGCGCGGACTACCGCCGGATGGTGCACGGAAACCAGTCGTTTCGCCACCACCGACCCATCCATGCCGGCGATGAGTTGGCGGCGGCACTGCATGTCGATGGCGTCCGCACCATGGGCGGCAACGACCTGCTCACCGTGCGCTGCGAGATCACTGACAGTGCCGGCGACCCGGTGACGACGGCCCGGTCGACACTGGTCATCCGTCACCCGGCCGCGGAGCACGACCGGTGAGTCGCCGCCGCCGCGGCGAGGTCGCCGAGGGCGACGAGCTGCCCAGCCTGCACGTCTGGGTGACCCGGGCGGACCTGGTCCGCTATGCGGGGGCATCCGGTGACTTCAACCCGATCCACTGGAATGAACGAGCCGCTCGGGAGGTTGGATTGCCCGGCGTCATAGGGCACGGGATGCTCACCATGGCGCTGGGGAGCCGCCTGGTGACGACCTGGGCCGGCGACCCCGCCGCCCTGGTGGACTACTCAGTCCGATTCACCCGCCCGGTCGTCGTACCCGACGACGCCGAAGGGGCACTCGTAGAATTCTCCGGCAAGGTGCGGCGGATCGACGACGGCATCGTCGTTGTCGCTATCACCGCGCGCTGCGCCGCCCAGTCCGTACTCGGTCAAGCCACCGCCATCGTGGCGTTGACCTGAACGTCGTGCAGGTCAGCGACGGCGCGTCCCAGCGCTGCCAGCGGGGTAGTTGCAGCGCACGGGCTCCGGTGGCCTACACTCTGGTGCCGAGGTTGCCAGCGGATCTCCCGTGCCCGGTGATGGCCGAGGCCCGGGCTATTATGATGGTGCCCGCGTTGTACGGCGTCTTCACCGGCGCCGATAAAGGGGTGTAGCTCAACTGGCAGAGCAGCGGTCTCCAAAACCGCAGGTTGCAGGTTCAAGTCCTGTCGCCCCTGCGTAGGCCCGAACCCGGCGAGGACCCAACCCGGCGAAGCGGAGGATCAGCAGCGTGAGCGACGATCGCGCCGACGAGACAGCCGACCGGCTGGAGCGCAACGAGGCGTCACCCAACGCCCCGGAGTCCGCCGCTGCCGTGCGCCGGGCGCGACCCGCCAGGGCGCCAGAGTCCGGGACCGCGGGCAAGAACCATCCGACCAGGGCACGCGGCGCAACCGACACCAGGACGGCTGGACCCGCCCGGCTGATCCGGTTTCTCCGTGAGGTCGTCTCCGAGCTCAGCAAGGTCATCTGGCCAAGCCGTCGGGAGCTGGTGATCTACACCGGGGTCGTGCTGGTCTTCGTGAGCTTCATGGTGGCGTTTGTGGCGTTGCTGGACATGGGACTGGGCAGGGCCGTGCTGACCGTGTTCGGCTGATGCCGGATACCCGGGCGCCGGTTGACGACCAGCACGGCATGACGCACGTAGAGAAAGCGAGACCGACTGTGACTTTCCCAGGAGGGACTTCCGCAGGAGGGACTTCCACCGAAGCGACTTCCACCGAAGACAGGCAGGAGCTGACGGAGCTGTCCCGCTCCGATTCAACTGACGCTGAGATGCCCGAGGCCGATGCGTCCGAGGCCGATGCGTCCGGTACCGATACACCGGAGATCGAATCACTCGATGTCGTCGAGACCGTCGATGAAGCCGAGCAGCACGCGGCGGCTGAGGTCGAGTCGCCGGAGCCGGTGGACCCGGTCGACGAGCTTCGAGCTGCCCTGGCCACTGCCCCCGGTGAGTGGTACGTGGTGCACTCCTACGCCGGCTACGAGAACAAGGTGAAGGCGAACCTGGAGACCCGCATCCAGACCCTGGATGTAGAGGACTACATCTTCCAGGTGGAAGTGCCCACTGAAGAGGTCACCGAGATCAAGAATGGCCAGCGCAAGCAGGTGCAGCGCAAGGTGCTGCCCGGCTACATCCTGGTCCGGATGGATCTCATCGACGCCTCATGGAGCGCGGTGCGCAACACGCCGGGGGTCACCGGGTTCGTCGGAGCCACCTCGCGGCCCTCCCCCCTGACCCTGGATGACGTGCTGAAGTTCCTCGCCCCGCGAGTAGCACAGTCCAAGGTGCCGGTCGGTGCCGGCAAGCATGCCGCAGGCCTCGGCGCCAAGGCCACGATCGAGGTCGACTTCGAGGTCGGCGAGTCGGTCACCGTTATGGACGGCCCGTTCGCCACATTGCCGGCGACGATCAACGAGGTCAACGTCGACGCACAAAAGCTCAAGGTATTGGTGTCGATCTTCGGCCGGGAGACTCCGGTCGAACTTTCGTTCAGCCAAGTCGCCAAGATTTAACCGGCCCAAAGATCGGCACAGCGCCGGTTGGCAAACACCAACCCGAGGAAGGAACCATGCCCCCCAAGAAGAAGCGCAAGAGGCTCACGGCCACCGTGAAGCTCGCACTGGAGGCCGGCACCGCGAACCCGGCCTCGGTCGGGCAGGCGCTGGGCCCGCACGGTCTGAACATCATGGAGTTCTGCAAGGCCTACAACGCGGCGACGCAGAACAACCGTGGTGAGGTGGTACCCGCGGTGATCTCGGTCTTCGAGGACCGCTCGTTCGACTTCGTGCTCAAGACACCGCCCGCCTCGGTGCTGCTGCTCAAGGCGGCGGGGGTGGCCAAGGGCTCGGCCGAACCGCACAAGACCAAGGTCGCCAGAGTCGGTCGTGACCAGGTCCGGGCCATCGCCGAGCGTAAACTCGAAGACCTCAACGCCAACGACATCGACGCGGCGATCAAGATTATTTCTGGGACTGCCCGCTCAATGGGTATCACCGTAGTCGACTGAGCTGCCCCGAGCAGCTCTCAGCCACACAGTAGGGAAGATCTGCAATACCCAGTACGCGTGGGAGGGCCAGCGCTGGCCCGTACCACGACTGATCCAGCGAAGAAGGACAGTGATATGAAGCGCAGCAAGGCCTACCGCCAGGCCGCCGAGAAGGTCGATCGCGACCGGTTCTACAGCCCCCTGGAGGCTGCGGCCCTGGCTAAGGAAACCTCCCCGAGCAGCATCGATGCCACCGTTGAGGTGGCGATGCAGCTAGGCGTTGACCCTCGCAAGGCTGATCAGATGGTTCGGGGCACGGTCAACCTGCCGCATGGCACCGGTAAAGCCGTCCGGGTCATCGTCTTCGCCACCGGGGACCGGGCCGCCGAGGCTACGGCCGCCGGCGCTGACGTGGTCGGTTCCGACGATCTCATCGAGCGCATCCAAGGCGGCTGGCTGGACTTCGATGCCGCGATCGCGGCACCGGACCAGATGGCCAAGGTCGGTCGGATCGCTAGGATTCTCGGTCCCCGGGGCCTGATGCCCAACCCCAAGACCGGGACCGTCACGCCAGACGTCGCCAAGGCGATTGTGGACATCAAGGGCGGCAAGATTAACTTCCGGGTGGACAAGCAGGCCAATCTCCACCTGATCATCGGCAAGGTGTCCTTCGACGCCGACAAACTGGTGGAGAACTATGCCGCTGCGCTGGATGAGGTGCTGCGCGGCAAGCCGTCGGCCGCGAAGGGTCGCTACCTGAAAAAGATCAATTTCTCCACGACCATGGGCCCAGGCATTCCGGTCGACCCCAACCGCACCCGCAACCTGCTGACGGACGAGCCGACCTCCTGACCCGGCGGGTGTCTACTCCGTCACTTCTGCCCCACGAAGAGGTGGGTGGATCTGTTACCTAGGTGCCGGAGCCGGCAACTTCGAGCGAAAAGTTGCCGGCTGCGGCACCTACGCACAACGCGGCAGTCCTTCCCCAGATGTCAGGTAGCGACCATCCGAGCTGGGGGCGGTTTGGGGGCGATGGTGTGGTAGGCCTAGAGTGATATCTGATTCCACCGTAGACCGCTGGTCTCCGCGCCATTGGTGCGGACGAAGGTCCCGCGATTGTGGGCGGCCCGCGCAGGAGGACGTGGTTACGCCGTCATGCTGCGCCGTTGTGCGCCGCTGGCTACGCCCTGCGCCTACTGCGTCGGGGCGTTCGTCGTTTTCGGGCCCGGGTACGGGCACGCCATCCGGATTTGTCCAGCCAGCCGATGCACCACGCCGATGCCCGCACTGCTGGCAGTCCAACCACCGTCGGCCCAGCCGGCAGTCCAATCGAGGAGGCGATCCATGGCTAGACCGGACAAGGTCGACGCCGTTGCCGATATCGCGGACCAATTCCGCAGTGCCACTGCTGCGGTCGTGACCGAGTACCGCGGCCTGTCCGTGACCCAACTGACCAACCTGCGTCGGTCGCTCGGTAACACAACCACCTACCGGGTCGCGAAGAACACCTTGGTCTCGCGCGCCGCGCGTGATGCCGGGGTGGAGGGTCTGGATGAGCTGTTCATCGGCCCGACAGCGATCGCGTTCGTCCATGGCGAGCCGGTCCTCGCGGCAAAGGCGCTGCGGGACTTCGCCAGAGAGCACAACGCACTGGTGATCAAAGGTGGCTACCTGGACGGCCGGGCGTTGACGGTTGCCCAGGTCGCTCAGATGGCGGACCTGGAGTCCCGCGAGGTGCTGTTGGCCAAGCTGGCCGGCGCTATGAAGGCCAATCTCTCCAAGGCGGCAAGGCTGTTCGCGGAGCCGGCCTCCCAGATCGCCCGCCTGGCGGCGGCCCTGCGCGACAAGCAGCAAGAACAGCAGCCGACCGGCGAGCCCGCCACGGACTGATCGACTCACCGTGATCGACCCCTGCATTCCTTGACTACCAAGCTGACACCCAAGCTGACGACGCAAGCTGACAGAAGGAGAGACGCCATCATGGCGAAGATGAGCACCGACGAGCTGCTCGATGCGTTCAAGGACATGACGCTGCTCGAACTGAGCGACTTCGTGAAGAGGTTCGAGGACACCTTTGATGTGACCGCGGCGGCACCTGTCGCGATGGCGGTTGGTCCAGCCGGCGGAGCCGCGGAAACCCCGGTCGTGGAGGAGAAAGACGAGTTCAACGTCGTCCTCGAGGCCATCGGCGAGAAGAAGATTCAGGTCATCAAGGTGGTCCGGGAGGTTGTCTCCGGGCTGGGTCTGAAGGAGGCGAAGGACCTCGTCGAGAGCGCCCCGAAGCCGGTACTGGAGGGCGTGCCGAAGGATCAGGCCGACAAGGCCAAGGCCAAGCTGGAGGAAGCCGGCGCCAAGGTCAGCCTGACCTAGAGGTCGCTCGTATCGCGTTCAGCGGGCGCAGCGGGGCTATCGGGTCGCCGAGGGCTCCGCTCAGCCCGCTGAATGCGTAGCGGGTCTCGTGGGGAGGTGTTGGTCTAGCCAGCAGAGTAAGTCAGTGAGGATCTGCTCGCGCTCGGGCTCGTTGAACACTTCGTGGTAGAGGCCTTGGTATCGACGCAGCGTCTTATCTGGCGACGACACCGCGTCGTGCACCATCATCGAGCCGGTCAGTGCACATATCTGGTCGTCCGTGCCGTGCAGCAGCAGCAGCGGCACGGTCAGCCGCGGCAGCCTGGCAGGCAAGCTCTCCATCGTCGCCAGAACCTCGGCTCCGGTCCGAGCCTTGATCTTGCCTCGGTACACCAGCGGATCCTCCCGGTAGGCGCGGACGACCGCCGGGTCCCGGCTGATCTTCTGCTCGGCACCGATGGTGGCGACCCCCAGGTTGGGAACCAGTGCCGAGAGGACTCCGGCCAGCCGTCGCTGCAGCGCCGAGCCAACCATCACCTCCACTGCCGGTCCCGACACGACGAGCCCGTCCAGCAAGACGAGCGGTTCGGTGGCATGGGGTTCAGCAGTGGCGTGGGGTTCGGTGGCATAGTGCAGCGCGATGAGGCCGCCGAGCGAGTGACCGACCATGAACACCGGCAGACCGGGATGCCGCTGCGCGGCGAAGTGCACAAAGGAGCTCAGGTCGTCCACGATCAACGCCATCCGCTCGATGTTGGCTCGTCGCCCGCCGGACCGGCCGTGCCCGCGGTGGTCGGCGGCATAGACCGCGAGGTTCGCGTCGGCCAACCGGCTACCCACGTGCGCGTAGCGCGACGAGTGCTCATGGATTCCGTGCACGATGGTGACGACCGCACGGGCTGGGTCCGAGGGAAGCCAAGCCTGCCAGTATGTGGACCGTCCGGGCGTGACGTTGCGGTGTCCCTGCTCATGTCTGGTGCTCACGGACTACCTCCTCGGCGTAGGCGACCGCGAGCCTGCGAACCCCCTGGCCGTCCGCAGTCACCATCACCTCTACCTCCTTACTCTGGATGCCCATGACCACCATCGCCACCACTCACACCGCCTTGGGGCGGCCTTCGCCCGGCGGTCCGCTGCGGACCGCCATTGTGGCGGTTGCGGTGGTCGCCGCGCTCGCCTTCGCCTCCACGGGCTGGTTCGCCGTGTCCTGGTACCGGGCCGCGCATGGCAAGTCTCTCTCCCTTGGTATGGACCGAGACAACGTGCTACGCGACGCGCAAAGGTCCACCCTCACCCTCAACACGCTCGATTATCGACGGGTGCAAGGTGGGCTGAACCTGTGGGAGCAGTCTGCGGCCGGCTCACTTCTCAGCCAGCTGCGGGCGAACCGAGATACCTACGTTCGCGCGATCACCGACTCGACAGCCGTCACCACCGCACGAGTTCTCGACGCCGCAGTCGCCTCCCTCAACCCGCGCGCCGGTACTGCGCAGGCGTTGGTGGGGGTGGACGTCACCTCGCAAGCCGAACAAGGTGACCCGAGCTGCGCGCACCGGCGCGTTCGGCTCGATATGGTCCGGGTGGGCGATACCTGGAAGGTCGGCACGTTGACGCCGATCGGCGACGATTACTCGGAGCCTGGACCATGTCCCCCGGCCACGTCCCCGAAATAGACCCCCGAACTCGGTCCCAGAATAGGTCCCGAAACAGTAGGCCCCGGATCAGTAGCCCCGGAATAGGGAGTTAGCGCCAAGATGACCATCCCGGCCGCAGCACAACGTGAGTCCACCGAGGAGGTGGCGAAGCCGGCACGGCGGGTGACCGCGGTGGCAACGCTGGTGGCATTGGTCGCTGCGGTGGTGATGGCGATCGGTCTCGCGGCCTGGTTCCGCGGCGAGGCCAACCAACTGACCGGATCGGCGGCGGCGAGCAATGAGGCATTGGTGGACGCCGGCGCCACCGCCCAGGTCGCCGGCCAGGTGCGCGATGCGGTGCAACGCGTCTTCTCGTACGACTACGCCCGGTTGGATGACAACGAGCGAGCTGCCTCCGAGGTCATCACCGGCCAGTACGTCCAAAGCTTTCACCAGCAGTTCGCCCGGGTGCGGGAGCTGGCTCCCCCACAACAGGCCGTGGTGGTGGCGACGGTGCCCGCACTCGCCGTCAAGGTTCTCGACGGTGACCGGGCGATCGTGCTGGTCTTCATCGACCAGCAGGCCCACCAGGGCGGCCAAGCCAAGCCGCTGCTGGCCGCCGGTAGGGTCAGCGTCACGGCGAAGCGGGTCAACGGCAGCTGGAAGATCGCCGACGTGGAGCCGTTCTGATCGCCTCGGATCGGGGACGGCCCCAACCTGATGGTCACAGGTCACGGGAGGGTCCATGAGCACGGGCGTCGAGGTGGTGGTGGAGCGGCTGACCAAGTCCTTCGGCCGGTCCACCGTCTGGTCTGACGTCACTCTCACGCTGCCGCCGGGTGAGATCAGTGTATTGCTGGGCCCATCAGGTACCGGTAAGTCGGTCTTTCTCAAGAGCCTGATCGGGTTGCTCACACCCGAACACGGCTCGATCTTCATTCACGGCACCGATCTGGTGCGCTGCAGCGAGCGGAAGCTTTATGAGATCCGCAAGCTGTTCGGGGTGTTGTTCCAAGACGGTGCATTGTTCGGCTCGATGAACCTGTATGACAACATCGCCTTCCCGCTCCGCGAGCACACCCGCAGGTCCGAAACTGAGATCCGCGCCATCGTGGCAGCGAAGATGGACATGGTCGGGCTGACCGGCGACGAGCACAAGCTGCCCGGACAGATCTCCGGCGGAATGCGCAAACGAGCCGGTCTGGCCCGGGCTCTGGTGCTCGACCCGGAGATCGTGCTGTTCGACGAGCCGGACTCCGGACTCGACCCGGTCCGGACCGCGTACCTGAACCAGTTGATCGTGGACCTCAACGCGCAGACCGACGCCACGTTCCTGATCGTCACCCACGACATCAACACCGCCCAGACACTCCCGGACAACATCGGCATGCTCTACCGCAAGCAGCTGACCATGTTCGGGCCCCGCGAGGTGCTGCTGACCAGCGAGGAACCGGCGATCGCGCAGTTCCTCAACGGTCGCAGGCAGGGGCCGATCGGGATGTCGGAGGAGAAGGACGCCGGCCAGGCGCAACGCGAGTGGGCCGAGATCGAGGGCGAATTGCCCGGATTGCCCGACCTCAAACCCCAGCTGAAACCCTCGCCGGGCCTGCCCGAACGCAAGGCGGTGTCCCGCCGGATGGACCGCGTCATGGGTGTACTGCACTCCCTGCCCAGCACCGCCCAGGACGCGATTCGAGCCGGCTTCGGGGCGCAGCGGCACCGTGACGAGGTTGCCGGGGACACCGCAGGCGACACCCGGTGAGCGGCGGGACCGCCTTCCCCGGCCGCGGCGCTCTGGTCCAGACCGGCCAACTGTTCGCACTGGGTATGGATGTGACCCGCGGCCTGTTCCAGCGCCCATTCGCGATGCGGGAGTTCATCGAACAAGCGTGGTTCGTCACCAAGGTCTCCGCGCTGCCCACCGCCCTGTTCACCATCCCGTTCGGTGCGACCATCGCGTTGCTGCTCGCCGAGCTGACTCGGCAGTTCGGCGCCCAGTCGCAGACCGGTGCAGGCAGTGTGCTCGCGATCGTGCAGCAGGCAGCGCCGATCGTCACCGCGCTGCTGATCGCCGGCGGCGGCGGTGCGGCGGTCTGCGCGGACCTCGGAGCGCGCACGATCCGCGAGGAGATCGATGCGCTGGCGGTGCTCGGCATCTCGCCGATCCAACGCCTGGTGGTACCCCGGGTACTCGCGATGATCCTCGTTGCGATCGTCCTCAACGGGCTGGCCACGGTTGTGGGCGTCGCGGGCGGCTACTACTTCAACGTCGTCGTCCAGGGCGGTACGCCCGGGGCTTACATCGCCAGCTTCAACACCTTCGCGCAGCTCTCCGACATCGGGGTCAGCGAGATCAAGGCGGCGATGTTCGGCCTGGTCGCCGGGATCGTCGCCGCGTACCGGGGGCTCAACCCACCGCCCGGGCCCAAAGGCGTGGGGGAGGCCGTCAACCAGTCTGTGGTGATCTCCTTCGTGCTGGTGTTCGTGATCAACCTCGTGGTCACCACGGCCTACCTGCAGATCGTGCCGCCGAAGGGCGGCTGAGGCGCATGCCCACGATGACCGAACGGCTCCGTCGGGCCGCGCACACCCCGCTGGAGAAGCTGGACGACTTAGGCGACCAGCTTTCGCTCTACGCTCGGGCGATCGGGTGGATCCCGTGGACCCTGCGGAGATATCGCACGGAGACCGCCCGGCTGCTGGCCGAGGTCAGCTTCGGTTCGGGGGCCCTGATCGTCATCCTCGGCACCGCCGGCGTGATGGCCGCGTTGTCGCTGTTCGCCGGGAGCCTGGTGGGCCAGCAGGGCTTCCGAGCGCTGGACAGCCTGGGCACCTCAGCCCTGACCGGATTCATCACCGCCTATTTCAACACCCGCGACATCGCTCCGCTGATCGCGTCGCAGGCCCTGACCTGCACGCTCGGCGCGGGCTACACCGCGGAGCTGGGCGCGATGCGGATCTCCGAAGAAATCGACGCGCTCGAGGCGATGAGCGTGCCCAGCGTGCCGTACCTCATCACCACCCGGGTGATCGCCGGCTTCCTTGCGATCATCCCGATGTACACCATCGGGCTGGTCATGTCCTACGCCGCGTCCCGGCTGAACGTCACGGTGATCAACGGGCTACCCGGAGGAACCTACGACCACTACTTCACCCTGTTCCTCCCGGTCAGTGACGTCTTGTGGTCCTACGTCAAGATCCTGACGTTCGCCTTCGTGATCATCTTGATCTGCTGTCACTACGGCTACCGGGCCGGCGGCGGACCGGCCGGGGTGGGTATCGCGGTGGGACGCGCGGTGCGGGCCTGCATCGTGGTCGTCGCCATCATGGACTTCTTCCTCACCTTGGCGATCTTCGGTACGACCACCTCGGTACGGGTGGGCGGATGACCGGCCCAGTGAGGTGATCGGCCCAGTGATCCGGCGCAGGCTGCAAGGTGTCGCGTTCCTGGTCGTGGTCAGCTCGCTGATCGCGCTGTCCATCGCGACGTATTCCGGCGCATTCTCCCGCGGTGTCCCGGTGACGCTGCGGGCCGAGCACACCGGCCTGCAGCTGGAGAAGCGTTCCGACGTCAAGGTCCGCGGGCTGATCGTCGGTGAGGTGACCGGCGTGAGCTCCACCGGTGGCGGCGCCAACGTGGCGCTGATGCTGAAACCCGAATTGGTCCACCTGATTCCGGACAACGTCAGCGCCCGGCTGCTGCCCAAGACACTGTTCGGGGAGAAGTACGTCTCGCTCATCCTGCCGCAGGTCCCCTCCGGACGTCCGCTGTCGGCGGGTGACGTCATCCCGCAGGACCGCAGCCAGCCGGCCCGGGAGCTGGAGTCGGCGCTGGACAGCCTGCTGCCGCTACTGCAGGACGTCCAGCCGCAGGACCTGGCTAGCACGCTCGGCGCGCTGTCTGGGGCCTTGCGCGGTCGTGGGCACCAGCTCGGCGACACCCTGGTGCGACTGCAGCAACTGGTCAGCGGGCTGGACGGCGCGCTGCCCGAACTGCAGGAGGACATCACCCGGACGGCGGACCTGGCCGACACCTACTCTCGGGCCACCCCCGATCTGATCGCGGCTTTGGCGGACCTGTCCACCACCAGCCGGACGGTGTTCGAGCAGCGCCGCAACCTCGCCGGGCTGTTCTCCTCGGTCACCCAGGCCTCCGATGACCTCCGCGGTTTCCTGCGCGCCAACAGCGAGAACCTCATCTCGCTGGCGTCGGACAGCCGGCCCACTCTGGAGTCGCTGGCCAGGTATGCCCCGGAGTACCCCTGTCTGCTGAACCAGCTGGCCGGGTTGGCGCCCCAGTTCGACCGGGCGTTCGGGGTGGGCACTCCGAGGCCGGGCCTGCACATCTATCTGGAGGTGACCAACAACCGCGGGAAGTACCTGCCCGGGGTGGACGAGCCGCGCTACGAAGAGGACCGCGGCCCGCGGTGTTATCCCGTGCTCCGTAATGGGCAGAAGTTCCCGGAGTACCCGGGCGGCCCGCTCCGGGACGGTTCGACCTCACCACCGACCGGCCCCGGAGACCCGTCCCCGGGCGTCGGACCCGTCAGCACCCCGCCGCAAACCGCTCTAGAGATCGATGCAGAGATCGATGCAGAGATCGATGCAGCGCCGATGGGCCTGCCGAACTCGCCGATCGAGCAACGGTTCATCGCCGCACTGCTCGCCTCGGCTGACGGCGTCGCTCCCGCGGAGATCCCCGGCTGGACCAGCTTCCTGATCGGCCCGCTGCTTCGAGGTACCGAGGTGACGCTGCGGTGAGGGGGGTGCTGGCACCACTGACCAAGCTGACCGTGTTCACGGTGGTCACCGCACTGGCGACCGGCCTGCTCGCGCTGACGATCGCCAACGTCACGTTCACCGGTAGGTCCAGCTACCTGGCGCGGTTCACCGATGTCAGTGGTCTGCTGCCGGGCGACGACGTGCGCATCGCGGGGGTTCGGGTGGGCTCGGTGGAGGCCATCGAGCTGGTCGACCGGCGCGTCGCGCAGGTGAGCTTCAGCGTGGACTCCGGTCTGCGGCTGCCGGCGTCGGTGAGCGCGTCGGTGCTGTACCGCAACCTCGTCGGGCAGCGCTACCTCACCCTGGAACGGGGGCCCGGCCCGGTGGGTAGGACCCTCGCACCAGGTGGGCTGATCCCCCTGGAGCGCACCAAAGGGCCGTTGAACCTCACCGCCCTGTTCAACGGCTTCAGACCGCTGCTGGCCGGGTTGGACCCCGCGCAGATCAACCGGCTGTCCTTCGAGATCGTGCAGGTCCTGCAGGGTCAGGGCGGAACCGTGGAAAGCCTGCTCGCCAGCACGTCCTCGCTGACCAGGGACATCGCCGACCGTGACCGGGCGATCGGCGAGGTGATCGCGAACCTCAACGCGGTCCTGGACACCGTCAACGCTCGCGACCAGCAGCTGTCTGCGCTGATCCTGCAGCTGCAGCGGCTGGTATCCGGTCTGGCCGCGGACCGCAAGCCGATCGGCGAGGCGATCGTGTCGCTCGGGCAGCTTGCCGACACCACAGCCGGCCTGGTGAGCGATGCCCGGCCTGCGCTGCGCGACGACATCGCCGGGCTGGGTGCGCTGGCCACCAATCTGGCCGGCAGCGAGCAGGTCGTGGACGGGGTGCTGCGGTTCCTGCCGGACAAGCTCAACACGCTCAGCCGCGCCGGCAGCTACGGCTCGTGGTTCAACTTCTACCTCTGCGGCCTCGAAGGCACCGTCACGGTCCCGGTGACCAACGCGCCGCTGGTGGTACCCCTGACCACACCCCCGCCCGCCGCGAGGTGCTCGGCATGACGCCGCGGCGGCGACGCCGACCGATCGCGACCGGGATCATCGGACTCGTTGTGCTGGCGCTGCTGGCCACCGTCGGCTATACCGCCGCGTATCACCCCGACAGCCTGCCGATCATCGGGGGGGCCACCCGCTATACCGCCGAGTTCAGCGAGGCGGCCGGGTTACGTGCCGGTGACCCAGTGTACATCGCCGGAGTCGACGTCGGCCGGGTCGCCGCCGTGGAGCTCGCGGGCGACCGGGTGCGGGTCTCGATGCGGATCGCACACGCCTGGATCGGGGATCAGACCAACGCCTCGATCGAGGTCAAGACCCTGCTCGGCGCGAAGTCGGTGAGCCTGGATCCGCGCGGTGAACGCGCGCTGGACCCCCGGACGCCCATCCCGCTGCAGCGCACCGCCGCGCCCTACGACGTCATCCAGGCGCTCAACGGTCTGTCCGGGACGCTTCAGGAGATCGACACCGGTCAGCTCGAGGCAAGCCTGAGGGCGCTGGCGGACACCTTCCGCGGCACGCCAGCCGAGGTCCGGGGCACCCTGGACGGGTTGTCCCGGCTGTCCCGGACCGTGGCCAGCCGGGACCAGGAGATCCATCACCTGCTAGCGAACACCTATGCCGTGTCCGGGGTGCTGGCCGGCCGCAACGCTGAGTTCGAACGGCTGCTCGCCGATGGCAACCTGTTGCTCGCCGAGGTCCAGCGCCGCCGGGAGGCGATCGGCCTGCTGCTGAGCAGTACCGCGCGGCTGTCCATCCAGCTGCGCGGCCTGGTAGCCGACAACCGTCGGCAGCTGCGGCCTGCGCTGGAACAGCTCGACCGGGTGGCCGCGGTGCTGCAGCGCAACCAGGACAACCTGGACCGGGCGTTGCAGCTGGAACCGGTGTTCCTCCGGTTGTTCAACAACTCGCTGGGCAACGGGCGGTGGTTCGACAATTACGTCTGCGGGCTGCTGCCGCCGCCGACCGCGGTGGGGCCACTCGTGATCAACGAACCAGGGTGTTGAGGAGGCAGGGTGCTGAGCGTGGTGGGGTCCGCGCAGGGCAGCGGCCGAGCGGTCCGGGTGATCGCGATCGGCTGCGTGGCCGCCCTCCTGGTAGCCACCGGTGTGTGGTGGCTGACCCGCAGCACCGGGCGCACCATCACGGGCTACTTCACCTCCGCGGTGGGCGTGTTCCCGGACAACGAGGTCCTGATCCTGGGCGTGCCGGTCGGTCGGATCACCTCGGTGGCGCCGCAGGGCCGCCTGGTCAAGGTGGTCATGACGATCGACGACTCGGTGGACGTGCCGGCCAACGCCTCGGCCGTGGTCGTGTCACCCAGCCTGGTCGCCGGCCGCAGCATCCAGCTGGCTCCCGCCTACACCAGGGGGCCCAAGATGGCCGCCGGGGCGGTGATCCCGGTGGAGCGCACCGCGGTCCCGCTCGGGGTGGACGACCTGGCCCGCGCCGCCGATGAGCTGGCCACCATGCTCGGGCCGGGCGGCGTCAACCGCCCCGGTGCCCAAGGGAGTGGGGCGCAGGGGAAGGGGGCCCTGTCCGAGGCGCTCGACGTCGGGGCTAGCAACCTGCGGGGCAACGGAGCGGCCCTGCACGACACGATCGGCAACCTGGCGCAGCTGTCCGGCACGCTGGCCGGGTCCCGCAAGGAACTGTTCGGCACCATCACCCAGCTGCAGTCCTTCGTGTCCACGCTGGCCGCCAACGATGCGCAGGCGCGCCAGTTCAACGCCCAGCTCGCCGACGTGTCGAACCTCCTGGCCAGTGATCGCGGCGACCTCGCTGTGACGCTGCAACAGCTGTCGCTCGCGCTGGGCGAGGTGGCCGCCTTCGTGCAGGACAACCGTGCCGTGCTGAAGTCCAACGTGGACCGGCTGATCGAGGTGACGGCGGTCCTGGTGCGCCAGCGGGCCGCGTTGGCCGACATCCTCGACACCGCGCCCACCGCCCTGACCAACCTGAACAACGCCTACGACTCGTCCTCCGGCACGCTGGACACCCGGATCAACATCGAGGAGCTGCGGTCCCCGCCGATCCTGCTGGTGTGCGAGCTGCTGCGGCGCAGTACCCCCCGGCAGGTGCCGGCGACGCTGGCGCAGACCTGCCGGGCGCTGGAGCCCCAGCTCAGCGGTGCCGTGCCGGTGCCCTCAGCCGCCGAAGTGATCACTGCGTTGCAGGCCGGGCAACGGCCGCCGGTGCCGATGCTGGCGTTACCGACCGTGCCGGCCGGCAAGTGATGGGCGGGCTTGCGGCGGCGCGGCGGCCCGTTGCGTGGCTCACTGTCGCGATCACGGTGTTGGTGACGGGGTCGATGGTGGCGGGCTGCGCTGTGTTGCAAGGGGGATTGCAGGGCGTGCCGCTGCCTGGCGGTCCGGACGTCGGCGATCGCCCCTACCGGGTCACCGCGGAGTTCTCTGATGTCCTGGAGCTGGTGCCGCAGTCCCTGGTGAAGGTCAATGACGTGTCGGTCGGCTCGGTGCGGGACATCACGCTCGCGCCGGACACCTGGCACGCGGTGGTCACCCTGGAGTTGAACCGCGACGTCGAGCTACCCGCCAACGCCGTCGCGCGGGTGCGCACCACCAGCCTGCTGGGGGAGAAGTTCGTGGATCTTGCGATGCCCACCGCCGAACCACCTCGGGGCACGCTGGCCGATGGAGACCGGATCCCGCTGGCCCGCACCAGCCGCGCCACCGACGTCGAGGAGGTGCTGGGAGCGCTGTCGTTGCTGCTCAATGGTGGTGGAATCGAGCAGATCCGGACTATCGCCTCGGAGCTGAACGCAGGCCTGTCCGGCCACGAGCCACAGCTGCGGGCGCTGCTGACCGATCTCAACACGCTGGTTTCCGGTCTGGACGCCCGCAAGGCCGAGATCAACCGGGCGCTGGACGCGCTGAACCGGCTCTCCGCCACCCTCGCCGCGCGGCGCGGGCAGATCGACACTGCGCTGGACGGGCTGGCCCCGGGCCTGATGGTGCTCGCCGACCAGCGAACCCAGCTCACCGGCACGCTGCAGGCGCTGGACCGGCTGTCGGTGGTCGCCACCAGCACGATCAACGGGAGTCGCGACAACCTGCTCGCCGACTTACAACAGCTGCGTCCCACGTTGCAGCAGCTGGCTGGTGCCGGCCGGGACCTGCCCAACGCGCTGCAACTTCTCGTCACCTACCCGTTCACCGACGGGGCCGTTCGCGAGGCGTTCAAGGGTGACTACGCCAACCTCTATGTCCGGGCCGATCTGAACCTCGGCACCGTGCTGGACAACCTCTCCGCGTCGGGGCAGCCGCTGATGGGGGTGCCCCCAGTGATCGGGCAGCCACTGGCCCCGCGAGGTCCGCTACTCGGGCCGCTGCTCGACGGGCTGTCCAGCGCGGTGCCGCCACCGGCGTCTGCTTCCGGGGGCGAGCCGTCGGGGATGGACGCCCTGCTCGCCCCGCTGCTGGCCGCCCCCCAGCCGGGAGGATCGAGATGATCAGCAACACGGTTCGGTTCCAGCTGCTGGCGTTCGTCGTGGTCACCGTGCTCGGGGTGGGCTATGTCAGCATTCGCTACCTGGATGCCGGCGCGCTGCTCGGTGCCGGGACATATCCGGTGACCCTGCAGCTCACCGATTCCGGCGGGATCTTCACCGGGGCGGACGTCAGCTACCGCGGCGTCACCGTCGGTCGAGTCGGCCCGCTGCGGCTGACCAGCCGCGGCGTCGATGCACAACTGGAGATCAGGCCCGACGCCGCGGCCATCCCGGCCGACCTGGACGCCGCGGTCACCAACCTGTCCGTGATCGGCGAGCAGTTCGTCGATCTGCGGCCACGGCGGGCGAACGGCCCGATGCTGGCGGCCGGGTCGGTGATCCCGGCCTCCCGGGTCAGCACACCGGTCCCCGTGGGGGAGCTCATCGCGAACCTGGACGACTTCGTTCGTTCGGTGCCCCTGGACTCGCTGCGGACGGTCGTGGACGAACTGGGCACCGGGTTCGCCGGCACCGGCCCGCAACTACAGACCCTGCTGGACGGCACCGATGCGGTCACCCGCGACGCCGTCACCGCACTGCCGCAGACCCTCACCCTGATCAGGGACGGGCGAGTGGTGCTGCAGACACAGAACGAGCAGTCTAGCGCGATCACCTCGTTCAGCCGGGACCTCGCGCTGCTCGCCGCGCAGCTACGGTCCTCGGACCCGGACATCCGCCGGCTGATCACGACAGCGCCGCAATTCGCGACGCAGACCAGCGGGCTGTTTCAGGACAGCGGCAGCCAGATCGGCCGGCTGCTCGCCGACCTGCTCACGGTGTCCCGGGTCGCGCTGCCCCGCCAAGCCGCGCTACGCCAGCTGCTGGCCACCTACCCCGTGGTCACCGCCGCCACCGACTCCTCGGTGCTGCCCGATGACGATTTCGTGCACCTGGGGCTAGTGCTCAACGTCTTCGACCCCTACACCTGCGTTCGTGGCTACCAGGACACCGTCAGGCGCTCCGGGACGGACACCGCCCCGATCCCGGTCAACCGGGGCGCCTATTGTGCCGAACCGCAGGGCAGTCCGACCGACGTCCGGGGCACGCAGAACGTCCCCCGCGCCGGGGTGCCGGCTCCAGCGGCCGCTGGGCCGATCAGCAGCCTCGCGTCGATCCTGGAGGGGTGAGTCTTGCCGGTCGTTGTGGGCGGGTCGCTGAGGACGGCCACCGTCGCGGTTGGGGTGCTCGCCATGGCGGTCTTCGTCGCCGCCGGCTGGTTCGGCCTGTCGTGGTATCGAGCCTCCCACGATGACTCCCTCGCGCTGGGAATGGCCCGGGACGCCGTGCTGCAGGATGCCCAGCAGGCCACGATCAACCTCAATACGCTCGACTACCGGCGGGTGCAGGACGGGCTGACGCTGTGGGATCAGTCGGCGACCGGTGTGCTGTTGGACGAGGTGCGGGCCAACCGGGACACCTATGCCCGGGCCATCGCGGACTCGAGAACAACCACGACCGCGAGGACCCTCGACGGTGCGGTCGCAGAGCTCAACGAGCGCAGTGGTACTGCACGGGTGCTCGTCGGGGTGGACGTCACGTCCCAACGAGAGCAAGGTAACCCGAGCTGCGTGCGCAGGCGCATACAGCTGGAGATGCGTCGTGACGGTAATGTCTGGAAGGTCGACAGGCTGGCGCCGGTCGGTGCCGCGAACCCGGTGCCTGGAGCGTGTCCCGGCTGAGCCCTCGCTGCCGAAGTGGCAACCCACCCGAACCTTCGTCGATCGGCCGCACCGATCAGCCAGGAAACCGCTGATCGTGCATATCCGACCACTAATCGGACGATGCACTCTTGACGGGGGGCGTCTCGCAGGTCACCCTAGGACCACGCTCGCGCCGTCTCAGTACGGCGCTGGACAGTCGCCGTCCTAGCGGTTAGACTGCTTCTTTGCGCTGCCCTCTCCTCGCTTCCCTGCGCACAGGTTCCATCGGACACGGAATTCGTTGGTCACGGTGTTCGTTTGGACCGGTGTTCATCGGACACGGTGTCCGATGAACACGGTGTCCGATGGACAGAGGGCACCCTCGGCAGAGGGTGTCTCCTGCGTGCAGGGGTCGTCGGGCTGCGCCAAGGGTATCAGCCTGAGGTAGCAAGCTGAGGTAACAACCGCAAACGACACTGCATCGCTAACTACAACTACATCAGCAACTGCACCAACACCGCGCCGGGAGTGTGGTCCGAGGAGACCACGACGTCCTGCGCTCGGCAGCGCTAGTGTTCGGAAGGACGCAATCTTGGCAGTCTCCCGCCCGACCAAGACCTCTGCTGCGAACAATTCCGCATCCCGCCTCCCGGGAGCTCCGGCCCGGCCGTCTTTCGCGAAGATCCGAGAGCCCCTCCAGGTGCCCGATCTGCTGGACCTGCAGCTCCAATCGTTCGAGTGGCTGATCGGTGCCGACCAGTGGTACCAGCGCCGCATCGAAGCTGGTGACGAGGCGCCCATCGGCGGTCTCGCCGAGGTGCTCGAGGAGATCTCTCCGATCGAGGACTTCTCCGGCTCGATGTCGCTGTCCTTCTCCGACCCTCGCTTCGACGAGGTGAAGGCCTCCGTCGAGGAGTGCCGGGACAAGGACATGACCTACGCCGCGCCTTTGTTCGTCACGGCCGAATTCACCAACAACAACACCGGTGAGATCAAGTCACAGACGGTGTTCATGGGTGACTTCCCGATGATGACCAACAAGGGCACGTTCATCATCAACGGGACCGAGCGGGTCGTGGTGTCCCAACTGGTTCGCTCTCCCGGGGTGTACTTCGACCACGCGGTGGACAAGACCACCGACAAGGACGTCTATAGCGTAAAGATCATCCCCAGTCGTGGCGCCTGGCTGGAGTTCGACGTCGACAAGCGCGACACGGTAGGCGTGCGGATCGACCGCAAGCGCCGCCAGCCGGTGACCGTGCTGCTCAAGGCCCTGGGCTGGACGACCGAACGGATCGCCGCGCGCTTCGCGCACTCCGAGACGCTGCTCGCCACCCTGGAGAAGGACCACACCGCCGGGCCGGACGAGGCGCTGCTGGACATCTACCGCAAGCTGCGTCCGGGCGAGCCGCCCACCAAGGAGAGCGCACAGGCGCTGCTGGAGAACCTCTTCTTCAAGGTCAAGCGCTACGACCTGGCCAAGGTCGGCCGCTACAAGGCCAACAAGAAACTGGGTCTGGCCTTGGCGCACCGCAATGGCGTGCTCAGCGAGGACGACATCGTCACCACCATCGACTACCTCGTCCGGCTGCACGCGGGCGAGACGACGATGCCAGCCGCAAACGGAGCGCCGGGCGCGGTGGTACCGGTGGAGACCGACGATATCGATCACTTCGGTAACCGCCGGTTGCGCACCGTGGGCGAGCTGATCCAGAACCAGATCCGGGTCGGGCTCTCGCGCATGGAGCGGGTCGTCCGGGAGCGGATGACCACTCAGGACGTCGAGGCCATCACGCCGCAGACCCTGATCAACATCCGTCCAGTGGTGGCGGCGATCAAGGAGTTCTTCGGAACCTCGCAGCTGTCGCAGTTCATGGACCAGACCAACCCGCTGGCCGGGTTGACCCACAAGCGGCGGCTGTCCGCACTGGGTCCCGGTGGCCTTTCTCGGGAACGGGCCGGCTTCGAGGTCCGGGACGTGCACGCGTCGCACTACGGTCGGATGTGCCCGATCGAGACGCCGGAGGGTCCGAACATCGGGCTGATCGGGTCGTTGTCGTCCTACGCCCGGGTGAACCCGTTCGGTTTCATCGAGACGCCGTACCGCAAGGTCGTCGATGGTCAGGTCACCGAGCAGATCGACTACCTGACCGCCGACGAGGAGGACCGGTACGTCAAGGCGCAGGCGAATGCGGTGCTGGGCGAGGACGGCTACTTCGCTGAGGACCGCGTGCTGGTCCGACGCAAGGGCGGCGACGTCGACTACATCGACCCGCTGGGCGTGGACTACATGGACGTCTCGCCTCAGCAGATGGTCTCGGTGGCCACCGCGATGATCCCGTTCGTCGAGCACGACGACGCCAACCGGGCGCTCATGGGCGCCAACATGCAGCGTCAGGCAGTGCCACTGCTGCGCAGCGAGTCGCCACTGGTCGGCACCGGTATGGAGCTCCGGGCCGCGGTGGATGCCGGGGACGTCGTAGTGGTCGACAAGACCGGCGTGGTCGAGGAGCTGTGCGCCGACTACGTCACCGTCATGGCCGATGACGGCACCCGGCAGACGTACCGGATGCACAAGTTCCACCGATCCAACCAGGGCACCTGCACCAACCAGCGACCCATCGTGTCCGAGGGTGATCGGGTGGAGGTCGGCCAGGTAATCGCCGACGGGCCGTGCACCGACTCCGGCGAGATGGCCCTGGGCAAGAACCTCCTCGTGGCGATCATGCCGTGGGAGGGCCACAACTACGAAGACGCGATCATCCTGAGCCAGCGCATTGTGCAGGACGACGTGCTGACCTCGATCCACATCGACGAGCATGAGATCGACGCCCGGGACACCAAGCTCGGCGCTGAGGAGATCACTCGGGACATCCCGAACGTCTCCGAAGAAGTGCTGGCCGATCTTGACGAGCGGGGCATCATCCGGATCGGTGCCGAGGTCCAGGCCGGGGACATCCTGGTCGGGAAGGTGACGCCGAAGGGCGAGACCGAGTTGACCCCCGAGGAGCGGCTGCTGCGAGCGATCTTCGGGGAGAAGGCTCGCGAGGTCCGCGACACCAGCCTCAAGGTGCCGCACGGCGAGACCGGCAAGGTGATCGGCATCCGGGTGTTCTCCCGCGAGGACGACGACGAGCTGTCGCCCGGGGTCAACGAGCTGGTCCGGGTGTACGTCGCGCAGAAGCGCAAGATCCAGGACGGGGACAAGCTCGCCGGCCGGCACGGCAACAAGGGTGTCATCGGCAAGATCCTTCCGGCGGAGGACATGCCGTTCCTCCCCGATGGGACGCCGGTGGACATCATTCTCAACACCCATGGTGTCCCGCGCCGGATGAACATCGGGCAGATTCTGGAGACGCACCTCGGCTGGATCGCCAAGCGTGGATGGAAGATCGACGGTGAGCCGGAGTGGGCCGCACGGCTGCCTGAGGAGCTGTACCAGGCGGAGCCTGGCACGGTGGTCGCTACGCCGGTGTTCGACGGCGCCAAGGAAGAGGAGATCACCGGTCTGCTGAGCTCCACTCTGCCCAACCGGGACGGCGACCAGATGGTCGGGCCCGACGGCAAGGCGCAGCTGTACGACGGCCGCACCGGTGAGCCGTACCCGTTCCCGGTCGCGGTCGGCTACATGTACATCATCAAGCTGCTGCACCTGGTCGATGACAAGATCCACGCTCGTTCGACTGGTCCTTACTCGATGATTACGCAGCAACCGCTAGGCGGAAAGGCGCAGTTCGGTGGTCAGCGTTTCGGCGAGATGGAGTGCTGGGCGATGCAGGCCTACGGGGCGGCTTACACCCTGCAGGAGCTGTTGACGATCAAGTCCGATGATGTGCTCGGCCGGGTGAAGGTGTATGAGGCCATCGTCAAGGGCGAGAACATTCCCGAGCCCGGAATTCCCGAGTCGTTCAAGGTGTTGCTCAAAGAGCTCCAGTCGTTGTGCCTCAACGTCGAGGTGCTCTCCAGCGACGGCGCCGCGATCGAGATGCGGGACTCCGACGATGAGGACTTGGAGCGGGCCGCTGCCAACCTCGGCATCAACCTGTCTCGCAACGAGTCGCCGTCGGTAGACGACGTCGTGCAGTAACCGGCTCCCAGACCGCGTCCGGCGCGGGGGTGGACCTCCCGCCCACCCTCGCGCCGGACGTATCAGCCATCAGGATTTTCCGGATTTATCTACAACCAGTGTTTTGACAACACGGGGAGAAGGAACGAGACGTGCTTGACGTCAACTTCTTCGACGAGCTCCGCATCGGCCTTGCGACCGCAGAGGACATTCGCCAGTGGTCCTTCGGTGAGGTCAAGAAGCCGGAGACCATCAACTATCGCACGCTCAAGCCGGAGAAGGACGGGCTTTTCTGCGAGAAAATCTTCGGCCCCACCCGGGACTGGGAGTGCTACTGCGGCAAGTACAAGCGCGTCCGTTTCAAGGGCATCATCTGCGAGCGCTGCGGCGTTGAGGTGACCCGCGCCAAGGTGCGCCGTGAACGGATGGGTCATATCGAGTTGGCCGCGCCGGTAACTCACATCTGGTACTTCAAGGGTGTCCCGAGCAGGCTGGGATATTTGCTCGACCTGGCACCCAAGGATCTTGAGAAAATCATCTACTTCGCGGCCTACGCCATCACCGCGGTGAACAAAGACGAGCGGCACAACGATCTCTCCACCTTGGAGAGCGAGATCGGTGTCCAGCGCAAGCGACTTCAGGACCGCCGCGACGCGGATATCGAGGCGCGCGCGCAGAAGCTCGAAGCCGACCTCGCGGAGCTGGAAGCCGAAGGCGCCAAGAGCGACGTGCGGCGCAAGGTCAAAGAGGGTGGCGAGCGCGAGATGCGCCAGCTCCGCGACCGTTCCCAGCGCGAGGTCGACCGGCTCGATGAGATCTGGGAGACGTTCACCAAGCTCGACGTCGGCCAGCTCATTATCGATGAGATGCTCTACCGGGAGATCTACGACCGCTACGGGGACTACTTCACCGGTGCCATGGGTGCCGAAGCGATCCAGAAACTGATGGAGAACTTCGACATCGACGCTGAGTCGGACAACCTGCGCGAAACCATCCGCAGCGGCAAAGGCCAGAAGAAGCTACGCGCGCTCAAGCGCTTGAAGGTTGTCGCGGCTTTCCAGATCACCCGCAACAACCCGATGGGTATGGTGCTGGACTGCGTGCCGGTGATTCCGCCGGACCTGCGCCCCATGGTGCAGCTCGACGGCGGCCGTTTCGCGACGTCTGACCTCAATGATCTCTACCGTCGGGTGATCAACCGGAACAATCGGCTCAAGCGGCTCATCGACCTGGGTGCGCCGGAGATCATCGTCAACAACGAGAAGCGGATGCTGCAGGAGGCCGTCGACGCGCTGTTCGACAACGGTCGCCGTGGCCGTCCGGTGACCGGTCCCGGGAACCGTCCGCTGAAGTCGTTGTCTGATCTGCTCAAGGGAAAGCAGGGCCGGTTCCGGCAGAACCTGCTCGGCAAGCGGGTCGACTACTCCGGTCGTTCGGTCATCGTGGTCGGGCCACAGCTCAAGCTGCACCAGTGTGGCCTGCCCAAGCAGATGGCGCTGGAGTTGTTCAAGCCGTTCGTGATGAAACGCTTGGTCGATCTCAATCACGCGCAGAACATCAAGTCTGCCAAGCGGATGGTGGAACGGCAGCGCTCGCAGGTGTGGGATGTCCTTGAAGAGGTCATCACCGAGCACCCGGTGTTGCTGAACCGGGCGCCTACCCTGCACCGTCTGGGTATCCAGGCCTTCGAACCGCAACTGGTCGAGGGCAAGGCGATTCAGCTGCACCCACTGGTCTGCGAGGCGTTCAACGCCGACTTCGACGGTGACCAGATGGCGGTGCACCTGCCGCTGTCGGCCGAAGCGCAGGCCGAGGCGCGGATCCTGATGCTGTCCAGCAACAACATCCTGTCCCCGGCCTCGGGTCGTCCGCTGGCCATGCCCCGGCTGGACATGGTCACCGGGCTGTATCACCTCACCAAGCTCCGCGAAGGAGACACCGGTGAGGGTCGCTCGTTCTCCTCGCCGGCCGAGGCGTTGATGGCGCTGGACCGTGGCACGATCGCGCTGCAGGCCAAGATCCGAGTCCGGCTGCGCAACGTGGTCCCGCCCGTCGCCGAGCAGGCCCACTTGAGGGAGAGCCAGGACTGGGAACCGGGAGCGGCGTGGATCGCGGACACCACCGTTGGTCGGGTGCTGTTCAACGATCTGTTGCCTGAGGACTACCCGTACATCAACGACATCCTGCCCAAGAAGCGCCAGGCTGCGATCGTCAACGACCTCGCCGAGCGGTATCCGATGGTCGCCGTCGCCCAGACCCTGGACAAGCTCAAGGATGCCGGGTTCCACTGGGCCACCCGCTCCGGTGTGACGCTGTCCAGCTCCGACGTGGTGGTGCCAGCCGCCAAGCAGCAGATCCTCGATCAGTACGAGGCCAAGGCCGACCTGGTGGAGAAGCGTTACCAGCGGGGCGTGCTCTCGCACGACGAGCGCAACGGCGAGCTGGTGAAGATCTGGTCGCAGGCCACCGACGAGGTCGCCAAGGCGATGGAGGCGAACTTCCCGGAGGACAACCCGGTCTTCACGATCGTGTCGTCCGGGGCGGCCGGGAACATGACCCAGGTCCGATCCCTGGCCGGGATGCGCGGTCTGGTCTCCAACCCCAAGGGCGAGTACATCCCGCGCCCGATCAAGCACAACTTCCGCGAAGGCCTGTCCGTGCTGGAGTACTTCATCGCCACGCACGGCGCCCGCAAGGGACTGGCCGACACAGCATTGCGGACCGCCGACTCCGGGTACCTGACCCGGCGCCTGGTGGATGTCTCGCAGGACGTCATCGTGCGGGAGAACGACTGCGGCACCGAACGCGGCATCCAGATGCCGGTCACTGAAGCCGGCCAGGGTGGTCGGGCGATCCGGCATCGCTACGTGCAGACCAGCGTGTACGCGCGCTGCGCGGCGGAGGACGTGCTGGACGGCTCCGGCTCGGTGGTCATGCCTCGCGGGGCAGACCTGGGCGATCCGGCAATCGATACGCTGGTGGCCGCCGGCGTCCGGCGGGTCAAGGTGCGCTCGGTACTGACCTGCGAGTCCGCCAACGGCGTGTGCGCGATGTGCTACGGCCGGTCGATGGCCACCGGCAAGCTCGTCGACGTGGGTGAGGCAGTCGGCATCGTGGCCGCCCAGTCCATCGGTGAGCCCGGCACGCAGCTGACGATGCGTACCTTCCATCAGGGTGGGATCGCCGGCGAGGACATCACCACCGGCCTACCCCGGGTTCAGGAGTTGTTCGAGGCCCGGGTGCCCAAGGGAATGGCGCCGATAGCCGATGCCGACGGCCGGGTGCGCGTCGAGGACGGCGAGAAGTTCTGGAAGATCACCATCATTCCGGACGACGGCGGTGAGGAGATCGTCTACGAGAAGCTGTCCAAGCGGCAGCGGCTCGCGGTGATCACTATCGACGGTACTGAGCGGCCGCTGGCTGACGACGACCCCGTCACCGTCGGGCAGAAGTTGCTCGAGGGTGTAGTGGACCCGCACGAGGTGCTTCGCGTGATGGGACCGCGGGAGGTGCAGTTGCACCTGGTCCGCGAGGTCCAGCAGGTGTACCGCTCGCAGGGTGTGGACATCCACGACAAGCACATCGAGGTCATCGTTCGGCAGATGCTGCGCCGGGTGACGATCATCGACTCGGGCGCTACCGAGTTCCTGCCCGGTGGGCTGGCCGAGCGTGGTGAGTTCGAGTCGGAGAACCGCCGGGTGGTCGCCGAGGGCAGCGAGCCCGCCTCCGGCCGTCCGGTCCTGATGGGGATCACCAAGGCGTCGCTGGCGACCGAGTCGTGGTTGTCCGCGGCATCGTTCCAGGAGACGACCAAGATTCTCACCGACGCGGCGATCCAGGGCAAGAGCGACAAGCTGCTCGGCCTGAAGGAGAATGTGATCATCGGCAAGTTGATCCCGGCCGGCACCGGGATCAACCGGTACCGCAACATCGAGGTGCAGCCGACCGAGGAGGCCCGGGCCGCGGCGTACGCGATCCCGTCCTACGACGACGGCTACTACTCGCCTGACGTGTTCGGTACCGGAACCGGCGCAGCTGTCCCCCTGGACGACTACGACTTCGGTCGCGACTACCGCTGACCCCGGTTAACGACCTCACGGCTGGGGGTTGGCGGTCCTTGAAGAGCCACCAACGGCGGGCGTGACGTTCCAGTCGGCGAGAACCGCGGCGGTGTCGGCGCCGGGCTGCGGGGGCGGGGTCGGTCGGTCGGGGCGGGTGCGGGAGAACCGGGGTGCGGGCGCGGCCTGGAGCACCCCATCGAGGGTGATGACGGTGCCGCGAGCCGCGATGTGCGGGTGCGCCGGCACTTCGGCGAACGACAGTACCGGTGCCACGCAGGCGTCGGTTCCGTCGAACACCGCCATCCACTCATCACGGCTGCGAGTGGCGAATGTGTCGGCGAACCGTTGGCGCAACAGCGGCCACCCCGCGCGGTCCAGCTGCCCGGGTAGGCCCTGATCGGTGAGCCTGAGGCCGTCCATCAGCGCCTCGTAGAACTGCGGTTCCAGCGCTCCTACCGCGACGTAGCGACCGTCGGCGCAGGCGTAGGTGTCATAAAACGGAGCGCCCGAGTCGAGCAGGTTGCTGCCGCGCTGGTCACTCCACAGTCCACAAGCGCGCAACGACCAGAACATCTGGGCCAGCACGCTGACGCCGTCCACCATGGCGGCGTCGACGACCTGGCCGGCACCGGAGCGGTCCCGCTCCCACAGCGCGGCCAGCACTCCGAGCACCAGGAACATCGAGCCACCGCCGAAGTCCCCGACCAGGTTCAGCGGCGGCACCGGTTTGGCCCCCGCGTTCCCGATGGCGTTCAGCGCGCCGGACAGGGCGACGTAGTTGATGTCGTGACCGGCCCGATCGGCCAGCGGGCCATCCTGCCCCCATCCCGTCATCCGGCCATATACCAGCCGCGGGTTGCGGGCGTGGCAGTCTGCCGGACCGACACCCAGCCGCTCGGTCACCCCGGGACGCAGTCCCTCGATCAGTACGTCGGCCCGCTCCACCAGCCGCAGCGTCGTCTCGAGTCCGGCGGGGTCCTTCAGGTCAAGCATTATCGAGCGGCGGCCACGGAGCATCTGATCGTCGGCGGTCGGGGCGAGCTGCAGCAGCTGCTTGCCTTTGGACGGCCGTTCGATCCGAACCACGTCGGCTCCCAGATCCGCCAGCAGCATCGCCGCATGGGGGCCTGGGCCGATCCCGGCTAGCTCGACCACTCGCAGCCCGACCAGCGGACCCGGCATGGCTGGCTCCTCATCTTCGCTGGTCAGCAATGGCTGGCGAGGTCGTGGAATGCCTGAACCAGGGTAGGCGTTGAAGTACGTGCCGGCAGGTCATGCTCCACGTGCGAGGTAGTTCTTGACCCCGTTTTGACCTTCGGTAAGTTGCCCAGGTATCCTTACTGTCGGTCCCGACTCCGGTCGGGCCGCTCTGTATGCCTGTTGGCGGTGCACCGCTGGTGGTGTTGGTCGAAAGGCCCACCGCCTGGCGGATCTGGCGCCGGTGCCGCCCAGCTCCCGTCGGGTTTATACCCGACCGAGCGGCTGGGCTCACAGCGACACGCCCGACCTCGGGATACGGAGTAACCGGCTGCGGAGCACGTCGTGACCGGCAGGTAACGCAGCACCGGACAGCAGCAGATGACGCAGTGGCGCAGCACCAGATGACGCAGCACCTGACAGAGAGCAAGCCGGAAGACGACGAAAGCTGGTCCATGCCTACCATCCAGCAGCTGGTCCGCAAGGGCCGCGAGGACAAGCTCGCGAAGACCAAGACTGCAGCGCTGAAGGGGAGCCCGCAGCGGCGCGGAGTGTGCACCCGGGTTTACACGACGACCCCGAAGAAGCCGAACTCGGCGCTGCGCAAGGTTGCCCGCGTGCGCCTGACCAGCCAGGTCGAGGTTACGGCTTACATTCCGGGTGAGGGTCACAACCTCCAGGAGCACTCCATCGTCCTGGTGCGCGGTGGTCGAGTGAAGGACCTGCCCGGTGTTCGCTACAAGATCATCCGTGGATCGCTGGACACGCAGGGTGTGAAGGGCCGCAAGCAGGCCCGTAGTCGGTACGGCGCGAAGAAGGAGAAGGGCTGATGCCTCGCAAGGGTCCCGCCCCGAAGCGACCGCTGCACTCCGACCCCGTCTACGGAGCGCCGATCGTCACTCAGCTCGTCAACAAGGTCCTCGTCCGGGGCAAGCGCTCGGTGGCCGAGAAGATTGTCTACCAAGCACTGGAGGGCTGCCGGGACAAGACCGGCACCGACCCGGTGGTGACCCTCAAGCGCGCGCTGGACAACGTCAAGCCCGCGATCGAGGTGAAGAGCCGCCGCGTCGGTGGCGCTACCTACCAGGTTCCCATCGAAGTGCGTCCGGTGCGTTCCACCACCCTCGCGCTTCGCTGGTTGATCACCTTCTCGCGGCAGCGGCGCGAGAAGACCATGGTGGACCGCCTGATGAATGAGCTACTCGATGCCAGCAACGGCCTCGGGGCGAGCGTGAAGCGGCGCGAGGACACCCACAAGATGGCCGAGTCCAACAAGGCCTTCGCGCACTACCGCTGGTAACGAACCAACGGTTAAGACCGACACAGTCAAGACAGCTAGGGATGAATTCTCGTGGCACGTGAAGTGCTGACCGACCTCGCCAGGGTCCGCAACATCGGGATCATGGCGCATATCGACGCCGGCAAAACCACCACCACCGAGCGGGTCCTGTTCTACACCGGGATCAACTACAAGATCGGTGAGGTGCACGACGGCGCCGCCACGATGGACTGGATGGAGGAGGAGCAGAAGCGGGGGATCACCATCACCTCCGCCGCGACCACCACCTTCTGGGCCGATCACCAGATCAACATCATCGACACTCCGGGTCACGTGGATTTCACCGTTGAAGTCGAGCGTTCGCTTCGGGTGCTTGATGGCGCCGTCGCGGTCTTCGACGGCAAAGAGGGCGTCGAGCCTCAGTCGGAGACGGTATGGCGGCAAGCGGACAAGTACGACGTCCCGCGGATCTGTTTCGTCAACAAGATGGACAAGCTCGGCGCGGACTTCTACTTCACCGTGCGGACGATCCGGGAGCGGCTCGGCGCCAGACCGCTGGTCATTCAGCTGCCGATCGGCGCTGAGTCCGACTTCGAAGGTGTCGTCGATCTGGTCGGGATGCGGGCGCTGACCTGGCGTGGCGAGGTTCAGAAGGGCGAGGACTACGCCGTCGAGGCGATCCCGGCGAGTCTGCTCGAGACGGCGAAAGAGTACCGGGAGAAGCTGGTCGAGGCCGTCGCCGAGGCCGACGATGAGCTCATGGAGCTCTACCTCGCCGGTCAGGAGATCAGTGCGGCGCAGATCAAGGCGGGTATCCGGAAGCTCACGGTGCACAGCCAGGCCTACCCGGTGCTGTGTGGCTCGGCGTTTAAGAACAAGGGCGTGCAGCCGATGCTGGACGCGGTGATCGACTATCTGCCTTCGCCGCTGGACGTGCCGCCGGTGGTGGGTCTGCTGCCCGACGGCACATCGGCGGTCCGCAAGCCCTCGACTGAGGAACCGTTCTCCGCGCTGGCCTTCAAGATCGCCGCGCACCCGTTCTTCGGAAAGCTGACTTACATCCGGGTCTACTCCGGCCGGATCGGCGCGGGCTCGCAGGTGATCAACTCGACCAAGGAGCGCAAGGAGCGCATCGGCAAGCTCTTCCAGATGCACTCCAACAAGGAGAACCCGGTCGACGACGCTCGAGCTGGTCACATTTACGCGGTGATCGGCCTGAAGGAGACGACCACCGGGGACACCTTGTGCGACCCACAGGCGCCGATCATTCTCGAGTCGATGACGTTCCCGGAACCGGTTATCCAGGTCGCCATCGAGCCCAAGACCAAGAGCGATCAGGAGAAGCTGGGCATCGCCATCCAGAAGTTGGCCGAGGAGGATCCCACCTTCCAGGTCAAGCAGGATGACGAAACCGGTCAGACGATCATCGCCGGGATGGGTGAGCTGCACCTTGAGGTGCTGGTGAACCGGATGCGCAGCGACTACAAAGTCGAGGCGAACATCGGCAAGCCGCAGGTGGCCTACCGGGAGACGATCCGCAAGACGGTCGACAAGCTGGAGTACACCCATCGCAAGCAGACGGGTGGCTCTGGCCAGTTCGCCCGGGTGATCATCAAGCTGGAGCCGCTGCTGAGCACCGACGGCGCGCTCTATGAGTTCGACAACAAGGTCAGCGGCGGGCGGATCCCCAGGGAGTACATCCCCTCGGTGGATGCCGGGGCGCAGGACGCCATGCAGTACGGCGTGCTCGCCGGTTATCCGCTGGTCGGTCTGAAGGTCACCCTGATCGACGGGGCGTACCACGAGGTGGACTCCTCCGAGATGGCCTTCAAGATTGCCGGGTCGATGGCATTCAAGGAGGCGGCGCGCAGGGCCGGTCCAGTGATCCTGGAGCCGATGATGGCCGTCGAGGTGACCACGCCCGACGACTACATGGGCGACGTCATCGGCGACCTCAACTCCCGGCGAGGCCATATTCAGCATATGGATGAGCGCAGCGGTTCTCGCATCATCAAAGCGTTGGTGCCGCTGTCGGAGATGTTCGGATATGTCGGCGACCTGCGGTCGCGGACTCAGGGCCGGGCGAACTACACCATGCAGTTCGACTCCTACGCGGAGGTCCCGGCCAGCGTGTCCAAGGAGATTATCGCGAAGGCGACGGGCGAGTGATGACCTGATTTCTCCGGCCGCGGCTAGCCGCGGTAGCGGGCACCGGGACCCCTCTCGGGAGGTCCGCGCAGACCACCTGACAGCATGCCGCTACATCAGGACCGATGAAGGTCCTGCTGGTCAAGCGGATCCAAGAGAACGAGTCCAGGAGGACGAGACCAGTGGCGAAGGCGAAGTTCCAGCGGACCAAGCCGCACGTCAACATCGGAACCATCGGTCACATCGACCACGGCAAGACCACGCTGACTGCGGCGATCACCAAGGTCTTGCACGACAAGTTCCCGGACGTGAACGAGGCTTCGGCGTTCGACAGCATCGATAAGGCCCCCGAAGAAAGGCAGCGGGGGATTACGATCTCGATCGCGCACGTCGAGTACCAGACCGAAAAGCGGCACTACGCCCACGTAGACTGTCCCGGGCATGCGGACTACATCAAGAACATGATCACCGGTGCGGCCCAGATGGACGGTGCCATCCTGGTGGTGGCCGCCACCGACGGCCCGATGCCGCAGACCCGCGAGCACGTGTTGCTGGCCCGCCAGGTGGGCGTGCCCTACATCGTGGTCGCGCTGAACAAGGCTGACATGGTCGACGACGAGGAGATCATGGAGCTCGTCGAGCTCGAGGTCCGGGAGCTGTTGTCGAGCCAGGAGTATCCGGGCGACGACCTGCCGATCGTCCGGGTGTCGGCGCTCAAGGCGCTCGAGGGTGACGCGGAGTGGGGTGCCAAGCTCCTCGAACTGATGGATGCCGTGGATGACAACATCCCGGAGCCGGTGCGCGAGATCGAGAAGCCGTTCCTGATGCCGATCGAGGACGTCTTCACCATCACCGGTCGCGGCACTGTGGTCACCGGGCGGGTAGAGCGCGGCATCGTCAAGGTGAGCGAGGAGGTGGAGATCATCGGCATCAAGGAGAAGTCGGCGAAGACCACCGTCACCGGCGTCGAGATGTTCCGCAAGCTGCTCGACGAGGGCCGGGCCGGCGACAACGTGGGCCTGCTGCTTCGCGGTATCAAGCGCGAGGATGTGGAGCGCGGGCAGGTCGTCATCAAGCCGGGCACCAACACCCCGCACACTCAGTTCGAGGCTCAGGTCTACATCCTGTCCAAGGACGAGGGCGGTCGGCACACGCCGTTCTTCAACAACTACCGACCGCAGTTCTACTTCCGCACCACCGACGTGACCGGTGTCGTGACGCTGCCTGAAGGCACCGAGATGGTCATGCCGGGCGACAACACCGAGATGGTGGTACAGCTCATCCAGCCGGTCGCGATGGACGAGAATCTGAAGTTCGCGATCCGCGAGGGTGGCCGCACCGTCGGTGCGGGCCGGGTAACCAAGATTCTCACCTGAACCGCTGAAGACCCGCCGATGCGCTGTCGGCGGGTCTTCCCCGGATTTGGTCGGCGATCACCTATCGCCTATCATGAACCGGTTGCTCGGTACGATCGGCCGGCTTAGCGGATCCAGGTTCGCTGCGATGCGCGCACCTTCCGCGGATGGCACGGCCAGCAATTATCAGCGGCACTGATCTGCGGCACCGATCTGGGCGCCGAGCGCGACACACCCGACCACGGGGACCGGTGCGGGACGGATCTGAGACTGGTGGAGTACCAGTCCAGGCCTGGCCAGCACGACGAGATCCGCGGCACGAGACTGACAGGACGGCAAGCCACCATGGCGGGACAGAAGATCCGCATCCGGCTCAAAGCCTACGACCACGAGGCAATCGACGCTTCCGCGCGCAAGATCGTCGAAACTGTGACGCGCACCGGCGCTCGGGTGGTCGGACCGGTGCCGCTGCCGACCGAGAAGAACGTGTACTGCGTCATCCGCTCACCGCACAAGTACAAGGATTCACGGGAGCACTTCGAGATGCGCACGCACAAGCGGCTGATCGACATTCTCGACCCGACGCCCAAGACGGTCGACGCGCTGATGCGCATCGACCTGCCGGCCAGCGTCGACGTCAACATCCAGTAAGGCCGGGCGAATGACAGCGACTGATTCGGAGCACCAGGTCAGTGTCGTCGGAAGGACCATCAAGGGCATTCTGGGCACCAAGCTCGGGATGACACAGGTCTTCGACGACAACAACAGGATCGTGCCGGTCACCGTGGTGGCCGCCGGACCGTGCGTAGTGATCGGGATCCGCACCCCTGAAAAGGACGGATACCCCGCGGTGCAGCTGGCCTACGGGGCCATCGATCCTCGCAAGGTGACCAAGCCGGTGGCCGGACACTACGCTGCGGCGAGTGTCACACCGCGCAGGCACCTGGTAGAGCTGCGCACCGTCGACGCGGCTGAGTATCAGGTCGGCCAAGAGGTCACTGTCGAGGTGTTCGCCGCCGGGGCCGTGGTTGACGTAGTCGGCACCAGCAAGGGCAAGGGCACCGCCGGGGTGATGAAGCGGCATGGCTTCAAAGGTCTCGGAGCCAGTCACGGCACCCAGCGCAAGCACCGCTCACCGGGTTCGATCGGTGGTTGTGCCACACCGAGCCGGGTGTTCAAGGGAACCCGGATGGCCGGCCGGATGGGCAACGTCCGGGTGACCACCCAGAACCTCACTGTGCACCGGGTCGACGGCGAGTCGGGGTTGCTCCTGATCAAGGGAGCGGTACCCGGCCCGAAGGGCGGCCTGGTGCTGGTCAAGACCGCAGCGAAGGGTGGTGTGCAGCAGTGAGCCCAAAAGTGAGCCCAAAAGGGAACGCAGAAGTGAGAAGGGTCGATGTCCGAACCCCGGACGGCGCCACCGCGGGCACCGCTGAGCTGCCCGCCGAGATCTTCGATGCGCCGGCGAACATCCCGTTGATGCATCAGGTGGTGGTCGCCCAGCTGGCTGCAGCACGGCAGGGTACGCACAGCACCAAGACCCGAGGCGAGGTCAGCGGTGGTGGTACCAAGCCCTACCGGCAGAAGGGCACCGGACGCGCCCGCCAGGGTTCGATCCGCGCGCCGCAGTTCACCGGTGGTGGCATCGTGCACGGCCCACACCCGCGGGACTACAGCCAGCGCACCCCGAAGAAGATGAAAGCCGCCGCGCTGCGCGGTGCGCTGTCGGACCGGGCCCGCGACGGACGGGTGCATGTGGTTTCCGCGCTCGTCACCAGTGACGCGCCGTCCACCAAGGCGGCTCGCACGGTCCTTGACGCGCTGGCCGGCCGGAACACCAAGGTGCTGGTGGTGATCAGCCGCGCAGACGAGGTGAGTCGCCGCAGCGTGCGTAACCTGCCCTCGGTACACGTGCTGACCTCCGACCAGCTCAACACTTACGACGTGCTGAGCAACGACGAGGTGGTGTTCACCGCGGACGGCCTGCAGGCGTTCCTGGCCGGACGCAGCGGGCGCACCGCGGCTGCCCACACCACGGTTGCAGACACCACGGTTGCAGACACCACGGTGCAGGAGGCAGGGCGATGATCCCCGATCCCCGTGACGTGATCCGCAGGCCGGTCATCTCGGAGAAGAGCTATGGCCTGCTGGACCAGCACAAGTACACCTTTCTGGTCGCTCCGCACGCCAACAAGACCGAGATCAAGATCGCGGTCGAGAAAGTTTTCGGTGTGAAGGTGCTCAGCGTCAACACTCTCAACCGTCCGGGCAAGCGCAAGCGCACCAAGTTCGGATACGGCAAGCGTAAGGACACCAAGCGGGCGATCGTGACGCTGTCGCCGGAGAGTAAGCCGATCGAGATCTTCGGCGGGCCGGCCGCGTGAGCGAGGACGGATAACATGGGCATCCGCAAGTACAAGCCGACGACCCCGGGCCGCCGCGGCTCCAGCGTCGCCGACTTCGCCGAGATCACTCGCGACCATCCGGAGAAGTCGCTGGTCCGGCCGCTGCACAATAAGGGCGGCCGGAACTCCTACGGCAGGATCACGACCCGGCACCAGGGTGGCGGGCACAAGCGCGCGTACCGCCTGATCGACTTTCGGCGGGCGGACAAAGACGGCGTGCCGGCCAAGGTCGCACACATCGAGTACGACCCGAACCGCACCGCGCGGATCGCCCTGCTGCATTACGCCGACGGCGAGAAGCGCTACATCATCGCGCCGGAGAAACTGCGCCAGGGCGATACCGTGGAGAACGGTCCCAAGGCCGATATCAAGCCGGGCAACAGCCTGCCGCTGCGCAACATCCCGGTCGGCACGGTGGTGCACGCGATCGAGCTCCGACCCGGCGGCGGCGCGAAGATTGCCCGCTCGGCTGGTGCGCGAGTCCAGTTGGTAGCCAAGGACGGTCCCTTCGGCCAGTTGCGGATGCCCTCAGGTGAGATCCGCAACGTTGACGTCCGGTGCCGGGCCACGGTGGGGGAGGTCGGCAACTCCGAACAGGGCAACATCAACTGGGGTAAGGCCGGCCGGATGCGCTGGAAGGGCAAGCGTCCCACGGTTCGTGGTGTCGTGATGAACCCGGTTGATCATCCACACGGTGGTGGTGAGGGCAAGACCTCCGGTGGGCGCCACCCGGTGAACCCGGCGGGCAAGCCCGAAGGCCGCACCCGGCGCCACAAGGCCAGCGACTCGCTGATCGTCCGCCGCCGCCGTACCGGCAAGAAGCGCTGAGCAGGAGGGGTGCAAGCATGCCACGTAGCCTGAAGAAGGGCCCGTTCATCGACGACCACCTGCTCAAGAAGGTGGATGCGCAGAACGAGGCCGGCACCAAGCAGGTCATCAGGACCTGGTCGCGCCGCTCCACGATCATCCCGGACATGATCGGCCATACCATCGCGGTGCACGACGGGCGCAAACACGTCCCGATCTTCGTCAGCGAGGCGATGGTCGGCCACAAGCTTGGTGAGTTCGCCCCCACCCGCACGTTCCGGGGTCACATCAAGGACGACCGAAGGGCGCGGCGGCGCTGAGCCGGCGAGCTGGACCCCCCCGAAGCGACGAAAAGACGAAGAGGTAGCAGCGCATGGACGCCCGTAACGAGGCCGGTGCCACGGCAGCGCAGGAGCCATCCCGCGCGGTGGCGCGGGCTCGGTATGTCCGCGTGACACCCATGAAGGCGCGCCGGGTGGTCGAACTCATCCAGGGCCGCAGCGTGCAGGAGGCGCTCGCAGTGCTCGAGTTCGCACCGCAGGCCGCCTCCGCACTGGTGTCGAAGGTGCTGGCCAGCGCGATGGCCAACGCGCAGAACAATCTCCAGGTCGACCCCGACACGCTGGTGGTGTACCGGGCGTTCGTCGATGAGGGGCCGACGCTCAAGCGGTTCCGACCCCGTGCGCAGGGTCGGGCCTACCGGATTCGTAAGCGCACCAGCCACATCACGGTGGAGGTCGAGTCCGTGCCCGATCGTCAGACGGCGCAGCGTCGAGCCGGCGGCCGGTCCCGTGGCGGGCAGGCCGGCACCGGCAAGAAGGCCACCCAGACAAGGAGTGCCCGCTAGTGGGTCAGAAGATCAACCCGCACGGCTTTCGACTCGGCATCTCGACCGACTGGAAGTCTCGCTGGTACGCGGACAAGCAGTACGCCGAGTACGTCAAAGAGGACGTCGCGATCCGCAGACTGCTGTCCAAGGGCATGGAGCGGGCGGGCATCGCGAAGGTCGAGATCGAGCGCACCCGCGATCGGGTGCGGGTGGACATCCACACCGCGCGCCCGGGCATCGTGATCGGTCGCCGCGGCGCGGAGGCCGACCGGATCCGGGGTGAGCTGGAGAAGCTGTCGGGCAAGCAGGTGCAGCTCAACATCCTTGAGGTCAAGAATCCCGAGGCGGAGGCTCAGCTCGTTGCTCAGGGAGTCGCCGAGCAGCTGTCCAACCGGGTCGCTTTCCGGCGCGCGATGCGCAAGGCGATCCAATCGGCGATGCGTTCACCGCAGGTCAAAGGCATCCGGGTGCAGTGCTCCGGGCGTTTGGGCGGCGCTGAGATGTCCCGCTCGGAGTTCTATCGCGAGGGGCGGGTTCCGCTGCACACACTGCGTGCCGACATCGATTACGGGCTGTTCGAGGCACGTACCACATTCGGTCGGATCGGTGTGAAGGTATGGATCTACAAGGGTGATGTGGTCGGCGGGCGACGTGAGCGCGACGTAGAGAGCGCCGCCAGAGCGGCGGACGCTGCGGCCCGTGCACCGCGACGGGAGCGTCCTGCCCGGCGTCGTTCCGGTGCCACCGGGACGACCGGAACCTCGACTGAGGCGGGTCGCGCCGCGGCAGCGGAACTTGCCGGGGCGCAAACCACGCAAGCCAGTGGTCCGCAGAGCACGTCGCCCGAGCCGGTCACCAGCGCTGCGCCGCACCCGACCAGTCCAGCACTTCCGACCAGTCCAGCACTTCCGGCCAGTACCGACGAGGCGGCCACCGCAGGGCCTGGGGAGGGCTGAGACGTGCTAGTTCCACGCAAGGTCAAGCATCGCAAGCAGCACTCACCGGGCCGGTCGGGTATGGCCACCGGCGGTACTCAGGTCACCTTCGGAGACTTCGGGATCCAGGCTTTGGAATCGGCCTACGTGACCAACCGGCAGATCGAGTCCGCCCGGATCGCGATCAACCGGCACATCCGCCGAGGCGGCAAGGTCTGGATCACTATCTTCCCGGACCGGCCACTGACCAAGAAACCGGCGGAAACCCGGATGGGATCCGGCAAGGGCTCGCCCGAATTCTGGGTGGCCAACGTCAAGCCAGGTCGGATCATGTTCGAGATGGCCTACCCGAATGAGTCGGTCGCCCGCGAGGCGTTGCGCCGCGCGATCCACAAGCTGCCGATGAAATGCCGGATCGTCACCCGCGAGGGGGTGGACTTCTGATGGCGACCACCACCGCCGCGAGTGAGCTGCGCGAGCTCACCGACGACGAGCTGCTGCTGCGACTTCGCGAATCCAAGGAAGAGCTGTTCAACCTGCGCTTCCAGATGGCCACCGGACAAATGGACAACAACCGCCGGCTGCGTACGGTCCGGCGAGACATCGCCCGCATCTATACCGTGATGCACGAGCGTGAGCTGGGTCTGTCGGTGTCTCCGGACGCCGTTGCCGGAAGTGAGGGTGCGGCATGAGCGATACTGAGCAGCGAAATAAGCGAAAGGTCCGAGAGGGTTACGTCGTTTCGGACAAGATGGATAAGACGGTCGTGGTGGCGCTGGAGGACCGCAAGAAGCACCCGTTGTACGGCAAGGTGCTGCGCTCCACCACAAAGGTGAAGGCGCATGACGAGGCCAACGTCGCGGGGGTCGGTGACCGGGTGCAGCTGATGGAGACGCGCCCGCTGTCGGCGACCAAGCGCTGGCGGCTGGTCCAGATCCTCGAGAAGGCCAAGTGAGCCACGGTGTCGTCTTTTGGGCCGCTATCGGCTGCGAGAAGGGGTAGTTGACGTGATCCAGCAGGAATCGCGACTGCGGGTCGCCGACAACACGGGTGCCAAGGAGATCCTGTGCATTCGGGTGCTCGGCGGTAGCTCGCGCCGCTACGCCGGCATCGGGGACATCATCGTGGCGACCGTCAAGGAAGCCATTCCCGGAGCCAACGTCAAGCGCGGCGATGTGGTCAAGGCCGTGATCGTGCGCACCGTGAAGGAGAAGCGCCGACCGGACGGTTCCTACATCCGGTTCGACGAGAACGCCGCTGTACTGATCAAGCCCGATGGTGAGCCGCGCGGTACCCGGATTTTCGGTCCGGTCGGTCGGGAGCTCCGGGACAAGCGGTTCATGAAAATCATCTCGCTGGCCCCGGAGGTGCTCTAACCATGAGAATCCGCAAAGGCGACACGGTCGTTGTTATCGCCGGCAAGGACAAAGGCGCCAAAGGCAAGGTGATCCAGGCCTACCCGGATGCTGGCCGCGTGCTGGTGGAAGGGGTTAACCGGATCAAGAAACACACCCGCATCAGTCGCACCCAGCGAGGTGCGCAAAGTGGCGGGATTGTCACTCAGGAGGCCGCCATCGACGTCTCGAACGTCATGGTCGTCGACTCCAGTGGCAAGCCGGCCCGAGTGGGTTACCGCACTGATGACGAGGGCAAGCGCGTGCGCGTGTCGCGGCGCACTGGCAAGGACGTCTGAGATGACTACGGTAGAGAGCAAACCTGTGGTGACGACGCCGAGGCTGAAGACCCGGTACCGCGGGGAGATCGTCGCCGCGTTGCGCGAACAGTTCGACTACGCCAACGCGATGCAGGTACCCGGGATGGTCAAGGTCGTAGTGAACATGGGTGTCGGTGAGGCCGCCCGGGACGCCAAGCTGATGGACGGCGCTGTGCGGGACCTGACGACGATCACCGGCCAGAAGCCGCAGGTGAAGCGAGCACGCAAATCCGTCGCGCAGTTCAAGTTGCGCGAGGGAATGCCGATCGGCGCCAAGGTGACGTTGCGCGGCGACCGGATGTGGGAGTTTCTGGACCGGCTGCTGTCGATCGCGCTGCCCCGTATCCGCGATTTCCGTGGTCTGTCGCCGACCCAGTTCGACGGTCACGGTAACTACACCTTCGGCCTCAATGAACAGTCGATGTTCCGTGAGATCAACCCGGACAACATCGACCGCCAGCGCGGTATGGATATCACTGTGGTCACTTCCGCGACCACCGACGAAGAAGGCCGGGCGCTGCTGCGTCGTCTGGGCTTCCCCTTCAAGGAGAGCTGATGGCGAAGAAGGCGCTGGTCATCAAAGCCGCGCGCAAGCCCAAGTTCGCGGTGCGGGGCTACACCCGTTGCCAGCGCTGCGGGCGACCCAAGGCTGTGTACCGGAAGTTCGGGCTGTGCCGGATCTGCCTGCGCCAGATGGCCCACCGGGGTGAGCTCCCCGGCGTGAGCAAGTCCTCATGGTAGGGAGCTTCGCGACCTACCTCGTGAGTGGCGATGCGGGCTCTAGCCCGCATCGCCACTCACGAGGCGTAGCCAATAGTCGCCGTAGGCCCGGCAGGGAACCACGGCGGGAAGGGATCACGAGTTCGCCATGACGATGACCGACCCGATCGCAGACATGCTGACCCGTCTGCGAAACGCGAACTCGGCCTATCACGACACTGTCGTGATGCCGCACTCCAAGATCAAGGTGAATATTGCCGAGATCCTCCAACGTGAGGGTTACATCTCGGGCTTTCACGCTGAGGACGCACCCGTAGGAAAGTCCTTGGTGGTAGAACTGAAGTTCGGCCCAAACCGGGAGCGCAGCATTGCCGGCCTGCGCCGGGTGTCCAAGCCTGGCCTGCGGGTGTACGCCAAGTCGACCGCGCTGCCCAAGGTGCTCGGCGGGCTCGGTGTGGCGATCATCTCCACGTCGACCGGACTGCTCACCGACCGGCAGGCCGCCAAGAAGCGGGTAGGCGGGGAAGTCCTCGCCTTCGTCTGGTGAGAGGGGAGCAACGAAGATGTCGCGCATCGGAAAGCAGCCGATCATAGTGCCGGCCGGCGTAGATGTGGTCATCGACGGGCGTACCGTGATCGTAAAGGGCCCCAAGGGCGCCCTGTCGCACACCGTGCCCGAGCCGATCACCGTGGAGCGGGATCAGGACGGTACCCTGCTTGTTCACCGGCCGGACGATGAACGGCGCAGCAAGTCTTTGCACGGTCTGTCCCGGACCTTGGTGAACAACATGGTTCTCGGGGTCAGCCAGGGTTACGAGAAGCGCATGGAGATCCACGGCGTCGGTTACCGGGTGGTGGCCAAGGGCTCGGATCTGGAGTTCTCGTTGGGATATAGCCACCCGGTGCCGATCAAGGCGCCTGACGGCATCAGCTTCAGAGTAGAGAGCCCGACGCGATTCTCCGTGGCCGGGATTCACAAGCAGGCGGTCGGCGAGATCGCGGCGACCATCCGTAGGCTGCGGCGTCCTGACCCTTACAAGGGCAAAGGTGTCCGCTACGCGGGCGAGAAGATCCGACGCAAGGTCGGGAAGACAGGTAAGTGATCATGGCTGAGGCAGCAAGATCCGATTCGACGGCTGAACCGTCGGTTGTTGCGCCGACGGCTCAGCCGTCGGCGACCGGAGTGACGAAGCGGCCGCGATTCGGCACGGACGTCTCGACCCGGCGGCGGCTGGCCAGGACGCGGCGGCATTTTCGGCTGCGCAAGAGGGTCAGCGGTTCGCCGGAGCGCCCACGCCTGGTGGTCAACCGCTCGTCTCGACACATCGGCGTGCAGCTGGTGGACGACTTGGCCGGGCACACCCTGGCGGCGGCGTCGAGCATCGAGCCGGACGTCCGCGCCATCGACGGCGACAAGAAGGCCCGGGCGGTCAAGGTCGGCGAGCTGATCGCAGCCCGAGCCAAGGCGGTCGGTGTGGACCGGGTGGTCTTCGACCGCGGCGGCTACGACTATCACGGTCGGATCGCGGTGCTGGCCGACGCCGCGCGCAAAGCCGGCCTGGAATTCTGACTGATGTTCGACAGCAAACAGCACCCAAGACAGCAACAACAGCGGCACGCGAGCAACGGAAGGAACGCCTGATGCCTGGACGCATGCGGCGGGAAGGCGGACCCGGAGGCGAGCGTAGCGATCGTCGAGACCGCCGCGACGGCGGCCGCGGCGCGGCCCAGCCGGAGAAGAGCCCACACCTCGAGCGGGTGGTCGCGATCAACCGGGTGGCCAAGGTCGTCAAGGGTGGTCGACGTTTCAGCTTCACCGCGTTGGTCGTGGTGGGCGACGGCGACGGGATGGTCGGCGTCGGTTACGGAAAGGCCAAGGAGGTGCCGGCGGCGATCCAGAAGGGCGTGGAGGAAGCCAAGAAGAACTTCTTCCGGGTTCCCCGGATCGCCAGCACCATCCCGCACCCGATCACCGGCGAGGCAGCGGCCGGCGTTGTGTTGCTGCGTCCGGCGTCTCCGGGTACCGGAGTCATCGCCGGCGGCCCAGTTCGCGCGGTGTTGGAGTGCGCCGGTGTGCACGACGTGCTCTCGAAGTCGCTGGGCAGTGATAACGCGATCAATGTTGTGCACGCCACAGTGGCGGCGTTGAAGGGATTGCAGCGCCCGGAGGAGGTGGCCGCACGCCGCGGTCTGCCGCTGGAGGACGTGGCGCCGGCTGGCATGTTGCGGGCGCGGGCCGCCGGGATGGGGGCGTGACATGGCTGATCTGAAGATCACCCAGGTTCGCAGCACCATCGGGAGCCTGCGCAATCACAAGGAGACGCTGCGCTCGCTGGGACTGCGCAAGATCCGGCAGTCCGTTGTCAAGGACGACAACTCTCAGGTCCGCGGCATGATTGCCACCGTCCGTCACTTGGTGACGGTGGAGGAAGTTGCGAACGAGGTGACGGCGAAGTGACTATCAAGGTTCATCACCTGCGCCCAGCCCCTGGCGCGAAGACCGTCAAGATGCGAGTCGGCCGTGGCGAGGGTTCAAAGGGTAAGACGGCGGGTCGCGGTACCAAAGGAACCAAGGCGCGCAAAAACGTGCCGGCCACCTTCGAGGGTGGGCAGATGCCGATCCACATGCGGCTACCCAAGCTCAAGGGCTTCCGCAACCGGTTCCGCACGGAGTACCAGGTGGTCAACGTCGGCGACCTGGCTAGGTTGTTCCCTGCCGGCGGCACCGTGGGCCCCGACCAGCTCGTCGCCGCTGGTGCGGTGCGCAAGGGTCTGCCGGTGAAGGTGCTCGGCGATGGTGACATCGCGGGGGTCACGCTGCAGGTCAGCGCCCAGCGTTTCTCCGGTTCCGCGCGGGATAGAATCGCCGCGGCGGGCGGCAGCAGTACCGAGCTGTAGCCTGCGCCTGCCCGTGCGGGCTCTCGTTATGACAGCCCGGTCCTGCTGTTAGAGTCGGGCTCAACGCGTGGGCAAGCCAGATGGCCTCCGCTGTCAGGCTCGGCTGCACCGCTCGGTCGCCGCCCCCGGCCATGCGACCGCCGGTCTATGATCGACGGCCTCACTACGGCCGCGCCCAGGAGGTATGAGTGCTCGGCGCCTTCCGCTCGGCCCTAGCGACACCGGATCTGCGCCGCAAGATCCTGTTCGCGCTCAGCATGGTGGTGATCTACCGGGCAGGTGCGACGCTGCCGTCGCCCGGGGTCTCCTACGTCAATATCAATCAGTGCCTGGACCGGGTACAGCACGGCGACAATCAGAACGTCTACTCGCTGATCAATCTTTTCAGCGGCGGGGCATTGTTGCGGTTGTCGGTGTTCGCGTTGGGGATCATGCCGTACATCACCGCGAGCATCATCATCCAGCTGCTGACGGTCGTGATACCTCGCTTCGAAGTGCTGAAGAAGGAGGGTCAGTCCGGTCAGAACAAGCTCACGCAGTACACCCGGTACCTGACGATCGCGCTGGCTATCCTGCAGTCCACCGGCATCGTGGCGCTGGCGGTGCGCGGTCAACTGTTCTCCGGCTGCTCGCTGCCGCCGATTCCTGATCAGTCGGTATTCAACCTGGTGGTCATCGTCGTGGTGATGACCGCGGGTACCGGGGTGATCATGTGGTTGGGTGAGCTGATCACCGAACGGGGCATCGGCAACGGCATGTCGCTGCTGATCTTCACTTCGATCGCGGCCCGCATTCCAGCTGAGGGCAAGAATATCCTGGACTCGCAGGGCCTGCTGGTATTCCTGCTGGTGTGCTTGTTCGGCCTGGCGATCATCGCCAGTGTCGTGTTCGTCGAGCAGGGCCAGCGGCGGATTCCGGTGCAGTACGCCAAACGGATGATCGGGCGCCGGATGTACGGCGGCACCTCCACCTACCTGCCGCTGAAGGTGAACCAGGCCGGCGTCATTCCGGTCATCTTCGCGTCGTCGCTGCTCTATCTGCCTGATCTCGTCGCGCGGCTGACCAGCGGGCCCACCAGCAAACCAGGTTGGTGGCAGACGTTCATCACTCGCTACCTGGTCGACCAGGCCAGCTGGGTACATATCGGCCTGTACTTCCTGATGATCATCTTCTTCACCTACTTCTACGTGGCGATCACTTTCAACCCGGAAGAACGTGCTGAGGAGATGAAGAAATTCGGCGGTTTCATCCCTGGTATCCGGCCCGGACGACCCACCGCCGAGTATCTGAGCTTTGTACTCAGCCGTATCACCTTGCCTGGCTCGCTGTACCTGGGCATCGTGGCGGTATTGCCCAACTTGTTCCTGGATCTGACCGGTAACGGGCAGAACCAGAACTTCCCCTTCGGCGGTACCGCCGTGCTGATCATGGTGGGGGTGGGCCTGGATACCGTGAAGCAGATCGAAAGCCAGCTGATGCAGCGCAACTATGAAGGGTTCCTGCGCTAGTGCGAATCCTCATTGTCGGTCCTCCGGGCGCGGGCAAGGGCACTCAGGCCGCCGTGCTGAGCGCGGAGCTCGGCGTTGCGCACATCTCCACCGGAGAACTGTTCCGGGCGCACGTCGATCGCCGGTCCGACCTGGGTCGCACGGTCAAGCAGTACCTGGATGCCGGTGCGCTGGTGCCCGACGAGGTCACCAATGAAATGGTCGCGCAACGGCTTACCGATGACGTGTGCCGGGAGGGATTCCTGCTCGACGGATTCCCCCGTACGGTCCGCCAGGCCGAGGTGCTGGAGAATCTGCTGCGCGAGCGGGACTGCGCGATCGACACGGTCCTGGCGTTCGACGTGCCCGAGGACCAGGTGGTGCAACGCCTGCTGGCCCGCGGGCGCGGCGACGACACTGAGGATGTCATCCGGCACCGCCAGCAGCTCTATCGCGAGCAGACCGCGCCGCTGCTCGACTTCTACGCCGATCGGTTGGTCACCGTGCCAGCGGCCGGTTCGGTGCCAGACGTAACAGCCTGGGCGCTGCACGCGTTGCGAACCCGGGCGTGACGAGCGTGCGATGACCGGGGGCGGGGTGCGTGCTGTGGTACGACGGTTGCGGGGCAAGGCCAGCATCGAGCTGAAGTCGCCTGGCGAAATCGAGGCGATGCGGGCCGCCGGTGCGGTGGTGGCCCGGACACTGCGATTGCTCCAGTGCCATGCCCGCGCCGGGGTGAGCACTGGCGAACTCGACGAGTTGGCGGAGCAGTCGATCCGCGACGCCGGCGCGGTGCCGTCATTCAAGGGCTACCACGGGTTCCCCGGGTCGATCTGCAGCTCGGTGAACGAGCAGGTGGTGCACGGCATCCCCAGCCGCGGGCAGGTGCTCGCCGACGGCGACCTGCTCTCCCTGGACTGCGGCGCGATCCTCGAGGGTTGGCACGGCGACGCGGCGGTGACGGTGCACATCGGCACCGTTGCGGAGTCCGACAGCCGGCTGTCGGCGGCCTGCCGGGCGGCGTTGAAGGCCGGAATCGCAGCGGCGCAACCCGGTGGCAGGTTGACTGACATCTCCCACGCGGTGGAGACCGCGGCACTGGCCGCGGCCGCCGAGCACGGGACGTCCTACGGGATCGTTGCCGATTACGGTGGCCACGGGATCGGTACGGCCATGCACATGGACCCGTTTCTGCCCAACGTGGGCCGCCCCGGCCGCGGACCCCGGTTGGTGCCCGGCATGGCCTTGGCGATCGAGCCGATGCTCACCGCGGGCAGTGACAAGACCGAGGAACTCGGCGATGGCTGGACCGTGGTGACCGTCGACGGTTGCCGTGCCGCGCATTGGGAACACTCGATCGCTGTGACCGTCGAGGGCCCGCTGATACTGACGGTTGAGTAGCCGAAGGCGGTTGAGTAGTCCGCTGAGTAGCCGCAGGGACCCGTTGGGCCGATCGGCCGCACCCGTCCGGCGCTGTGCTGCAACCCTTCATGGAGCCTTGACCTGTCCCGGTGCCATGGCCGCCGCAGACTGACGGGCACCGCCGGTCCATCAGGCCCGGTCACCCCGAAGGGCGGGCACAGATGAGCATTCTTGACGGTAAGGCGGTCGTCATCACCGGGGCTGGCCGCGGTCTGGGCGAGGCTTACGCCCGCCACGTGGCCCGGTCCGGGGCCTGCGTCGTGGTCAATGACGTCGATGGTGGGCAGGCCGAGGCGGTCGTAGAGCGGATCGTTGAGCAGGGCGGCCGGGCGGTGGCCAACGCGGCGTCGGTTCGCGATCCGGACCAGGCCAGCGGGATCGTGCGGCAGTGCCTGGAGCACTTCGGCAGGATCGACGGTCTGGTGAACAACGCCGCGCTCGGCCCCCACGAGGTCCTGCCCTGGGAGGAAAGCAGTTCCGCCGCCCGCGACGTCATTGAAGTCAACGTCCTGGGAGTGCTCTATTGCGGCATCGCGGCCGCGAGGGCGATGCGCGCACAGGGCAGCGGATCGATCGTCAACATCTCGTCGGGTTCGTCGTTCGGCCAGCGTCGCGCGGGTGCCTACTCGGCCTCCAAAGGCGCGGTCGCGTCGCTGACGTACTCCTGGGCGCTGGATCTGGAGGAGGCGGCCATTCGGGTCAACGGTGTCTGTCCACTGGCCTGGACCCGGTTGGTGGAGCGTTCCCCGGCCGCCCAGTTGCGCTGTACCCGCGAGCGCACCCCCGACCGGGTAGCGCCACTGATCACCTACCTGCTGTCGGATCTCGCCGACGGGATCACCGGGCAGCTCATCCGGTGCACCGGGGACCGGTTGCATATCGTGCGCCAGCCGGCGATCAAGGAGCCGGTGCTGGATTGTGCGGGCTGGGACACCGAGGACATCGCCGCAGCCTTCGACGGCTTCCTGAACCAGAGCCTCGAACCGTTCGGCCTGGAGAAGCGGATCCCCGCGAGGTTGCGAGCGGCGACCTCCTGCCCGACCGAGTGAGCTGGCCGCGGCCCGACTCAGGCCACGTGTCGCGGCGCGCGTGTGGCGACCGCGCCAAGGAGTATCGGGGAGGGCAGCCGTGGCCATCGATGACCGAGGTCAAATCATTTTCTTGAACGGCACCTCAAGCTCGGGCAAGACGTCTGTCGGTCGATGCCATCAACTCAATGCGAGCCAAGGAGCCCACTCAACGCCTGAGCCGCAGCGAACTGGACCGCGTCTTGAAACAGACCCGGGCAGGCTTCCACCGAGTGGTGGCGGGCATGGCCGAGGCTGGCAACAATGTCATCGCGGACTACGTGCTCAGCGAACGCTGGAGACTGCTCGATTGCCTCACAGTGCTACGTCCCTTCGATGTGGTGTTCGTCGGAGTCCGCTGCTCTGCTGAGGAGCTCGTGCGCCGTGAGCGGATTCGTGGTGACCGTGAGATCGGGCAGGGAGCTGCTCAGCTGGCCACCGTTCACGCGCACGGCCTGTACGACATCGAGCTCGACACCGGGCAGCACAACCCGAGTAACTGTGCTGCGCTGATCCGTGAGTACCTGCACAAGGCGCACCCCCACCGGGCGTTTGACCAGCTTCGCGAGAAGTTTGGCGACTCAATGTCCGGACTCTGATCACGCTATCGCGGGGCGATCGGCGGACGGCGGTGCAGGCCAGGGGAACCGCGGCCACGACGGCGTAGACGATGCCGGCGGTTGTGGTCACTTGGGATCCGGTCGGGTTCCACATGCAGTCCGATGCGCACGTTGTTCCTTTCGACCGGTCGTCGCATCAATGAAATTCTCGTGCCGGTGGCTCTGGTTGAGCCCGTGATTGTCAGGGGTGGGTGCGACAATGGTCCCGTGATGGAGACGCTACTGGATCCGAGGCAGGCGATGGTCGCTTGTCTCGATCGGTGGCGTTGCTCCATCATTGACTGCGACGATGCGGGGTTGCCGGATCAGGTCCGGGATATCGAATCCGTGTCGCGGATGGTGTATTCGGTGATGCTGGATGCGGTCGGGGAGTTGGAATCTCGCAATGTCGCGGTTGCCGCTGGGTTCCGCAACACCAAGCAACTCCTGGCCGGGATGCTGAACCTGTCACCCACCGAGGCCGGCACCCGCGTCACCCACGCCGGGCAGCTCGCGTCGCGTCGCACGTTGACCGGTGAGGTCCTGGCGCCGTTGCTGGCCAACACTGCAGCGGCGTTGGCCGCGGGTGAGATCGGACCGGGGCAGGTCCGGGTGATCACCGAGCCCATTGGTTGTTCGTACACTCCGTGGCATGGATGGTGTGGAGCGTCGCAGACAGGGTGTAGCTCGCCGGAGTGGGCGGCCTGGTGGGAGTGGTGGGGTGTCGGGGTGGGTGGGTCAACCGGCGGCGGTGTATTGCCGGGTGTCGAGTGCTCGGGATGAGGATCAGACGGGGGTGGATCGCCAAGAGCGGTTGTGCCGCGAGGTGGCTGATCGGTTGGGGTTGGTGATCGCGGCGGGGTGTGTGTTTGTGGATAACAATCGTTCGGCGTGGCAGCGGCGGCGGAGGCGTCCGGGCTGGGATGCGTTGCTGTCCGCGATCCGGGCGGGTGGGGTGGGGCATGTGATTGTGTATCACCCGGATCGGTTGATGCGCCAACCCCGGGATCTGGAGGAACTCCTGACGCTGTCTGATGAGCATGACATCACGTTGCATGGGCAGGCGAATCGTCGGGATCTGTCGGATCCGGATGATCGGTTTTTTCTGCGGATCGAGGTGGCCCACGCATGCCGGTCGTCGGATGACACGTCGCGGCGGTTGCGGGATGCGTTGGAGGACAGGGCGCGAGACGGGCGCCCGCATACCAGCGCCCGCCGCCCCTACGGCTACGCCGCCGACGCACAGACCGTCATCGAGGCGGAGGCGCAGGTCATTCGGGAGATGTTCGCTCGGTATCTCGACGGTGTGACCCCGCGTGAGATCGCGGAGGCGTTGAATGCGCGGGGAGCGCCCGCGGCGGGTGGGGGTCTGTGGCACCCCGGGTCGGTGCGCCGGATGTTGCGGTCGCGGCATGTGACCGGAATCCGGGTGTTTCGGGGCGAGGAGTTCGGTGAGGGGGACTGGCCGGCGATCATCGACCGGGGTACCTGGGCCGAGGTGCAGGACCGGTCTGCCTACCGGGCGTCGGCGCACGTGTATCGGTCGTCGCGGTTTTATGTGTTGCGTGGGTTGGTGGTGTGTAAGAAATGCGGCACGCACATGTCCGGATCCCGGGGTAGGGCCCCGTCGTATCTGTGTACTCGTCGCAACGAGCTCGGTCCGACCCGGTGTACCCGCCGCATTCATGCCACGACGCTCGAAGCGTTCGTCACCGACGCGGCCGTTCAGTTGCTGACCCATCTCGATGTGACCGGCGCCCCGAGTGCCGCGACGGCGCTGTCGGAACAGGATGAGACTGCGATCGCCGCTGATGAGCGCGAATTGGCCGAGCTGAAGGACATGTGGACCCAGCGGGAGTTGTCTACCCGGGAGTACCGGGCGATGCGCAAAACCGTCGAGGACCGGATCACCACCCTGCACCGCAAGACCATCGTGCGCCCCACCGTCGAGGTCCTGGCGGGTCTGGTCGGCCCGCACGCGCGGGCCTGCTGGGATCAGTTGGCGGCTCAGGGGGAGTGGCAACGGCTCAATGCGGTGCTGCGGTTTTTGTTCGCCGCTGTGATCATCGACGAGCACCGGGGCAAGTCCGGCACGTTTGACTACAGTCGCATCGACATCGAACCCAACCCCCTGTGATGGGTGTGCACCGGCCCTGGTCACAGCCACCCGCACCCCGTCACGACCCCTGCGGAGACCCGTCACAACACCGCGCTACCCGTCACACAGCTGTGAC
>JALYTS010000168.1 GCA_030854185.1 Actinomycetota bacterium | reverse complement strand
GCCGGATGGGATTGAGTGGGTGCCGGCCGCCGAGGTCGTAGCCGAGGAGGGCGTCGTCCCAGACGACGACCGCGCGGGGAGCGTTCATGGCCCAGCACGCTACCGGCCGCGCTGGTTCGCGGGCCGGGTCAGTGCACCACTGCGACCATGACCCGGTGTACATCGCGGCCGGGCACCGCGGCGTGGTCACCCCGGCGCGCTCGAGTCCGAGCACCAGCGCACATGCGTTGATCCCGGAACCGCAATAGGCGCCGACCTCGGCACCGCCGACCCCCCACCGTCGGGCGAGCTCATGCAACCGGGTCGGCGGGAGCCAGTGCCCCTGCGCATCGGTCAGCTCGCACAACGGCGCGTTGACTGCCCCGGGTATGTGGCCGGCGCGCGGGTCCACCGGCTCGATCTCGCCCCGGTAGCGGGGCGCCGTTCGGGCGTCCAGCAGCACTCCATCGCGGGCCAGTGCCGCAGCTTGCGACGCGTCAAGCACGGGCATTGCCCCGGGCCGCACCGTGATGGTGCCCGGCTGCGGTCGGGGCACGTCGACGGCCACCGGCAGCCCCGCTGCTTGCCACGCCGCGATCCCTCCGTCGAGGACCGCAACCGAGGGGTGTCCCACCCAGCGCAGCAGCCACCACAGCCGTGCCGCCACCGAGCTGTCGGCCGCGTCGTAGGCGACAACCGGGGTCGTTGCGCCGACGCCGGCCGCCCGCAGGGACGCCTGCAGCGCCGCCGGCTCCGGGAGGGGGTGGCGCCCATCCGGACCGGGCGGCCCGGCCAGGTCGCTGTCCACGTCGAGGAATACCGCACCGGGCAGGTGACCGGCCTGGTAGTCCGGGCGGCCGGGCCCACTGAGCGACCACCGTACGTCGGCCACGACATGAGGCTCGGGGCCAGCGAGCAGTACAGCCAGCTCGCGAGACGTGATCACCGGATTCATGTCACCCATCCTGCCCTCACTGCCAGTGGGTTTCCGCAGTTTGCCCAGCGGGCCACTACCATAATGACAACCGAGGGAGCCTGGTGTGAACGATCTCATCGACACCACCGAGATGTACCTGCGCACCATCTTCGAGCTCGAGGAGGAAGGTGTGGTCCCGCTACGGGCGCGGATCGCCGAGCGCCTCGGTCAAAGTGGGCCCACTGTCAGCCAGACGGTGGCCCGCATGGAGCGCGACGGTCTGCTGACAGTGGCCGACGACCGGCACCTCGAGCTCACCACGGAGGGCCGCAGCCGAGCCACTTCGGTGATGCGCAAGCACCGGCTGGCCGAGCTTCTCCTCGTCGACGTGATCGGGCTCGAGTGGGAGCAGGTACACACCGAGGCCTGCCGCTGGGAGCACGTGATGAGCGAGGCGGTGGAACGAAAGCTGGTCGCGCTACTGGGCAACCCCACCACGTCGCCGTACGGCAACCCGATCCCGGGATTGGACGAGCTCGGGGTCGGCGAAGCCGCTGGCCCGGTCGAACCCGACCTGGTCCGGCTCGACGAAGTGGCCCGGCGCGGTGGCGGCACGGTGGAGGTGCGACGGATCGCCGAGCACGTGCAGCTCGACCCGACCCTGATGGCGGACCTGCACAAGGTCGACGCGGTGCCCGGCAACCTGGTGGAGGTGGGCGCCCAGGCGCGGGCGAACCATCCGGTCGTACTGTCCGGTCGAGGCGCCAAGGTCGAGGTCAGCGGCGCGCTGGCGCACGCGGTCATGGGCCGCCGGCGGTGACTGGACCGTCGGCGATGACCAGCCCGAGATGACCCAGCCCAATCGGATGCGTCTGCTGGTCACCGGCGGCGCGGGCTACATCGGCAGTATCTGCGCCGCGCGCCTGGTCGAGGCCGGCCACGACGTCGTGGTCCTCGATGACCTATCTACTGGCCACCGGGACGCGGTGCCTTCCGCCTGCCGGTTCGTCGAGGGAAATGTCGAGGATGCCGGCCCGGTACTGGCCGAAGGCTTCGACGGCGTGCTGCATTTTGCAGCCCGCTCATTGGTCGGGGAATCGATGGCCCAGCCGCAGCGCTATTGGCTGGGCAACGTGGTGGCCTCGCTGCGGCTGCTGGAAGCGATGCGCGAGCACGGGACTCCCCGGCTGGTCTTCTCCTCGACCGCGGCCACCTACGGCGAACCCGCGTCGGTGCCGATCACCGAAGAGGCCGCCAACCAACCGACCAATCCCTATGGGGCGACGAAACTGGCAATCGACCACGCGATCGGCTCCTATGCCATCGCGCACGGCATAGCAGCCGTGAGCTTGCGGTATTTCAATGTCGCCGGCGCGTATGGCCGATACGGGGAGCGGCACACTGTTGAGACCCACCTCATCCCGTTGGTACTGCAGGTCGCCCTCGGCCGCCGAAACAAGATCATGGTGTTCGGGGAGGATTGGCCCACGCCGGATGGCACCTGCATCCGCGACTACATCCACGTAGTGGACCTCGCCGACGCCCATGAGCGGGCACTCGTGCACGCCGTCCCCGGCGAGCATCGGATCTATAACTTGGGCAACGGAACCGGCTTCTCGGTGCAGCAGGTGATAGACACCTGCCGGCAGATCACCGGGCACCCGATTCCGGCGCAGTGCGCACCACGCCGACCGGGCGACCCGGCGGTGCTGATCGCCGCCAGCGAACGAGCGCACTGCGAGTTGGGTTGGAAGCCCGAACGCGCTGACTTGGCCGTGATCGTGGCCGACGCGTGGGAGTTCGCCCGCCGCGTCGGTTGAGCGCCGCCCTCGCGGATCACCAGTCACCGCTTTCGCCGTGATCGTCGCTTCACCGAGCTGCGCGCAGGTCGCCGAAGGGCGGCAGCGGCATCTTCAGCGACGCTGCGTAGCAGCTCCGGTGGCAGCCCCCCGTCCAGTGCCGCCCGCAGCAACCCTGACAGTGAGTGATGCGGGCAGGCCTGCAGCGCGGCGTCCAACGCGACGCCCGCCAGCGCGCCGTCCCCGCGAAGGTAGGCGGTGAGCGCCAGCAGTGCCGCAGGCTCAGCCCGCTCCGGTGCGGGAGTCGCGCGAACCAGAGCCAGCCAGAGCCGCTCGGCGGCGGCCGCGCCGGGGCCCGTGCACCCGGGCAGGCACGCGTCCCGGACCCGGTGGTCGCACAGCGCGGAAGCGACCTCGGCGACGGTGCCGTCACTCAACGCGAGATCCCCCGCTGCTGCTGCTCGGTGCAACTCCTTCAACCGGGCGAGTCGCTGGGCTACCAGCCGGGCGCTCATCGGATGCTCCGCGTCAGCCGCAGCCAACAGGATCGCCCGCCGTTGCAGTGCCGCTGGATCCTCCGGAGCCACCAGCTCGGCCATCTCCTCCCGGCTACCGAACGTCACAGCACCGGCCGCGACAGTGGCTGCTGCCAGCGGGCTCGTAGTGGGATCGGCCACCGTGCCGGCACAGAACGGATCGTCGTAGCAGCGCCACGGGGCGCCGCGCGCTGTCTCGGCGGTCCACGCCGCGTGCACCACGGGGAGCCCTGCTCCGGTCAGCACTCCGTCGAGGGCGTCCACCACTGCGCGGTGTGGAGGATCACCAGCCGGAGTGGACGTACCACCGACGACGATCAGCGCGACGCCGGTGGGTCGCTGCCGGGCGATCGGTGGCAACAGCTGCGCGGCTAACACCGCGGCTTGGTCATCGTCTACGAGATCGGCTCGCAGAGTTAATCCAAGACTTTTACCGTGTAGTGCCAACAAGACCACGGAGTTGCGCGGGTGGAAGCCGAGTAGATGCGGGACGGCGGCGATCAGCTCGGAGGGGTCGGATAGCCGGATACTGACGGCGGTAGGTGCGCTCATGACGTGGAACCGTCCTCCCGCGGCCGCTGGCGGGACAGTCACGTCGTGGCCGGCTGTGGACTGCGGGTATGGGTGTGGACTACTACCCCACCAGGGTCGTCAACCGCCGCCGAATGTCGGAGGAGCTGGTTACCCTGCCGCGCCCGGACGCCCATCGACTTCGGTTTGCACCTCACGCGACCTTCGGCAGACATAGGTCACCGCCGGAGGCAGATTCCACCAGACCGTACGAGTGGTGAGAACCTCAAAGAACATCTCGCCGAGCAACGCCCGGAACTGGCGCGCCCGAGTCATCGACAACGCGTGGACGTAGGCAAACGTGGTGAAGCAGCCCCCCGGTCGCAGTGAACGCGCCGTCGCGGCAACGATCGCCCGCTGCGCGTCGGTGTCGATCAGTGACCACGGCAGCCCGCTGACCACAGCATCAACCGCAGACACCTGGTGCTCGGCGAACAGCCGCTCCAGTTCAGCGGCGTCGCCGACCAGCACCTCAACTCCCGCGTGCTGGGCGCGCAGGTAGTGGGCCAGTTCAGGGTCGATCTCGACCGCCACATGCCGCCCCCGACCAGCGAGCCGATGTTCGATGGCCGTCGTGACCGAACCGGTGCCCGGCCCGAGCTCCACCACGACCGGCTCCCCTACCCGGGGTACCACGGCGGCCAGCCGAGCCGCCAGTTGGGGCGAGCTCGGCGCTACCGCGCCTACGGTGGCCGGGCTGCGCAGCACGGCAGCGAGGAAGGCGACGAGGTGTGGCGGTATGAGCGGCATGGCGCCGAGCCTGCCCGGCGCAACACCCTGTTGTGAAGTCGATCTCCACCAGGTGACCACTTTGGGGACCGGTCCGCGTCCCGCACGCCCGACCCCATCGCAGACGACAAGTATGGAGTTGTACCTGGGATGGATCTGCCCCTGTGCAGCGTTATATCAATTGTGAATCCTGACCTATACCACATTGAAGCCGAGCCTTCGACCGGGGCGGGCACGGTGCTCGTGCACGCCCTCACCGGGTTTGTCGACGCCGGCCAGGCCGGTCAACTGGCGGTCGCACATTTGCTGGAGAATCTGCAGCACCGGGTGGTCGCCACATTCGACGTCGACCTGCTGCTGGATTACCGCTCTCGCCGACCGGTAATGACCTTCGACGAGGACCGTTGGGCGAGTTACCAGCAGCCCGAGTTGGTGCTCTACGAGGTGCAGGACAGCGCGGGCACCACGTTTTTGTTACTGAGCGGGCCGGAGCCGGATCTGCTGTGGGAGCGGTTCTCCGACGCGGTTCTTGAGCTGGTGGAGCGCTTCGCGGTTGGCCTGACGGTCGGCCTGGGCGCAGCGCCGATGGCGGTCCCGCACACCCGCCCAGCGGCGGTCACTGCACACGCCACCCGTCGCGAGTTGATCTCCGGTTATCACCGGTGGTTCAACACCATGCAGATGCCGGGTCATGCCGGCGCGCTGGTGGAACTGCGACTGGGCGAGGCGGGGCACGACGCGATGGGCTTCGTCGTCCACGTGCCGCACTACCTGGCTCGCATCGAGTACCCTGAATCCGCTCGCGGCCTGTTGGAACACTTGGCTGTCAGCACCGGACTGAAGCTTCCGGTGGACGCACTCCTGCCTGCGGCGCAGCGCGTTCTCGCCGAGGTCAACGAGCAGGTCGCCCAGTCCCCGCAGAGCATGTCGGTGGTGGCCAGCCTGGAGGCGCAGTTCGATTCCGTGACGGCAGCGTCTCATCGACGCTCTCTGCCATCCCTTGATCCCGAGTCGCTGCCCACCGGCGACGAGATCGCCGCGGAACTAGAGGCATTCCTCGCCGAACAGGACGGCCCCGGCGAAAGCTAGCCCGAACCGATCGGTGCACCGGGTAGGCGTGCTGCGACAGCTTCGGGCTGGCCACGGACCTGAATCGCGGGGTGATCGTGGTTTGTGTATCTGTCGCGACAGAATGTGTCGCCGGAGGCACACAGAAAACGATCATGGCAGCTCCGCGATGGACCGTCGGGTACGGAGTTTAAGGTGCCGGTGAGGCGGCCGAGATTCACCATGACGTGCGAGTGAGCTGCGTCATAGCCCGGCCGCTGATCAGCTGGCCGCCAAGTCGGCGGGAGTGGCATGCTCGGCGGATGCCGCTGCTTAGCCGGCTCGCGACCGCGTCGGCTGTGGCGTGGGCTTACCTCGTCGTCGGGCACGGTGGCTTCTGGCTCACCTCGCCCCGCCTGCCTGCCGACCCGCCGGAGCCCGACCACTGGCCCAGCGTCGGAGTCGTCGTCCCGGCGCGCGACGAGGCCGCGGTCCTTCCCGAGACGCTGCCCACGCTGCTCGCGCAGGATTATCCAGGTGAGCTTGCAGTGTGGCTGGTCGACGACGGGAGCACCGACGCCACCGGGTCGCTCGCGGGGACCCTCGCCGACCGGGTTCGCGGACGAGCCTCGCTGACCGTGCTGACGGCTCCTCCTCCGCCGCCAGGGTGGACGGGCAAGCTCAACGCCGTCCAGCACGGCGTTGAGTCGGCCAGCGCCGCGGGGGTCGAGTTCCTGTTGCTCACCGACGCGGACATCGCCCACCACCGCTGCTCGGTGCGCCGGCTGGTCGCCACCGCGCTGGTAGACCGCCGAGATCTCGTGTCGCTGATGGCGCTGCTGCGCACGCAGACCGGTTGGGAGCGAGTGGTCGTGCCGGCGTTCGTGTACTTCTTCGCCCAGCTCTATCCGTTCCCTCGGGTCGTCCGGCCCGGGACCCGGACCGCTGCCGCGGCGGGCGGCTGCGTTTTGGTCCGCCGGACGGCGCTGGCGCGGGCTGGGGGCCTGGCCCGCATCCGTGGCGACCTCATCGACGACGTGGCCCTGGGCCGGCTGATCAAACGGTCCGGCGCGCGGACCTGGCTCGGCTTCACCAGCGATCCGCCAGAGGTCCGCAGCGTCCGGCCCTATCCCCACCTCGCTGACCTGTGGGCCATGGTCACCCGCAGCGCGTACACCCAGCTGCGCCGCTCACCGGTGCTCCTCGCCGGCACGATCGCCGGCTTGGGTCTGCTTTACGTCGTCCCTCCGATCGCGGCACTCGCCGGGCTGGTCAGGCGCTCGCCGGTGCCGGCTGCGGCCGGGTTCGGCGCGTGGGCCGCGATGGCCGCTACCCAGACACCGGTGCTGCGGCTCTACGGTTTGTCGCCGCTGCGCGGGCTCGCCCTGCCGCTGGTCGCCACGCTTTATGCCGCCATGACAGTGGACTCAGCGCGCCGCCACGCCACCGGTCGAGGTGGCGCCTGGAAAGGTCGGCTCGCCCCACCGGATCGTCCCGTTGCGCGCTAAGGGCTCGCGCATAAATTAGTCCTGTGTTGCTGGGTGTGTCGCACCGTGATCGGTCTGCCGGTCCGATCGGCCCCGTACCGTGTAGTTCCAGTTGCCGTGGAATTCGTGGCGTTGCAGATGTAGA
>JALYTS010000167.1 GCA_030854185.1 Actinomycetota bacterium | reverse complement strand
GACTCGAGCTCCAGGTTGGACCGGTCGGCGTAGACAACCGCCAGTCCTACCTGGAGCTCACCTACTTTCCGGGCAGCACACGCCGACCCCAACCGAGTTCTCAGACGCGCTCTAAGAGCCGGGCTCTCCGCCCGGCCGGCTTGTATTGGAGTTTGCCGCCTTGAGCTACGGAAAGACTATGGACAGCGCTCTTCGAGATTGACTGCGTCGAAGTCGCTCAGGTTGTCCCGGATGCGGTCGCTGGCGATGGCTTAGCTGGTGCAGCCACTGGAAGGGCGAGTGTGGTCCGCCTGCCCAGTTCATCGACGACTCAGCTCCGGTAAGGCGAACCGGCTACCGGGGCCTCGCGGACCTGCCGCTCGGCGTTCACGGTCCCCTGGACCAGCGCGTTCGTGCGGACATGCTCGTCGGTCAGAACCACAGGGCGGCGCATACGGCCCCCGAGGACCCCACCGATCACCGCCAATACCAGACCCACCAGGAGCGACCAGAAACCGGTCCACAACGTCGACGCCACCGTGAATCCGCCGCCCGCCCCGGGGTATCCGCCGAACGTGGTGGCACCCTGCCGGACCCCAGCGTCAAGCTTGGACGTCAGGTTCACCGCCCCCGGAAGGAACGTTGTCAGGGAGACCAGAAACAGCAAGCCCCAGGCGGTGGCTCCATTGGCCAAGCCGGCCAACGTCCCGCGCACCCCGGCGAGCACCCCGGCGATCAGGCCCGCCAGCAGCAACGAGACAGCTGCGGAACCACCCAGCAGCCAGGGCAAATTGTCACTGACCCAGCTGTAGCTGGCACTGTATTCCATAGCCCACCACAGCGAGTTAAGCAGGGCGAAGAACCCAAGCCCGATCACTACCCCGGCGATCACCGCTGCCCAGCGGACCACGTCCGGAGCGCGTGCAGTGGTGGCGTGGATATCATGCTGCGGAAGGCTCGCGCCGAATGCCATGTCCGTTCCTCTTTCCATTTCCCTGGGACAGGAAACGATTACCCGGCGTTGCGCATTGGTAAACACATCGATGGGTTTCTGGAAATTGTGCCCCCGGAGGGAGGACGGCGGGCGAACCGGATCGCTTGAGCTTGACTGCGCCGCGGCCGATCTGTGCGTCACTCCGCAGTGCCATTACCGGGTAGCTTGACGTGCTCGGCGATCCGGCGAACCCGGGCAAGATCTGCAGGGTGGAGATCTGCTCGCTCACACGCTTCCAGGACCTCGCCCACCTTGGTTCGTACGAGCTGGGCACGCTCCGGAGCGGCGTGCAGCTCCGCAACCAGCATGCCGAGCACATTCAGGAGCACCACCATCGTTCTGCCTAGTGCTCTTGCTCCTGATCGTCTTCATCCTGCAGAACCGGCAGTCGGTGCAGATTTCCTACCTCACTCTGCATGGCCACTTGCCCTTGGCTGTGGCCATGCTGTTGTCCGCGATAGGCGCTGTGTTGCTGGCCGCGATCGCCGGGTCGCTGAGGATCTGGCAGCTGCGCCGGAACATCCGCGGTAACGCCCCAGGAAGCGGTGGTTCAGTCCCGCGTCGAGCTCGGTGATCGTAGTCCCAATGTCTCCAGCTCTAGCGCGGCCAGCCGGTCGAGCGCGGCCCGCTCGTGGCGCCGCCACGCGGTGGTCGGGTCCGGGCGGACGCTGAGCAGCCGCTGTGCCGGTTGCCGGGTGAGTGCCCGGAGCGCGAGCAGGTCGGTGTCGACGGCGCGGAGGGCCAGCGCCGAGCGGGCGGCGAGCAGCCAGCGCACCCGAAGGGTCAGCCACACCAGCACCACGGGCACCACCCCGATCAGCACGATCGCCGCCGCGGCTCCGAACGCGAAAATAGAGATGGTGTCGGAAGGCTCCCGCCCCGACGACACCAGGGAGTCCCCGGCGCGGGCGCCGGGGCCGAACGCGCGGGCGAGACCGCCGCCAACGACCGGTAGCTTGGCCGCGCTTCGGGCCGCATCCACGAACGTGCCGTGGATCGTCTCACCAGCACCGCTGAGGCGCTGCGCGGAACCTTCCAACCGGACCACCAGTAACCACGCCGCGCGGGCAATTCCGACGACCAACACAACCCAGGCAATCACCAGCACGTCGGCCAGTACCTGCCGCGCCGCCCGGCCCCGCAGTTCCGCGTAGATGCGCATCCCCACAGTGTGCTAGCCGCGCCCGACGAGGCAGTAGGTGCGTCGGAACACCGAGGCCCACAGAGGAAGGTGCCGAGCTCGCTGGAGCTCGTCAGCCCCTACTGATTGTCGTGCGTGCTGTGATGATCCGGCGGGATGCCCCGCTACTCAACACGCTCATCCCCGTGGGTGTTGCGCGGTACTCGGCCCAATACCGATCTCGCGTCAGCTCCGCGCTCCGGCCGGGGCGGGCGGATGAAGAGCGCTCCGACCAAGCTGCTCAGGGCGATTACTCCGGTCACGGCAGTGATCCCCCCGTAGGCGGCGGCCTTGCCCTCCAGGACCGCGCGATCGATCGTCGGGCGGGGATCGGGGATCCTGAGGCCGAACCCCTGGGCGATCGACTTATCCTGGATCGCCTGCCCCTGCGCGTTGACGTCGAGATAGCGCATCCCGGACCAGCCCGCGACCAACCCGAACAACAAGGCGACGACCGCCAGTGCCGCGGCCGCCCGCCTCAGCCAGGACGCGACGAGACGGTAGAGCAGGTACCCGCCGTCGGGGGCGGCGGCGCCACTGTGGCCTACCGCGCGCCGCGACGCCGAGAGCACTTGCCTTTTGGCCTCGTCGTACTCGTCGGGGGAGACGTCCCCTTGGTCGCGCAGCTTGGCCAGTCCAGCCAGCTCGCCCACCACGCTCAGGCCCTGATCTACCGCCGTTACGCCGCCCATATCCGTGAAGTTTCCCTCAAACGAGGGTCCTCAAACGAGGGTCCTCAAACCGCGGATGACCTGCACATTACGGTGCGACATCCGGCGACGGCTCGCAGCGGGCCGAAACTGTCTTGCCCGCAGACGTGCCGCGATGACCTCGCTCGCGGCGGCGCGCCTGTCGTAGACGGTGCTCTTGGCGTGCTGGGTCGGGCCATACCGTCAGCACTTTGATGAACCATGATCTCATCGGGGGTAATCGTTGGTGACGATCACGATCAGGCCCGGACTCGCGTTCACGATCCCTGGAAACCGAGGCAGGACACGCATCCCAAAATTGGCACCGATCGCCTCCGCGTCGGCGCGCTGCTCGGTCCCGTCCTGGTAATACACGGTGGTCGTTGGGATCGTTCCCCAGGGGTAATTTCCGACATCGACCACCGTCCAACCCTCGGCGGTGAGATCACGCGCCGCCCGGGCGGCCAAGCCCCGTATGGTGCTGTTGTTGTAGACACGCACCTCGGTTCGATTGTCACCCTTTACCCCTTTACCCCTTTACCCTGGCCCTGACCGCTGACCGGTGGGCTCGGCGCGGGCTCCGGCGAGACGGGCGCGGGTACTTCGGGAGCTTCAGCGGGAGCTGAGGTCACTGGCGGCGGAAATGGTATGACGGAAGGGGCCGCCGACCTGCTGCCGGGGGCGCGGGACGGAGTCGCCAGCAGTGGTCCGCTCTCCACGCTCTGCTGTCTACAAGTGACGGCCACCAATCCGATGAGGACAGCGACGATCGCCAACCCCACCAGCGCTAGACCGGCTGTCCGCCTCCGCCCGCTCGATCCGGGCCCGTTCGGCGTGTTCATGGCACTATTGCCGGGCGAAGTCGAGCTGCCCGCGACCGGCTCCCCGCCGACGCCCGGATTGCAGCCGACGCACTCCGTTTCCCAGCATCGCTTCGGCGGCGAGCACCTCCGGTGGGCCAATCAAGCCAATGAGGACCTGGCGGTCGGGTTGGCAGTCGGAATGGTCGACGACCGAGTACAGCCCCTCTGCGGCGTCCACTGCGCTCCTCGTTCAAAATCCCGCGCCTGGGAATCACAGCGGGAAATCCCGGCGGTATTAAATCATGCGCCTGGTTCAGGACGCCCGCGGCGCGCCCGCACCACCCAGATTGACGTTCTGGGATGCGCGGGATCTCAGGACGTGATCGAGGTAGGGTCGCCACAGCTCGCCCCGGCCGAGCGCCGGAGCGGCTACCGTGCGCGCGGCGGCGCAGCCTCGCCGGCGAGCCGCAACCGGAGCGCTATGCCGAGTGCACGGTCAGCCGGCCGAGGGCGAACGCCGCTAGGGCGGTGACCAGCGCTCCGAGCCCGTAGAAATAGCCGAGATGCTCGAGCATCCGCAGTGAATTCGCCCCGACCGGCTCGCCGATCGGGGCCCCTAGCCCTCCTGCACGCCACAACAAGCTGACTACCGGGCCGATCGTGAACCAGATCCCGCCGATCAGGGCGAGCCACGCTCCCCGCCGGCCGCTGGCCCGGTTTGCGCTCGGCCCCAGGATCAGACCACCGAGGAACACGGCGATGCCGGGCAGGATGTCCAGCCATAGCCGGTCGTAGGTGAAAAACCAGGGGACCGTGACGCCGAAGGTGTAACCGAAGTACGGCCCGACGAAGGGGATTATGGCACCCCAGATGCCGAGCAACACGAGCAGGAAGCCACTCATCGCACCACTGCTCCGCCGCATCGCCAGGGCCGACCCCTCCCGCACGTCTGATCTGCCGCCGAGTGACGGCTCTGTCCTCGACATCGCAATCTCCTCATCAGGGCAGGCGCCGGAGGAACGACGTAATAGGTCCTCCTGGTGAGCCGAACCCTTTCAGCACCAAGCATAGTACAAATAGATTTCCTCGACATCCTCACGAGCGAAATTGCCGACGCTCGGATGGGGGACAGAGCAACCTTTAAAATCTGCCCCAAATGGTCGATGTGCACTCAGTGAGCAGTAGCCCGCCAGCCCCCAGCAGGCACCGCGACTCCGCTGCGAACCGGACCTTGATCTCGGCGACCCAGGGGCGACCCAGGGGCGACCCGGGGGCGAGGCGGAAGGGCACGCAACTTCGACCCCCACCGAGCCGGATAGCGCTTGCGAGGGTTACTGTCCGCGCAACCTGGGAATCCCAGGATGCCCACGCCAGGCCCGCAGAGCACAGGAGCGCTTGTGAAGCGAACCACGAACGCCGTACGGGGCACAGCGTTGCGCCGTCCACTTGCGGTAATCCTCGCCGCTGCGGGGATGGCGATGGCGGGTTGCGCTAATAATCCCTATAACGTACCCAGCGCGCAGTCCACAGAGCCCTCTCCGCCCGCGGCCAGCTCGACGCCGCCGGTCGCACCCCAGGCGGCGACCCTTGACTGGGCCGCGTCGATGTGCCAGGCGCTCCGCCCCGCATTCGGTCGGCTCGGCGCGCCGCCCAAGCTCGACCTCGGCAACCTCACCGTGACACGGCAGGCCTACATCACTTATCTGGGTAACGCGCGAAACGCCACGCAACAGGCGATCGACCTGCTCCCGTCGGTCGGGGCCCCGCCAGTAGCAAACGGGCCGCAGATCCTCGACCACATGCGCAACCAGCTCAGCCAGATGCGCAAAGACCTCGACGATGCAGTGGCGCAGCTCAACCAGGCAAACCCCAGCGACCCGATTGCAGTCGGATTGGCCCTCGGCGCTGCCGGCAACGTCTTCGGCGCGCTCGGCAACCGCGTCCAGGTGGTCGGCAACCTCGCCACCGATCCGCAGCTGCGCGCCGCCATTAACCAGACACCGGAGTGCCAGAATTTGATCGGGGCAAACGCGACGGCCGGTACCAGCTAGCCGGCGGGTCATCCCACCCGATGTGTGCACCGGTGGGAAACGACTCGCCGACCGTGATCAATGCCGCACGCGGAGGGCGCCGATGAACTCATCGCGTCCGGGACCCGTCCTGCGAGTGATCTTCCGCGGCCCCGGTCCGGCTCTACGAGCACAACCTCGGTTGGCGACCCGGCCGCCGGGGAAGTCTTCGTCATCGCCGGTCTTGGCCCGTCCTGCGACTGGTACCGCAACCTCCAGGCGAATCCCGCCATCGAGGTCGTCGTCGGCCGCCGACGATTCGAGCCGGCCCATCGCCTGCTAGGTGGCTGGTGTTTTTCGCATGTCGGTGACCCGAGCTCGGGCCGATCACTGGGATGATGATCTCGTGACGTTGGGGCGGGCTGGTCAGCAGGGCGACATGTTCGATGATGTGGTCCGGTTCTGTGAGGGGGCGCTGCCGGAGAAGTCGATCTATGGGTTCCTGGCGCGGGAGCGGGACCGGTTGTTCCCCGATGAGATGTTCGCTGATCTGTTCACCTCGCGGGGTCGGCGTTCGGTGCCGCCGTCGGTGGTGTCCACGGTGATGGTGTTGCAGCGGCTGGAGGGGCTCTCAGACCGGGAGGCCGTGGACCGGTATGCCTTCGACGTGCGGTGGCGCTACGCCGCGGGGGTCGGCGGGTACGGCGGGGTCGGCTGGGCGCGGTTCGCGCATACCGTGTTGGTGGACATGCGTGAGCGGCTGCGTAGCTCGGCGCGCCCGGACCGGGTGTTCGAGGTGGCCCTGGGTGCGGCCCGGGAGGCCGGGCTGGTTGGGCGCCGCCGGGTGCTGGACTCGACCCCGCTGTATGACGCGGTGGCCACGATGGACACTGTGACGTTGATCGGTTCGGCGCTGCGGGGCCTGCTCGGTGTGGTGGCCGCCGAGGTGCAAGCCGAGCTGCGGGCGGTGCTGTGCGGCGGGGAGGACTATGTCGCCACGGGTAAACCGCAGATCGACTGGGACGACCGGGACGCCCGCGAGCGGTTGATCGACTCCCGGGCGCGCGACGGGTTCGCGGTGCTGGGGGTCCTGCACGGGCGGGAGCTGGGCCCTGAGGTGACCCAAGCCGCTACCCTGCTGGCCACGGTCTTGGGCCAGGACCTGGAAGAAGGCACCGACGGGGTGTTCGGAGATCGCCCGACGGGTCGCGCGTGACCGGGTGATCTCCACGGTGGACCCGCAGGCCCGACACGGGCACAAGACCGCGGCGCGGGGCTTCGACGGCTACAAGGGCCACGTCGCGATCGACCCGGACTCCGAGATCATCACCGCGACCACGGTCACCCCGGGAAACACCGGGGATGCCGCCGCCGCGCCCGTTCTCATCACTGACCTGCTCCCCGACGTCCCGGCTGCCCCGCAACCGGCTGAGCCCACTACCGTGCAGGATCAGCCCGCCGCCGACGACGAGCCGGGCCCGACCGTCGGCATCGAGCGGGGCGATCCGACCGGTGACCCCGAGCCCGCCGAGCCGGGCGATCCGACCGGTGACCCCGAGCCCG
>JALYTS010000234.1 GCA_030854185.1 Actinomycetota bacterium | reverse complement strand
GGAGCGCCCGGTGCGTGGAGACACGCACGCCGGGTGCGGCGGGCGGGCCGGGGAAACGGACTGATCGCAAGACCAGCACCGCGCCCCGGTCCGACCCAACCATCCAACCCCGAGGCGCCCGGCACTCCATGACCGCCGGGCACTGTAAGGGCAAGGCCCACAAGCCTGAGCACCTGGGCATAGCTGGGCGCCGTGTCCTGGTGTCGCGGAAGTGGTCCAACAAAACGTTGGACGACCACCGCGCCGAGCGCGGCGCGTTTGTTCGGCAACTCCTCGAAGCCGCCGGAATCCAACCCGCGCACGGCCCCGGGGACGGGCCCTACGTGTGGGAACGCACCGACCCCGCCGACCCCGACGTCCCACCCAGGCCCGTGCTGCTGCTGCATGCCGTCGCAGAGCGACAGCGATGGAAAGCCGAATACACCGCCGCCCAACTCGCCACCAGCGGATCACCACCCGACAACCGTTCGGCAACTGACGATCAAGCCGCGTGAGGGGAAGCAACCATGCAGAAGTACCTGACTGTCCCCGAGACGGCCGATTACCTGAATACCTCCGAGCGGTTCGTGCGGCGGCTGATCGCAGAGCGGCGGATCGCCTTTCACCACGTCGGCCGGTATGTGCGCTTCGCGCTGACCGATCTCGACCAGTGGCTGGCTGCGAGTCGGGTGGAACCGCTCAGCGCCGACGCGATTGTGTGTGAGCTGCGGAGCGTGGCGTGATGGTGGACAAGAAGGCACGCCGCCGGTTCGGCAGTCTTCGTCAGCTCCCGTCGGGTCGTTGGCAGGTCCGCTACCGAGGACCGGATGGCCAGCTGCGATCGATCCCCCGGACATTCGAGAAGAAGCGTGATGCCGAGCGTACGCTGAGCATGATCGAAACCCAGCTCGCTCAAGATGACTGGGCCGACCCAAAAAGAGGCGCGGTCAAGCTAGCGGACTATGCAGAGCAGTGGGTCACGGAGCGACCTGGTCTGCGACCGAGCACTACCCAGCTCTACCGTCGACTGCTTAAGAACTATGTCGTACTGCATCTTGGTGAGATGCCGTTAAATAAGATCACTACAGCGGTCGTTCGGGAGTGGCGGGCAGCGCTCATCTCTGCCGGTTTGTCGCAGACCATGGCAGCGAAGGCGTACCGGCTGCTCCGTGCAATCTTGATGACGGCCGCGGTCGAGGATCGGCTGATTACGCGCAACCCGTGCCAACTCAGGGGAGCTGACAAGGAGCATTCCGAAGAACGCCCAGTATTGAGCGTCGCTCAGGTGCTCGCGCTCGCGGAGTTGATGCCATACCGCAAGTACCGGGCGTTGATCCTCATCACGGCGTTCTGCTCGTTGCGTTGGGGCGAGGTCACCGCATTGCGCCGGTGTGATGTTGCTCATGACGGGAGTTGGGTTCGCATTAGCTCACAGTTCATCGATCTTGTCGGGCGTGGACTCGTCCGCACGCCGCCCAAGTCACGGGCGGGCGCACGAACTGTAACGGTGCCAGCGGCGATTCGGCCGGACGTGATCGCGCACCTGCGGGATTCCGTGGCCCCGGCATCGGACGCGTTAATATTCACCATGCTCCGTGGCGGCCCCATGCGTCGCGGCAACTTCAATCCTCTAGTGAAGTGGGCGAAGGTCGTAGCCGGCATCGGAGCGCCTAATTTGCGATTTCACGACTTGCGTCATACCGGTAACACTTTGGCGGCACCCGGGGCGAGCCTCCGGGATTTGATGACGCGTATGGGTCATGACAGTCCGCGGGCAGCGATGATTTACCAACACGCCACGACGGTTGAGGATCGGGCGATCGCGGACCGCCTCAGTGGCCTAGTCCACGCACATCGCCGCGAGTCTGGTCACGCCGAGCAGGAATCCGGGCACGGATGATGAGGGCGACCAAGGCTCGTCCAGCATTCTCGTCCCGTTGAGTTAGTGGCACGTGTATGGCACGCGAACGTTCAACACTGCTCATAACAAGGGAACAGAATTCCTCTGAGCTGGGTCTTTTGGTGGAGCGGGTGACGGGAATCGAACCCGCGTCTAGAGCTTGGGAAGCTCTCATTCTACCATTAAACTACACCCGCGACGCTGGTAGAGCCTAGCACGCGCACGATCTGTGGCTGTCCGAGCGCTGAGCCCAGGGCGTCCGCCGTCTCCCATCCCGATGTGACTGTCGGTGACCTCGCGGGAAGAAGTGTCACTGCGTACGGATGTGCCGGGTGCGGCAA
>JALYTS010000015.1 GCA_030854185.1 Actinomycetota bacterium | reverse complement strand
CCCGCCACCAGATCTGGTGGCGGGCCACTGCTGTACCGAAGCCTATGTAACGGATTTGTCGCGTTAGGGACACGCGATTAAATGCACTACGCTGGCAACTAGCTAACCGGTGTAGCTGCCTTTCTTTATTGCCGTTTGCGTCCGGTGCACCGGTGCTCTTCGCCGACGAACCGAGCGCGGTATGGGACTTCGATTCGGGCTGGCTCGTCTAGGCACAGGGCGACGTCGCGGCGGCTGCTGGGCGCTGTGATTGCTGCGGTCTTCGCTCCTGGGCGCATCGAGCTCACTCGAGCGTGCGGCCGCCGGTGACGTCGTCCCACGTCGTTTTTCCGGTCAGCGATCCACAGCGGACCGCTTGCCGGCAGGGTCGCCAGTGACAAGCCGAACTCGTCGAGCATCGGGGACCAGCGGTCATGACCAATAAACCTAGGGACCGACCCACACGCCGCAGCCCGCGCGATCGCCGATCAGGGTAAGGGTGTGGGAGCTCGGGCTATCGCCACAATCCGGGAGAACGTGCAGGGGGTCTGCACCGAAGCACAGACCCCCACCAACGACGCCCGGCAACCGCGCGTCTAAGCCCTACCATCACAGGCGGATTCCTGTGTTCGAACAGGGCACACCCCGCGATGTCTATCAGCCAATCACCTGCAAAGCCTGGCTGGCCGACGTGTCATAACATGGCGGCGCCACCACGGACGGGTCCTGCAGTTCTTGCTCACCTGCTGATTCTCGGGCGGACCCCATGGCCGCAGCGGTGGCACGGGGCTTCTTGCCACATCGCCCACAGGCGGTCCACGTTTGAGTGGATCAGAAAGACAAATGGATCATGGAAGGAGAAGTGCTGGAGCGCGATGGTTCCACCTATGTAGCCGTGAGCAGATGATTGCCGCCCTGCAGCGCGGCAATCATCTGCAGGAACTGGTCCGCTTGTGAAGGCGTGTCTCCGTTGGTCCCGATGCTCTGATCCGACGGAATGGGAGGGGCGCCTGCACTGACGTCGCGCCAAATCTTGGTGTGGTTTACACCTTCCGATGACTCAAAATTCTGGAACGGATAGCCGGCATCGCCCGCCGCGCTCCCCATGAACTGGGGTGTGAAGAGATTCGTCGTACCGCCTGCGCCGTTGTCACTTTCGCGTGGATCGGTCGTCCAATCCCAGTACTGCAGGGACAGCTCTGGATCGACTTCGCGCAGGGAGGCCTCAAGCCTGTTGCGCAACTCTCGATGCCACGGCAGGAAACCTGGACCATGATGCACGTCCGATCCTCCCGCATGGCCGTTCTCGTGGATGTCTTCCTGCTTGTCCCAGATACTGACTCCGTCAGGGTAGAATTCGGTAGAATTCAGTCCGCCTGCGCACCCAAATGTCGTAACTTCCTACGAAGGTTCAACTAGATGAGTGAGTGCTTGCTGACGTTTCGTGGATGCGAAAGATGCGTCCCAGCACCGGCCGGATGCGGGTCCATCAGATGACCTTGGTGCATGGCGGACGGTCCCCGTTGGTTGTGCCTTGCGGGTGCAGCTGAGCGAAGCCGAGACTGGCCCGCTGTACTCACGCGCGCCCACAGCATCGAGGTCACGCCGAAGCGACGGCGGTGGCGGGCCGCTGCAACCGCCCTGCCCGGTCGAGCGCGCCCACACCCGCGGCGCAGAGCAGACCAATGCCGGACAGTGCCAGCCAGGGCAGAGCTGGGAGGCCAGCCGCTCTGCCCAGGTCCAGCGCGGTACCGGTGAGCAGGTTCCCGAGCATGATCCCCATCCCGCACACGGTGTTGTACAGACCGTAGTGTGTGGCCACCAGTTGGTTGTCGGACAGTGTGACGATGGTGTCCATCTCGAACGGGAACACGATGACGGTGCCCAGGGCGAGCAGCGCCGCGGAGAGCACCAGTGGCGCCAGGAGCACCGCTGGTGGCACTGTTTTGCCGCCCGCGGTTGTGGCCGCGGTGGCTAGCGGGGGCAGGAACGATGCGGCCATCAGTCCCAGACCCACCACCAGGCAACGGCCCGGACCCCAGCGCCTCCGGCACCATGCCGTGATCCGCATCTGCCCGGCGATGGCGAGCAGCCCTGAGACCGCGAACAGGGCAGCCACTCCGACCGTGCCCGCCACGCCGCTCCCGGCCAGGCGTCGTACCTCCAGCGGTAAGGCGAGGTAGACCTGGAAGGCCAGCACATAGCTGCCGATCATTGCGATCGAGAAAAGCACGAACGAGCGGTTTTCCAGCACCGAGCGCCACTCCGCCAACACCGAGCGGGTGCCTCGATCGCCGGTGTCGTCGCCTCGGCGCTGCGGGAGAGCGCGGACCTGCAGCACGCTGAGTATCGCGAAAATACCCGCCGCGACGCAGCAAGTGAGGCGGAAGTTGATTCCGGTCAATGCGAGCCCGAGCAGCGGACCGAACAGGATCCCGGTCTGGTAGAAGATGTTGAACAGCGCGAACGCCTCAACCCGGCGCGGTCCGGCATCGTGCGCGACGTAGGCGCGTACCGCGGGGTTGAACAGCGCCCCGGCGAAACCGGTGGCGGCCGAGGCCGCGATGAGCGCGGGCACCGAGTCCACCAGACCCAGCAGAGCGAAACCCGCGGTGCGCAGCGCGCAGCCCGCCACGATCAGCGGCTTGTAACCCAGCCGGTCGGCCAGCGTGCCGCCGATGAGGAACATGCCCTGCTGGGCGAAGTTCCGCACACCCAGCACCAAGCCCACCATCCAAATAGCCAACCCGAGATCACCCGCCAGGTACCCGGCGAGGTACGGGATGAGCATGTAGAACCCGAGGTTGATGCCCAGCTGGTTGAGCAGCAGCAGCTGCACCGGCCGGTCAAAGGACCGGAACTGCGCGATCGTGCGCATCAGCGGTCCTCCAGCCCGGCTGTCGGGTCGAGCACCCGGCGACACCGGGTCCAGCGCGTTACCTCACGCTCGGTCGAACGATCTATCTCATCGGGTTCGGTCGGCAGGTTCGCGGTCAGCAGCCCATGCCGGTGGCAGTAGTCGTCGTTGAACACGGTGTCGAAGTAGCGTTGCGGCCCGTCGGGGAACACTGCGGCGATCCGCGCGTCCGGCTCTTCGGTGCGGGCCAGCCACCCCGCGACCAGTGCGACGGCCCCCACGCTCCAGCCGCCAGTGGCGTACTGCGCGCCGGCCAGCAGCCGCGCGGCGCGCACCGCCTCACCGGGCGCGACCCAGTGCACCTCGTCGAAGGCCCGGTAGTCGATATTGCGCGGGTGGATGCTCGATCCGAGCCCGCGCATCAACCGGGTCCGGGCGGGCTGGCCGAAGATCGTGGAGCCCACCGTGTCGACGCCGACCAGGCGCAGGTGCGGGAAGAACTCCCGCAGCACCCGGCTCACGCCAGCCGAGTGGCCGCCGGTGCCCACCGAGCACACCAGCACATCGACCCGACCTAGCTGGGCAACGAGTTCCAGCGCCAGTGGCGCATACCCGGCCACGTTGTCCGGGTTGTGGTACTGGTCCGGGCTAAACGAGCCTGGATGCTCGGCCAGCAGTTCACCCACCCGCTGCAGGCGGGCCTGCTGCCAACCCCCGGTGGGCTGCGGGTTGCTGACGACGTCGATCCGCGCCCCGTAGGCGCTCAGCAACCGGTGCATGATCGGCTCCAGGCCCGGGTCGGTGACCAGGGTCACGGGATGCCCGTAGGTAATGCCGGCCAGCGCCAGGCCCAGGCCCAGCGTCCCGCTCGTCGACTCGATGATCATCCCGCCGGGTGGCAAGTCACCGCGTTCCCGGGCGCGCTCGATCATGTGTAACGCCGCCCGGTCTTTCATCCCGCCCGGGTTGTGCCCTTCGAGTTTCGCCCAGAAGCCCCGCCCCGCGGGATTCAGCGGCCGGTCGACCCACAGCACCGGGGTGCTGCCGACCGCACCAGCGACCATGTCGCAGCGCGGCGCGTAGCCGGTGGTCAGAAGGCGGGCGGGGGACGGGCTGATGCGCCGCGCGTCGAGCGCGCGGTTGAGTACTGTCTTCATGAACCTGATCTCTCCTGGGACGTGCGGCAAGGGCGACGACGCGCAGCAACGACCCACGCCTGCCCTACCGGCAGGTGATCAGGTCGTCGCGACGGCGCGCCTCACGTCCGCGCGACGCACGTGGAGATCAGGATGTGACGTCCCGACGGGGACGATCGGAGAACCGAGAGTGGAGGGCCCCGCCGCCGGATCCCGAGCAGGACCAGGGCGCTGGCCACCGACCAGTCAGCGGCGTTGGAGCCGGCTGGATCGGTGGACTGGTGATCGGCCAGGCGGCGCGGCACGGCGTACAGCTTGCCCGCGACACCCATGTGCTGGTGATCGACGTCGTGGTGGCACCGGTGGCCGACTGGTCTAACTCCCGCCGACTCACTATGAGCGTGCTCCGCCGTGTTGTGAAAAGCGGCCGCAACTCCGTGCGATCCAGCACCGTCAGCAACCACGCACTCGGCGACATCCACGATCGCGAACGCGAGAAGGGCCCAGAAAGCGAAGCCGACGCTGAGCGCCCGCAGACCGGCGATCCTCTCCTCCCCCCGCACGCGCGTCACCCTATGACGGCGAGAGGTGCATTCGGATCGAGGGTCTTGGCTGCGTTGGGAAGGTCAGTGGTGATAGGCGTGCACCACGGCGTGGCCCTTGCCCCGGCTGATCATCCATCGGTCCACCGGGGTGGTGAGCAGGAACGCCACGACCAGGGAGAACGTGAGTGATCCCCAGAACAATGCGCTGGTCAGCCCGGCTGCCATGGCACCGGGCACGGCAACGATGACTGCGTTGTCCAGTATTTCCATCACGGCGATGGAGACGGTGTCGGCTGCCAGTGCCACGGTGAGCGCCTGGCGCAAGCTGACGCCGGCACGCAGCATCCCGCGCATAGTCAGTCCGTAGCCGAACACGAAGGCCAGCACGATGGAGAGCACCACGGTCGCGGCGTTGTGCAGCCCAGCGGCGGTGCCGATCACCATGCCCAGCACCTCACCGATCGCGCAGCCGGTCAGGCAGTGCAGGGTCGCCTGCGCGGCGACCGACCATCGCACCGAGGCGAAGCCGTTACTCAGCTTCGTGTTGCCCGGATGTTGGTGATCGGTGTGGATGTTGCCGTTCGTGCCGTGCTCCGTCATGCGTGCCCTCCTCAGGGGGCCAGGGCAGTCAGGACGTTCATCGCTGCTCATTCCTAGTTGTCATGTCGGATGGTGGGCGGTGGCACCGGTGGCCGCCACACCCGCCACACCAGGGCGCCCGCTGGGCTGTCGGGGGTCACGGACCTGTCCTTCGATCCGGGCCAGCCGTGCCGGCAACGCGTCCTTTGTTTTCGATGTCGCCGTTCATCACCAACCTCCAATCCACACGATACCATCTACCCCCAATGGGTATACAGTCGCGACGGGGGTGGCTATCGTGAGCGGCGCCACCCAGGGGTGGCCGGGGTTGGTCGGCCTGCTGGTGCTGGTCGGCTGGTGCTGGGGCCCGGGCCGGGTGGATCTGGCCTGGTGCGGCAGATCGGGCGTCGCCGCGCTCGGGGGTGGCGCGGCTGCGCTGGGTGTGCGTGTCCCGGACCTGATGAGACCCGCGGGGTGATGGGCAGGCCCGTCGCGCCGCCGCTGATCCATGTCCGCCCGCGCACCGCGCGCCACACGTGTGGCGCGCTCACCCAAGGAAGGTTGTTCGTGTCGTGTCTGCAGGTCTGTTCTCTCGCCGCGGCTTGACCGCGATCGCCGTGTCCACGCTGGCCGTGTTGGCTGTTCCGGCCGCCGGCTGCGGCACCACAACCGGCTCGACCCGCGCTGGTGGGAGCACCGGGTCGACGGCTACGCCCTGACCCTGTCCGGGCAGCCAAGAGCCGGACAGGAACGCGAGCTGACGCTGACCATCAGCCGGGACGGCACTCCAAACCAGCGGCACGCTGCACACCGCGGCGACAACGGTGCACGTCAGCTGATCCGACGCCGGACAGACCAGGCACGCGAGGACCGCCTGGGAGCTGTGCCAACCACCAACTCCCTACTGCGGGCTGCGGCGGGTCTTGGAGGCTTTGACGCGACGGATGGCCAGGCGACCCAGGATGAGGTGGCCAGCAATGATGATGACTAAGGGTTTCACTTCCCACGGGCGCCCGGCGCCCGGCGCGCACTGATCAAGGCTGCATCGACGTTGCGACGGACTCGCATGTGGTTGCCACGGCGCCCTGGACCCGAGCTCAGAGCCTGGTGAGGGCGACCAGCCAGGCCCGGATGCCGTCCGGGTCGGTGGTGATGTCGATCGTGGCCGGTTCGATCGAGTCGACGCGCCACCCCTCGGCCATGGTGGCGGGCTGGTGTAGAGGTCGTCAGGCCCTCGCGGGGTTCGGTACCCGGGATAGGGGTATGGGGGTGGGCCAGCCATGCGGGTGTCCTTCCCTCGGGTGTGATGGCCCGGATCGGGGTGACGTCCCCCAGCTTTATCGAGACATACTGTCTATGTCAAGGCGCTTTGTCTCTGCCTCGACGTCACGTATGCTTTGGTGGGTGCCGAAGTTGTGGAACGACACGATCGAGGCGCACCGCCGCGCGGTGCGCGACGCGACTCTGGACGCCACCGCGGCGTTGGTGGCCGAGCTCGGGCTGCGGTCGGTGACGATGTCGCGGATCGCCGAACAGACCGGCATCGGACGCGCGACGCTGTACAAGTACTTTCCCGACGTTGAAGCGATCCTGCTGGCCTGGCACGAACGTCAGATCCACGCCCACCTCGCACAGCTCGCCGAGGTCCGCGACCAAGTAGGCGACGCCGACGGCCGACTTGAAGCTGTGCTGTTGGCCTACGCCCTGATCGCGCACGAATCCCACACCCACCATGACAGCGAGCTCGCGGCGCTCCTGCATCGAGACGAACACGTCGCCCCAGCCCGCCGACAGCTGCACGACATGATGCGAGAGCTGCTGGCTGAAGGAGCCCGAACCGGCAACCTCCGCGACGACGTCACCCCCAACGAACTAGCCAGCTACTGCCTCCACGCCCTTGCCGCCGTCGGCAGCCTGCCCTCCAAGGCGGCAGTCCGCCGGCTTGTCACGGTCATCCTGGCTGGCCTGCGCCCGCCGAGCTGATTCGTCGAAACCTCGCCGGAAACTCGTGTCGTAAACGCAATTGCAGCCAAGCCACGAGCGATCTTGAGTAATGCGAGTTCGGCCAGGTCATCGGCGCCGCAGTGGTCGCCACGGGCTCGGCAGGTCACTACGCGCCGAGCAGGGTTCGCATTCCGGTGATCTCGCGCTGTTGGGCGTCGATAATGCGCTGAGCTAGTCGGCGAGCGTCGGGGTTCTGGCCGTTACTCAGCTCAGTCTTGGCCATCGAGATAGCCCCTTGATGATGAGTGATCATCATCTCTAGGAACATCCGGTCGAACGCGTCGCCGCTGGACTGCCCAAGCTGGTGCATCTGCCCGCCGGACATCATGCCGGGCATAGCGCCGTGCATCTGCCCCATCATGTCGCCCTGTCCCATGCCGTCCATGGGGTTGTTGGTGGAGGGCACCGGGGCGTTCCAAGCGCGCAGGAATCCACTCATCTGATCGATTTCGGGTTGCTGAGCCGCCTGGATACGGGCTGCGAGGTCCTTCACCTGAGGTGATACCGCCCGTTGAGCGGCCATCTTCGACATCGCAATGGCCTGGGCGTGGTGCGGGATCATGCCCTGGGCGAAGGTGATATCTGCCTGGTTGTGAATCTGAGCGACTGGCGGTGAGCTTGTCGCGCTGCTGGAGGGTGGGGTGGCGTTGGTGCCGCAGCCGCCGAGCGTGGCACCGACGGTGATGGCGGCCGCAGCCGCGACCAAGGTCATTCGCGTGCGTGTGGTCATGGGTGTACTCCTCTGCATACGGGGGTTGGCTGACTCAATCGCTGAAGGATCAGCGGTGATCAGCGCCTCAACACGCAGAGGTCAGTACGCCGGGCGCAACCGAGGGGTGGTCCCCGCGCCACAACGGCGCTGACGTCTAGCAGCAGGTTCATCGGCCCCAGCCCGCGACGCCGAGCTACCGCAACGATCAGCGCGGCAAGGATCGTGATGGCGGTCAACACGGCCAAGCAGAAGTGCCCCACCATGTCCGTCTGATCACAACAGTCGGCCTGCGACGCTCCCGCCGAACTCTCCCCAATCGGAGGCGCCCCTGTCGGACTTGACCGTGCCGCCGTAGTCGTCGGAATCGTAGGCGCGGTGCACACGATCATTAGGTGATGCATACCGACCAGGCCAGCTGCGATTACGACGATCAGTAGCTGCTGATGTCGGGTCATGCTGGGACGCCACCGCACCCCGATGAGCGTAGTCGACCGCGCACCCACCGATGTGCTTTTCCTACGGAGCGTTTGGGCCAAACACTTGAGTGCAATTGCGATCCTGGGGCAACGCGTGCCGAGTGTCGCTCGTCGGAGTCAGGGAGGCCCGAAGGCTGGCGCAGGGGCGGGGGCTTATGTGACCGATTTGCCGACCACTTGCTGCTGTCGGCAACGCACCTATCCTGTGGCCAACCCGGTGTCGGTGCCACCTGCGAGGAGCCAGTTAGGACCCTGCGGGGTATCGCGGATCTCGATTCCCGCCGCGGTCAGCCGATCGCGCAGCGTGTCGGCGAGGGTCCACGAACCTTGCGCGCGGGCCCGTTCCCGTTGCTCGAGGAGTGCCTCGACGAATGGTGCGACGATGTCCCTCGGATCGCGTGCGCCCACCACGGCGAGCTCGGCCAGTCGGGTCACCATCCGTCGCAGTATGGCCCGGGGGACCTCTGTGCCGTCCATCTCCTCGGTGTCAGCCGACCAGTCGACGATCGCCTGCTCCAACTCGAGCACGGCGGTGACGGCGGCGTTGACGTCACGGGCCCGCAACCCGGTGTCGAAGAGGAGCTCCAGCCGTTCGGCCTCGGCGCGCAGCGATGGCGTGGGGGAGGCGGCCTCGGCGGTCGACGGCTGCGCGTCCGACGGGCGACGTGTCGACCCGCCACCTCGGGCGATCTCGCGGAGCTCGTCGATCGCCATGGTGGTGCCCGACGCGAACACCGTGCTCACACCGTGCCTGCGGATGGTGAGCGTCGCCCGGCCCAGCACCGTCACGGTGTCCACATCAAGATCGAACAGGGCAGCGGTGTGTTCGTCGACCCCGAGTACGACCGTATCGGCGTCCAGCATCGATTCGAGAAACCGCAGCCGCCGCTCGCCGAGGTAGCAGAACCGGGTGTCGTGGGTGCCGCCCTCGGCGTTGTCGTAGTGCGGGATCACCGCCGCGCGCAGGCCGAGCTGCGCCATCAGGTCCAGGCCTGGCGCCCAGTATGGGGTTGCTCCTACTTTGTAGATCTCGTAGACCGGCACGGTCGCGACTCCCAGGGTCGCTGCCGCCGCACTGGAGAACGCCACGCACCCGCCGTTGGCGAGCTTGTCGCCCAGGACATCGCGCAGTCGACTGCCTTCCCAGACCCCGAGTGCGTAGGTCGGGCTACCGGGGCCGGCGAAGGCATAATCGGCGTCGTTGATCCGCACCAATGCCCGCTCGCGGCTCAGAACATCGTCCACGGCACGCCACGACGCGACGTTGATCGGAATCTGAAGATTCCGGAAATAGCCGACCGCGCGCAGGGAGACTTCGTCAGCGTTCTCCTGGAAGCCATAGGGGCTGTCGAGCAGCACCGCATCGACGGGGGCAGGGCCGACGCGCTCGACGAGCAGGCGATGCACCCGCGCCATCGTCGGGGCGGTCTCTCCGGACCCCATTATGGCCAGCAGTCGAGGACGGGCGGCACGGAACGAGATCACCCCTTCACCTACATTCGGCTCAGGAGCCAACGAGCTGACCTGCCACATCGGGGGTGTGGGCCACCACAGCGTGCCACAACAGCGGGTGTGAATCGACCGCCGCTACCACTGCGGGGCTGGTGCGGGCCACCAGCGACAGGTGCCGCAGCGCATGGGCCAGGACGTGCTCGACCGCGACCCCCGGCGGGGTGGGAGCGGCGGCGTCGGCAGAGCAGACGATCGTGGCATCAGCCGGAACAGCATGCACGGTGCCTTCGACGGGGTCCGGATCTGGCAGGACCGCGTAGGTGAGGATCAGGCCATCTGCGTTGGGTCGCCAGGACGTCGAATGCACGACTGTCGCGGTAGGGACGTCGGCGGCCAGGCCGGCGAGTTCGCACGCCCGAGAATCGGGTCGGCATCCCGCTGGCAGGTCACCATCCACTACCCGCCAGCTCAGCTGATCACCGTGCGTGACCGAAAGCAGTAGCACCTCAATCCGTACCTCGTGCACGTGGACCCCCTCCACAGCTGCCGCTTGATTGCAATTGCGATCCTAGGGCAAGGTGTGTGGAGTGTCGCCCGCCGGCGGGAACTACACCTGCGCGGATCGCGCGTTACGCTTGCCTTGGCTGGCCACCACGGGAAAGGGGAGTGCGACATCCCACCGCTGACCTGGCAGACCGCCCTGACGACCTGGACTTTCGCTCCCGTCGTCGACGTACTTGCCGCGCTCGCGGTGGTCGGTTACCTGATCGGGTTGGTCCGCCGTTCGCGGGCGACCGATGCCGGCTGGCCGCTGTGGGCAACGGTGTCCTGGTTCACGGGCGTGGCGGTGTTGCTGCTTTCGGTGCACAGCAGCATCGAGGCGTACGGGCATGCGTTGCTGTGGGTGCACATGATCCAACATCTACTGTTGATCATGGTGGTGCCGGTGTTGCTGATCTGGGGGCACCCGGTCAGGCTGTGGTTGGACCGCCCCCCGCGCAGCCGACTGGCGCGATTGTTGACCTTCCCCGTGCTGACCGTGGGCTTCTACACCGCAGCGCTGGTAGCCACCCACCTCACCGGTTTCCAGGAGGCGATGGCCACCCAGCCGCTGGTGCACCACGGCGAGCAGATCCTGTACCTGGTCAGCGGTTACCTGCTGTTCTGGCCGCTGGCAGGCTCGGAGGCCAGCCCGTGGCCGGTGCCGCACATCGTCCGGTTCGCACTGCTCGGATTGGCGATGGGGGCGGACACGCTCGTGGGTGTGGCGCTGATGCTCACCGGCCACCCGCTGGCACCCAGCACAGCAATGATGCGTCCGGGCTGGGGTCCTTCCCTGCTGGAGGACCAGAACCTGTCCGGGGCGATCATGTGGGTTGGCGGCGACGTCCTGATGATGCTGCTGATGCTTGCTGTCGTCGCCCAGTGGAGCGCCACCGGCTCCCGAGCTCGGCTCGGCGACTGGCTGGAATCGGCTCGTCGCCAGGCCCTGTCCGGGGTCGGATCAGCCACCCGCGGTGACGACAACGTGACCGTCGGGGTCAGTTCCGATGTCGACGACGACGAAGAGGCGCGCCAGGCCTACAACCGCATGCTGGCTGCCCTACACCGACGTTCGCCCCCCAGTTAGAACGGTTGTCGTGTCATTTTCCTGGGCACGCCCACCGTTGGCCGGCTCGCCCATCGTCTGACCGGGCCACCCGCTGCCGTGCCGGAGACACTGTATGTGATTGTTTCGGGAAGTTGCCACGATCGGGTGGCCTTGCTCGCCGATCGGCACTATATTCGAAGCTACTGCATCTAGGTTGCAACAGCGAGTCCACCCGCGACGAGATCCTCCGGCTGACCGGCCCGCCGGGTTCGTTGCGGTGATCGAACGGACTGCACGCCCGTGCCCGACGTGACGCTGTGCCATGGCCGCCGGTTAGACCAACCCTCCCGCCAAAATGTGGCAGAAAGTTATCGCAGCTCCCTTGCACATACCACACAATGGTATCTATCATCACTCGAACGCATGACGATGGTCACTCCTCAGAGTGACGTAACGAAGTGAGGGAGCTCATGAACGCTCCAGCCCCGGCTGCCTCCGGTTCCGGATTCGCCCGCTTCCGAGGCAGCCTCAACCGGGAAGACCGGATCTCCATCGCCGGTATGTACGGATTCATCGTCTTTCTCCACGTGATCGGCTTCGGGGTACTGCTCGTGTTCGTCGTCCCGCACGGCTACAACCTCGGCACCACCGGTATCTACGGCGTCGGGGTCGGCATCCTGGCCTACACCTTCGGGCTACGGCACGCCTTCGACGCCGACCACATCGCCGCGGTCGACAACACCACCCGCAAGCTGATGGCCGACAACGTGGTGACAGGCAACACCCGCAAGCCCCTGTCGGTGGGGTTCTGGTTCTCCCTGGGGCACTCCACGATCGTGTTCGGGCTGGCGTTCCTGCTCTCGGTCGGGGTGAAGGCCCTCGCCGGGCAGGTCGAGAACGACTCCTCCACCCTGCACTCGGTCACCGGCGTCATCGGCGCATCGGTGTCCGGGGTGTTCCTGTGGATCCTGGGAATCCTCAACCTCATCGTCCTGATCGGCATCATCAAGGTCTTCATGAAGATGCGCCAGGGCATCTACAACGAGCAGGAGCTGGAGGACCAGCTCAACAAGCGCGGCTTCATGAACCGTATCCTCGGCGGTCTCACCAAGTCGGTCCGCAAGCCGTGGCACATCTACCCGATCGGCGTGCTGTTCGGGCTGGGCTTCGACACCGCAACCGAGGTCGGCCTGCTGGTGCTGGCCGGTGGGGCGGCGGCGTTCAGCCTGCCCTTCTACGCGGTCCTGATCCTGCCGATCCTGTTCGCCGGCGGGATGTGCCTGATGGACACCACCGACGGCGTGTTCATGAACGCCGCCTACGGCTGGGCGTTCGCCAGGCCGGTCCGCAAGGTTTTCTACAACATCACCATCACGGCGCTGTCGGTGGCCGTCGCGCTGATCATCGGCACCATCGAGCTGGTCAGCGTGCTCGATAACCAGGCGGGTATCGACTCCGGGCCGCTGGCGGCGATCGGGTCGATCCCTCTGGACTACGCCGGCTACGGAATCGTCTCCCTGTTCCTCGTCGCCTGGCTCATCGCATTGGCGGTCTGGCGGTTCGGTCGGATCGAGGAGAAATGGTCCGCAAAGCTGGCGCCAATTTCGGGCACCTCAGAGTAACCAGGCCGAAGCTCGGGCCAGACGGTAGCGGTGGCTATTCCCCCACGGCTCCGGCAGTCTCCCCCTCCCTCCTGCCGGAGCCGTGGCCTCCATGCCGGAGAGGGTGTGGCTGATGTCATCGATCGAGAGCTTTGGGTCAACGAAGACGCCGGAGTCAAGCCGTTACTTGTCGGTCGATCCCGAGACTATCGGGCAGCTGCGGATCCTGAGAGTCGGTGATGTGGAGCTGCAGGTCGATGGCCACCGGCTCGTCGTCCGAGGAAGACCGGTTCATCTACCTCACAAAGAGTTCGTGATCCTTTGCCAGCTGATGAACAATGCGGGTCGGGTCGTCACCCACCGTAATTTGTTGGACAACGCATGGGGTTCGGATCGGGCGGGCGTCCAGAACTGTCTGGGGGTGCACATCCGCCGGCTCCGCACGAAGATCGAGAGTGACGCGGACAAGCCGACTCGCATTCGAACAGTCCGCGGGGTTGGTTATATTTTCGACTTGCCGCAAGACCGTTAACGTCAACCAGCTCAGCAGCCCGTCCGCACTCAGTGGTCATGACGGCGCAACGTCTTGATAGCGTTGCGCGGCGCGACGGTGCCTCGCGCCATCCGGGTCGCTAGGACGACGAGCTGCCGGCCAGCCGGCCACCGGCGGATCAGATCGTAGGTGACGCGCAGTACCGGAGAGCCGATCACTTCGACGGCTACGGGGTAGCGATACGGTGCCCCACCAAATGAGGTCTTGAAGCGGTCCACGTCCTGCTGTTCGCCGCTGCCGGCATCACCATCGAGCAGCGCCCGCAGCGTCGGAGCGCGAAGCCCTCCGAAGTCGAACCAGCGCAATCCCTCCGCCTTCGCCCAGCGCATAGCCTCCCAGGTGATAGCGGCCGGCACGCTCAGCAGCCGTGCGGCTTCCGCGGATCGGTCCAATCCGCGCAGCCGCAGGCGCAGCATGCCCCCACACGCCGTGTACAGCTCGGCGGCCACCGGCGTCCCCTGTACCTCGCCGATGAACAACACGGCGTGCCCCGCCGGCGCCAACGCGCGGTACAGCGCGCGGAGGTAATCGCCGGACATCGGCTCGTAGCCCTGATGGCTGGCAGAGCGGCCGACGAGGTCGATCAGCAGCCCCAGATCCTGCTCGCTGCCGCGGCGGACCGTGACCCCCCGCGCCTGCCACTGTCTCGTCCAGGTACGCAGTCGCTTGCGCAAGCCACGCCGGAGTTCCGCCTCGTCTGCCGCGAGATCGATGCGTAGTGAACCCGAGGGGGCCACTTCGGCGCAGGAGGGTCGGAACCCGCGCGAGAGCAGTTCTGTGCTGATGTCCTCGGCGCCATCCGGGGGCTGGACGAACAGTATCCGCAGTCTCCGACGAGCGATGTCGGCGAGTGCCCCGCTGAGTTCACGGCAGAGGTCGCCTCGGTCTCCGGCCGTCGGCGCGATCACCGGGCCGTAGGGCAGATAACCCACCACACCGAGCACGGGGAGGCGCCGGCACAGGATCTGCGCACCCGCCACAAGATCGGTGCCACGCCACACCAGGACATACAGTGGTGCGTAGCCCACCGTTGCGCGTAGTCGCGCCCAGGCCGAGAGCTGGGTGACATCGGCCTGCGGGGTACCGACGACCATCGCGTCCCACTTCGCTAGCGCCTCCAGACCCGGGTCGCCGCACACGACGACCGTGGCTGGACATGCGACTGCCCGGGACGTCAGCGTAGGGATCTGGGGCTGCTGGTCCATTACGTGCTGCCCCCCGGCCGTTCACCCCTGCGTGTGTCTCGGACCATCACTCTCAGTTCTCTATTCGCACATGCACGGTCGTCCGTTACGCCCAGTCCTTTGCGGCGGCGTCGGGCGCGGGTTTCTCGGGACCAGGTGCCGACCAGTACCCGGGCGTAGCGCATCCCGTAGATCAGATTGTTGCCTTTTTTCGTCTTTCCCGCTGTGCGGCCGAGCATTGTCATGGGCTGCTCCAGGACCCGGTAGCCGTGTGAGATCACCCCGAGCAGCAGCTCCGAGGCCTGGTACTGCGCTTGGACCAGGGTGACGACCTCGGTGACCTGGGCTCTCATCGCGCGGAAGCCGAACGATGTGTCGGACAGGTGTTGGCGGGTCAGTGCGCTGGCCAGCGCCGCGAACACCCGCACACCGAGGTGGCGCACCGGGTCGGAGGTCTCCCGGCGGCCCAGGGCCCGCGAGCCGGTGACGAAATCGGCCTCGTCGTCGATCAACGGTTGCAGCAGCAGCGCCAACTCGGTCATGTCGTATTGACCGTCGGCGTCGGTGGTGACCAAATATCGTGCGCCGCCCCGGCGGGCCAGCGCGTAACCAAGCCGCAGCGACGCGCCCTGGCCCCGGTTGTGCGACAGCTCGCAGACTCGCGCGCCGTGGCTGCGGGCTACCTCGGCGGTGCCGTCGGTGGCCCCGTCGACGATCACCAGCGTGTCCACCGGCACACCGCAGCTCATCGGCGGAACGGCGGCGAGCACCGCACCGATACCGTCCTCCTCGTTATAGGCGGCGATGACCACCACCACCGCAGCGAACGTCACCTCGCCGTCGGTCCGGACGAACTCCCGCACCGTCGCGGAATCCACCGGATCGGGGTAGGGCCCCATCGGGGGATTGAGTTTCCGTCGTGGCCCCGGCCGGCGCAGCGGACCGGTGACCGCGGTGACACCCAGCGCCCCGGCCATCGGCAACAACACCAGTCCGGGCAGCTGGTAACGCCAGGAGAACTCGAACGCCGCCGCCGTCATCAACACGGTCACGCCGCACCTCCGCCGGCCGTGGGGCGTACTCAACCTCAGGGTGACCCACAAGACCCAGATCCTTGCGCACGGGCGTGATGCTGCTGACTCAAGTGCTGGTGGGTTGGTTGACCGGCAGACTGACCTTTGGCGTTGGGAACGGTGACGACGGTTGGTTGCACTGTTCGGGACGGTCGCGTCCGCTCAGGAGCGGTGGGTGCCATGATCCCCCGTTTCCCCCAGCGCCTCGGACTCCGAGGTTGCTGTCAGTGACGCCGGGGTGAGGACTTCGTGCTGTGCGTATGTGCTGTAGCCGGCAACTCTTCGCTCGTAGTTGCCGGCTACAGCACATACGTAATGGATCCACCCACCTCTCTTCGTGGGGCAGAAGTGGCGGAGCAGACACCCGCCGGACGACAACACCCAGCCCGTGCCGGTGGGGAGGTAGAGGTGAATCAGTTATCGAGTGCCTGCCGGACCCGTCGGGGTGGGGTGAACGTGTAGTGGTCGAGGACCTCGGGTGGGTCGGCGATGCCGGGGCCGCCAGCTGTGATCCAGGCGGTGATGTCTCTTATTGCGTTCGGGTAGTTGACCCAGCCGAGCCAGACGGGGTGACCGCCGGCATGGCGGCCCTGGGCGGAGGGCTGGATGACCATGACGTTGGCGTGGTCGCACGTATCTAGGCAGTCGGTGGTCCGGACGGTGGCCATCCCGGTGAGGGATTGGCGTAGGTCGGCGAGTTGGGCGGTGTGGTCCAGGAGTGGCACTTTGCGGGTGCCGCAGCAGCAGCCGCGGCACACGGTGACGGTGGGGCGGGCCACCCCGGCATCGGTGGCGGCTCGGCGTGTGGAGGGGCCGCTCACAGATGGCTCCTGTTCGGGGTCGCGTGGTGCCAGGCGGTGTTGCGGAGCAGCCGCAGGCCGTTGAGGCCGATGATGACGGTGGAGCCTTCGTGGCCGGCTACGCCCAGGGGTAGTGGTAGGTGTCCGAGGAGGTCCCAGAGCACCAGGCCGGTGATGACGGTGGCGGCGATCACCAGGTTGGCCAGGACGAGGCGGCGGGCGCGGCGGGACAGCGCGATGACGGTGGGGATGGTGGCCAGTTCGTCGCGGACGATGACGGCGTCGGCGGTGTCCAGGGTCAGGTCTGATCCGGCTTTGCCCATCGCGATGCCGATGTGGGCGGCGGCCAGGGCGGGTGCGTCGTTGACGCCGTCGCCGACCAGTACGATCCGCTCGCCGTGGGCTTGCAGGGCTCGTACCGTGTCGAGCTTGTCCTGGGGAAGCAGCCCGGCCCGGACGTCGTCGATGCCGACCTCGGCGGCCAGTGCGGCTGCGGCGCAGGGGTTGTCCCCGGTCAGCAGCAGTGGTGTGGTGCCGGTCAGGGTGCCCAGCGCGGCCACAGTCGCGGCGGCGTCGGGTCGGAGCCAGTCGGAGATGCCGAGCACTCCGACGGGGGCGCTGTCGCGCAGGACCAGCACGGTGGTGCGGCCGGACTGTTCCAGTTCGGTCACCACCGCGGTGACACGATTAGCGCAGCGTTCGGTGAGGTCGGCGATCAGCCGCGCTGGGGCACCGACCGTCACCCGGGCACCGGCGACGGTGGCCTGGACACCAACCCCGGGAGCGGAATCGAAGTCCTGCACCGGCGCCAGGGCGAGGTCCCGGTCGCGTGCGGCGTCGACGACCGCGCGGGCCAGCGGATGCTCGCTGGGGTACTCGGCCGCTGCGGCCAGCGCCAGCAGCTCCTCTACAGAAAGCCCGGATCCGGGCAGCGGACGGATGTCGGTCAGTCGGGGGGTGCCCTCGGTCAGGGTGCCGGTCTTGTCGAAAGCGACCCGGCTGGCTTGGCCGAGTTGTTCCATCACCACCGCCGATTTCACCAGTACCCCGTGCCGGCCGGCGTTGGCCATCGCGCACAGCAGCGGCGGCATGGTCGCTAACACCACACCGCAGGGCGATGCGACGATCATGAACGTCATCGCCCGCAAAAGGGTGGGCTGCAACTGGGCACCGAAGAACAACGGGACCACGAACAGTGCCACGGTGGCGGTGACCATGCCGATCGAGTAGCGCTGCTCGATCTTCTCGATGAACAACTGGGTCTTGGCTTTGGTCGCCGAGGCTTGTTCGACCATCGCCACGATTCGGGCCACCACCGTCTCCTGCGCCGGCCGGTTCACCTGCACCCGCAACGCGCCGCTGCCGTTGGACGTGCCGGCGAACACCTCGTCACCGACGGTTTTGGCCACCGGCAGGGCTTCGCCGGTGATGGTGGCCTGGTCGACGTCGCTGGCCCCGTCGGTGACCTGCCCATCGGCGCCGATCCGCTCGCCCGGCCGGACCAGGATCACGTCCCCCAGCACCAGGGACGCGGTGTCCACTGTCTCCTCTCCGGTGTCGGTGAGCCGGGTCGCCTGGTCTGGGGCCAGGTCCAGCAGCCCGCGCACAGACTGCGCGGTGCGGTGGGTGGCAATCGCTTCCAGCGCGCCCGAGGTGGCGAAGATGACGATCAGCAGGCCACCGTCGACGACCTGGCCGATGGCCGCCGCGCCGATCGCGGCGACCACCATCAACAGATCCACGTCCAGGGTCTTGTCCCGTAGGGCCTGCAGCCCGGCCCATCCCGGCTCCCACCCGCCGGTGACGTAGCAGGCCGCGAACAACGCCCAGGAAAGCCAACTCGGTCCACCGGCGAAGTGCACCAGCAGCCCGAAGCCGAACAGAACGGTGGCTGCCGCCGCCCACCGGACCTCCGGCAACGACCACGCCCCCACCCGGCGACGGCCCGGGGCGTTCTTGGGCCGGGCGGCAACGTCGGGTCCTGCAACGGTCACAGCCACCGGCCACTCCTTCACGACTCGCGGCGCATCAACCACACCCACCGTACAGGAGTTTATGAAGAGCTGTTCACTCATTTGTGGCTGTTAGAGTGGGCACCGTGGGTCATGGAGTGCAGGGCAGGGACACCCCGCCAGCGGTGCTGGACGCCCAGACCGCGGCCAGCGTGGCGACCACCCTGCAAGCCCTGGCCACACCCAGCCGGCTGCTGATCCTGTCCCGGCTGCGCCAAGGCCCGTGCGCGGTCTCCGAGCTCGCCGAAACCATCGGCATGGAAGCCTCCGCGGTATCCCACCAACTGCGCCTACTGCGCACCCTGGGCCTGGTCACCGGCACCCGCGCCGGGCAACGGATCATCTACGCCCTGCACGACAACCACGTCGCGATGCTCCTCGACGAAGCCGTCTACCACAGCGAACACCTCCGCCTGGGAGTACCCGACCCCGGAACCGCCACCACCGCCTAGCTCACCGACCGGAGCTGCCGGCTGCGCCACCTCAGCCTGGCTGATCAAGGAGAATTCGCCCCCTCTGCCAGGCCGCCGTCGATGGCTACCACGACACATTCCCGCCGATGGGAACCCTGACCGGCACCCCCGAACAAGCCGCTCGGCCGCGCCCGGTCAGCCACGCGAACAGCGTTCAACCCCACTGAGATCCAGACGCCGCCACCGAGCGGTGGTCGCCCTGCTCGTCGTGGCGGTTCATCGGCGCCGCCCGAGTGCGGCACTCGCACCTGCGTGGGAGCCGATCAGCTCTTGCATTCCGTGCCAGCATCGGGTCAAGATGACAGTAGTTGCAAATCAATGGCGATAAGGACATGCGATGGAGCTGTGCCTGAGCCGGCCACTGGCCGCCGCGACCCTCGCCCGATCGATTGCTACCCGCCAGAGCGAGGCTCACCAGCGCTCACCCGCGCTACGGGCTCGGCTCGCGGTCGGCCAGGAGTGCTGCCTGACGCCTGCGTGGACTCGGCTTCGACGACCTGACCGGTTACCTGCGCCACACCCATTCATCCGGGGCGAACATGCGCAGTCTCGCCAGGGCGACTGGATTGGCTGGACCAGGCTGCGGCGCGAGATCGACGCGGCAGGCCTTGCGGTGTCAAGCCGGACTACCTCGAGACCTGGTGGGACGTCGTGAACTGGGCCGACGTCGCCCGCCGGTTCGCGCAGGCCCGGTCGGTGGTACTGCCTGATCCGCCGATGGCCAGAAGGGGCGACGATGAGCCTCGACAATTCTGATGAGCTGCTGCATACGGTGTTGCCGCCGGCGCTGGAGGTGCTCACCGCGTGGAGCATCGCGGAGGCCGAAGCCGATCCGTCGGTCTTTTGCCAGGCCATGGACCGCGTCATCGGCGACCTCGCGGCCGCTCAGGACACGCTGCGGGGGCTGGCCGAGATGATGTTCGGACTGTCCTCGCTGTCCGGTATCCTGCTCGATGAGCTCGCCGATGTCACTGACCGCTCTCGTGGAGAGGTCCTGCACGCCGTCCACCTGCGCTACCTCGACCCGAGGGTCTGACCATTGCGTTGGAGGTAGCGCACGGCGCGTTGTTCTGACGTTTGCTCGGAGTGGCCGTGGGGACGGGTCTCCTTTGTCAATGGTCGGATCGGCGGCCGAAGTAAACGGTCTTCGCGGTCAGCAGGAACAAGTCCGCACGCCGGTCGACGCCCGCCGGGTCGGTCGGGTCGAGCAGCCGGTCCAGCGTCGTCACGTCCTCTGCGTCCATGCGCTCACCGAGCATCGCTCGATACCGCTCCAGCGAGCGCCGCACCCACTGCCGCGGCCCCTGGGCCAGGGGCGCGGGATGGTCCACGAGGAAGGTCTTGCTACGGACCTCGTGGAGTCCCGCGGCCCGCAGCAGACCGGGCCAGTCCTCGACCACCGCCACCGATCCGGGCAGCTCGGCTCGCATCTGGCTGAACCGGTCCGCCAATGCCACATCCAGCCGGGCCAGCAGCGCGGGGCGCCCGAAGCCCAGGTCACGCGGCAGCACGCGGGTGGGCAGACCGCCCTCGACGATGGCCAGCACGCCCCCGGGGCTGAGCAGACCGGCCAGCTGGTTCAGCGCGCCCTGCTGGTCGCCGACGTGGTGCACGACCTGCCCTGACCAGACCAGCTCCGCCGGCTCCAGGCCCGTCAGACCCTCCGGGAACTCGGCCACCTGGGTCCGCAACCGGACCCCGAGCCGCTCGGCCCGTTTCGCCGCGCGCGCCAGCAGCTCCGGCGCCCCGTCCACCGCGGTGACCTCGGCCTGCGGGAACACTGCCGCCAAACCGCAGGCCGCGACACCTGGGCCGCTACCGATGTCCAGGATCCGCTGTGGGCTCAGGTGCTTGAGCTCCTCGAAGGCCTGCCGCGTGTAGGGGCTGTGCGCCTCGCCCTCGATCTCCAGCAAGTCAGCCATCGCGGCCCAATCGAAGTCGTTCACCGCACCAGCCTCGGTTGCCCTGCGATGGTGAAACACCTCATAGCGCCGACCATGCACCAGGCCGCGGCAACTTGACAAACCTCTTTGCTGTTTCTGCAATGAGGGAATGGAAGACGTGCTGGCCGCCGTTGGACCGAGACTCAAGGGCATCCGACAGCAGCGCAAGTGCACCCTCGCGGCGCTGTCGGTGACTACCGGGATCTCGGTCAGCACGCTGTCCCGGTTGGAATGCGGGCAGCGAAAGCCGAGCCTGGAGCTGCTGCTGCCGATCGCGCACGCCCACCAGATGCCCCTGGACGAGCTGGTCGGCGCGCCGCCGGTCGGTGACCCGCGGGTGCGGTTGAAGCCCGTGAAGCGCAAGGACTCGACGGTGGTTGTGCCGCTGACCCAGCAGCCCGGCGGGCTACAGGCGTTCAAGATGATCATCGGCATCACCCGCAGCGAACCCGACCCGTGTACGCACGAGGGTTACGAGTGGCTGTACGTGCTCAGTGGGAAGCTGCGGCTGGTGCTGGCCGAGCACGACATCGTGCTCAAGGCGGGGGAGGTCGCCGAGTTCGACACCCGGCTGCCGCATTGGTTCGGCAGCACCGGCGAGGCGCCTGTGGAGATCCTCAGCCTGTTCGGACCGCAGGGCCAACGCATGCACGTCCGCGCCAAACCCCGTAGCGGATAGCAGTCGGAGTGTAAACGCTAAGCGCGCCTCGTTGGACCGCGGGCAGTCGCTGTCGGCGTTCGTCGCCGATGCACTGCGAGCCCACCTTCAGGCTCCTGCGCACAACGCGCACGCTGCCCGCACCAGCGAGGTATCCCCGCGGCCGATCATGTTCGTCCGCGACATGCGCGCAGCGTTGGCCTTCTGCCGGGCGCTGGGGCTGCGGCTGGGAGCGCGTAGCCGTAACGGCCGTTGGGCCGCACGGCACAGACCCCGACGACGATTCGCCAGCAGAATCGTGGTCACGAACGTGCGCAGCGTCGACTCCAGCGCATCGAAGTAACTGCGCTACACGATGCGAGAGGTTGGAGTCGAGAAGGAACTTCATCACCGAGCTGCCAACGGCAGCTCACGCTCCTGAACCGCTGCGGCAGCGTATTCCAGAGCCGCCAGGATGTCCGCTGCTTCCAGGTCAGGAAAATCCTCCAGGATCTCCGGCACATCACGTCCGGACGCCATCTGACCCAGGACAGTGCTGACGGGAATGCGCAGATCACGGATACATGGCAGCCCGCCCATCTTCGCGTGGTCGATGGTGATCCGCTCGAACGCCATGGTGGTGACCTCCCAACGATCACGATAACCGTGAACAGTTCGGTCCAACTACTCGCCTCGGCTGTTGTGTATGGCCGGCTGCGTCAGGCCACCTTACGGGCATAGTGTCCGTTCGTGTCGTCGTGCGTGAACACCGTGCTGGGCCCTGTCCGCTCGGAGCGCAAAGCAGAGATCAACGCGAGGCTGGGCCTCTAACGGGGTGTACCGGTACGACAGCCGCCGGATAGAGGCGACTGAACGCTCAGCGAGCCACGACGGCGAAGGTGGTATTGACGCCGAGCAGCCGGTCGGGCCATGGCTGGTGCCTGGTCATCGCCCATTCGACGTCGACGAGCCGTTCGATCCGGGGGGCGCGCCAGTCTGCCGCGGTCACCAGGTCGACGATTCGCTCCGGCGTGGCGCCATCGGCGAGCGGCAGCGCGGCAAGCATGGTGTCGTCGTAGTGCCCATCGTGCCCGTGGCGGGTGCCACGCACCTGCCGTAGCCAGTTACGGGCGTAGCCGCGGGCGCGCTCGAGGGGATCGGCGGCGCTACCCCACAGACTCTCCAGCAACACCAACCGGCCATCGGGAACCGCCGCCCGCCAACACCGCACCGCGGCCAACGGATCGGGCAGCGTCCACAGCAGGTGTCGCGACATCACCGCGTCCCAAGTTCCGGCCGGTAGCTCGTCGGCCCGGCCGGTGACCGCGTTGACCTCGAGGCCCTGCGCGGCCGCGATCGCCAGCAGCCGGTCCAGCATCGCCGGAACGAGATCGACGGCGGTGACGGTGTACCCGAGTTGGGCGGCGGTCAGGCTCAGGATGCCGGTGCCCGCGCCCACGTCGAGCACCCGCGCCGGCGGCGGTGGCAGCAGCCGGCCCAGCACGCCACGCCACGCCGCCCACTCCAGCGGGGTCTGCGGGTGGTGGCCCTCGGCCTGCTCGTAGGTCGCCGCAGCCCTGTCCCAGTAGGCGCCGACTCGCGCCACGATGTCGGTCATCTTGGTCCTCTCATCGAATCCGGCCGATCTGTTCACGTTCGGGCTCGCCGCGTATGTCGTGGGCGGTCCCGCGGTCGGGCAGCTGGAAGATCAGCAGCACGCAGGTGGGTTCGGACAGCGTGCGGACGGCGACGCCGTAGACCGGTTCGAGCACCTCCGGGGTCAGTACGTCCGCAGGTCGCCCAGCGGAGACCACCTTGCCACGGTCGAGCAACACGAGCCGGTCGCAGTAGCGGGCGGCGAGGTTCAGGCGGCGCCGAGAAGGCTGACGGACAACACCAAGACGGCCAACGATCGGGCATTGAGGATTCGTCGCTGCACCGGTTTCTCCGTTTCTGGAATGGGACTCTAGCTTCTGAGGACCTAGGCCGCTGACGCGTAGAAACGTCGAACGAGGATCAGCAGCATCGGCGCCCCGACGATCGCGGTGACGATGCCCAGCGGTAGCTCGGCGGGAGCGAAGGCGGTGCGCGCGAAGGCGTCGGCCCAGACCAGGAACGCGGCTCCGATCAGCGCCGCGGCAGGCAGCACCCGGCGGTGGGTGCCGCCGACGCACAGCCGGGCGATGTGCGGGACGACCAGCCCGACGAAACCGATGCCGCCGGAGACCGCGACCACCGCCCCGACGCACAGCGAGACCACGACCAGCAACTGGGTGCGGGTACGGGTGGGGGAGACCCCCAGGGCCCGGGCGGTTTCGTCGCCGATGGCCAGCGCGTCGAGCCGGCGCGCCCAGAAGATCAGCAGGGCGGCGGTCCCGACGACGACCAGCCCGGTGATCAAGACCGATGACCAGATCGCCAGCGTGAGCGAGCCGAGCAGCCAGAACAGCGGTAGCCGGATCGACGTCACCCGGCCGCCGACTTTCGCCAGCGCGAAGACAACGGCCACCGAGCCCAGAGCCCCGACGAACGCGCTGCCGGTCAGCGAGCTGGCGCCCAGCGCCGTGCCGACGCCGAACAGGATCGTCGCCGCCGCGCCGGTCGACGCGCCCGCCGTGACGCCGAGCAGGTAGGGGTCGGCGAGCACGTTGCGCACCATCGCCTGCAACGCAGTGCCGGTCAGCGCCAGTCCGGCGCCGACGACCGCTCCGAGCAGGACTCTGGGCACCCGTACCTGCTCGACGATCGCGTCCTACGCCGCCGACCAGGTCACCGCCCGCGGCCAGCCGAGCAGGTGATGACCGACGACCTTCGCCACCGTCGCCACCGGGATGGCGACCGGACAGAGCCCGGTCGCAACAGGCAACGTCAGAATCAGCAGGGCCCCCAGGCCACCGATCCAGAGCAGTGTCCGCCTACTCGTGTGGCTCCGGCCGAGCCCGTCAATCGCCTCGGCGCTGGCGCCCACCGGAGTGGCCCGCTCGACGATCTCGCTCACGGTCCGGTCCCGCCCACCTGGTCGGCGAGCGACCGTAGGTACCAGCCGATGGTCGCGCGGTCCTGCCAGCGTTTCTGCCCGCACCAGCACGATCGTCGGCCCCGCGCTCTGAACAGCGTGACCGTGCCCTCCCCAACAACTGGCCCGAGGCCCTGTGTGAGCCAGTTCTCCACTCTTAATTCCCCGTTCGGGTGACGGTGAGAGGGAAGGTGCAACCTACAGTAGCTGTTGCACTTTGTTGGCAACAGCTACTGTAGGCCAACGCGCACGGTAGGGTGACGGCGAAGTTCCGACCAGGACTCCGGTCGGAGCCCCCCGCGAACAGCCCTGAAGTTCCCGAGCTCAACAGCAGAGCAGCGCACCCTCGGCCTAACAGCGCTGTTGTTGAGTTCGGGGCACTGAGAGCGCCTCGGCTGCCACTGGCCCGCGCAGCAGGCTGATTGGGGTTCTGGGTAACTCGGCGCCGAATCCGGCATAGGCGCGGTGGCCGGATAGTCACTGATCGCCACGCGTGATCCGATATCACGTCGACCACGGCCCATCCAGTCCGCGCTCGCGTGCCAGCTCGGCCTACCGGTCAGCCATTGCTCGCTGATGGGAGCTGCCCGTCCCACCGGCGGACAGCCCCCATCGTGAAGAGGACGCTCGCTCGTCCTCGTCGTTCAGCGACAGCAAGTTAATTGTAATTGCAAGTATAGGGCGATAACAAGAGGCTTGAGCGACGCGATTCAGCGCGTAGGTTCGTGGCGTGATCGCGGCGCGCGCTGACGTTGTCGGGAGCCTCCTGCGGCCGCGCGAGCTGCTCGAGGCGCGGGAGAGCCTGGAGCGCGGCGAGATCGGTCCACCCGAGTTCAAGCGGGTGGAGGACGCCGCGGTCGATGCGGCGATCCGCATGTAGGAGATGTGCTTGGCGTCATAGGATGAGTGCTCCAGCTGTGTTGCCACGCGTCGACGAAGTCCGCGTGGGCAACACGCCGGATGGCCAGTCGCTACAGGGGGATCCGCAGCGATTGTCCGACCCGGATCAGGTCGGGATCGTTCACGGTGGCCCGGTTGGCTTCATAGACCTGTGGCCAGTTGCCGGGCACATGGTGGCTGATGGCGATTGACCAGAGGGTATCCCCGGATGCCACCGTGTAGATAGACGTCGGGCCAGTTGAGATCGGTGGGGAACTGGGTATAACTGGCGTGGTCGGCTTCGCTGGCTTTGTCTTGGTGGGGGTGACAGCTCCGGCGCGTTTGCCGCACACTGGCCATGCACCGATGCCTTGGGTGGTCAGGACCCGGTCGGCGACGGTGATCTGCTGTGCTCGGGTGGCCCCGGCGGGGCTTCCGACGCCACCGTTTGCGCGCCACGTCGACATCGTGAACTGTAGCCCACCGTAGAAGCCGTTGCCGGTGTTGATGGCCCAGTTCCCGCCGGATTCGCATTGCGCGATGGCGTCCCAGTTCACGTCCGACGAGGCGTCGGCGGTGGCCGGGAGTAGGCCACCGCCGGCCACTGAGAAGCAGACTGGGGCCACGACACGGAGGAGGCGGTGTCGGGTGGTGGCTCGGTGCTTAACCTGGAACACGGGAACTCCGTTTCCCGGCACCACAAAGGTGCCGAAGGGGGCGTAAATCGCGCCGATATCCCCTCACCACGTGCACGGCAACGGAGGCCGTTGGTCCTCTTCAACGTCGAACGGTCAGTTGAGTACGCCTCAATGACACGGGCGTCGTCAGCACTTTGTGCATCGTCAATCCAGCTCCGAGCGCGGATGGGTCGCCGCTATACGTCCGGTTTGAACGCTCTCCCGCTCTGTTCCGCGAGCGCGCCGGCGGCCGGCGCGTGACGCCAAGGGGAGGTTATGGATGTGCTGGGTTACGTCCGGGAGACGGAAGCGCGCATTGGGCGCAGCCGTCCTGTGTCAAGCTCGCTTCGTGTCCCGCCCTACACCAAAGTGATCGTGGGGCGATGATTGTCCTGAAGCTGGCGAGTGCGGCCGGAGGCCGGACGGATCGGGAGTAAACGGGATGGTCCAGGGGACCCTGCCAGGATCGCTGGCGGACTGTCCCGTGCTGGTCACCGGGTACCTACTTTCGAAGCTCTCACGTTGAACTACGGGTGACACTGTGTGTACGACACCGCCTTTCTGCAATGTGCTGGCAATAGAGTCACCCTCGGCGATTAAAAACGCCAGCAGTATCACTCGTTTAGCGTAACAACATTACCTCACATGGCCAGTCAGACACATTAAGTGATGGTTTATGACCACGAGGATGTTACGTTCGCGACCAGACGGGGTACTGAGGCGGCCCCGGGCGTCGTTGCAGGGGTCGGGGCTCGGTCTGAGCTGCCGACCAACGAGCTCGACGACCTAGCCGGCAGGTGGCGCGACCGCTACGGCTTCGAGCTTCACCTGGCTCACCTGGTGCTGCCCGGCCGCTGCTCGGGATGTGCCGACGAGAATGGCCGCATGGAGCGCACCATCACGTGATGCTCCGCACCTCCTGGTCAGCGAGGATGCAGGCGGCCGATGGTCGGCCGTCGCCGCGTTCGGTTGGTGGAGCGCTGGGTCGGCCTCGCGGCACTGTGGTTGTGCGCTGGGGCAGCGGCGGTGGAAGCGGCAGCCGGTCGGCACGTTCGTCGGATCGGGTGTCTCGCCGTTGAGGATCTGACGGTGCGCCAGTTCGACGCAGTTGCCTTCTACCTCGCTGCGGCCGGACTTCCGCCAGCGCATCTCGGTCATGTCGCAGAAGTCTCCGCGTGCGGATGCCGGACCTGCGGCGCGACGGCGCCTCAAAGCGCCTTGGTGACGGTGTTCCACAATTGCGTGACAGTTGTCAAACACAGGTGATACTCTTTGGACCATGGGGACCACGATCGGTTTCCGGCCTACCGATGAGGACGAGCGGATCATCAAGGCTGCGATGCGCCCTGACGAGCGCACCAGTGACGTGATCCGCCGTGCGCTGCGGCTACTCGAGCGCGAAGTATGGCTCGCCGACGCCCGGTCCGACGCTGAGCGCCTCGCGAGGGAAGACTTGACAGGTGAGGCTGATGCGTGGTGATTCGTGGCGCGGTCTACCGAGTGGATCTGGGTGACGCGAAGCGTGGCCACGAGCAGCGCGGCAGGCGCCTTGGTCTGGTGTTGAGCCCGAGTTCAATGCCATGGAGTGTCGTCACGATCGTCCCCACCTCAACAACTGCGCAGCCCGCCGTTTTCCGCCCATCAATGGAGATCAATGGACAGGAGACCAGGGTCCTCGTCGACCAGATCCGCAGCATTGACACGGACTACATCATCGGTGACCCGGTGCACTACCTCGAACGCGACGAGCTCGCCGAAGTCGAGCACGCCGTCGCTCGGTATCTCGGCTTGTGAGGTCGAGGGTTCTTCCGCTGGCGGCGGCTTCGACCTCGGCGTCAGTCGCGTCTGGCGAGCAGATCATCGTGGTCGCCGGCCTGCTGGGAGCAGGATGCTCCGACTTCGCTTCCGGACGCGCACGATACGGTCCCGGCGTGGGGTCCGTCGACGACATGACCAGCACTATCCGCCATACCGAGCCCGAAGCGCTCGCCAACCTGGCGGCCGTCCTGCAGCTGTGTGCCGCCGGGAAGCTCCGGTGCAGCGAGAAGACCCAGCGACCCTCGGCCGTCACGGTCCGAACAGTCACCGAATCCCTGGTCGCCGGCGACTTCTACCCCGACGACGCCATCGTCTCGTTCGCCTGGCCACTGCTCCTGCAGGCCGGCGGGCTCGCCCGGCTCGACGGGCCACGGCTCGAGCTCACCCCAAGGGGCCGGGCGGCGCTGGGCAAGCCCGCGCACGAGGTGATCCGCGGGCTGTGGGAGCGCTGGCCGCGGCACGCCCCGATTGACGAGCTCAGCCGGGTGGAGGAGATCAAGGGTCAGCGGTCGGCTGCGGCGCTGAGTGCGGCGGGACCGCGCCGCCAGACCGTCGCCGCGGCACTGGAACTGTGCCCGCCCGGCGAGTGGGTCACCGTCGACGACCTGTTCGGGCGCATGCGCCACGCTCACCTGAACCCGACGGTGGCCCGCAGCGAGCGCGGCCTGTGGAAGCTGTACCTCGGCGAACCCGAGTACGGCAGCCTCGGTTACGACGGCCACCACGACTGGCCGATCCTGGAGGGCCGTTACACCCTGGCCGTATTGTTCGAATACGCGGCGACGCTGGGCCTGCTGGACGTCGAGTACGTGGCCGCGGCGCATGCGCGTGACGACTTCCGGCACATGTGGGGCGCCGACTGGACCGATGCGCTGAGCCGCTACGACGGGCTGCTGACGGTACGCCGCACCCCGCTCGGCGCGTACGCCACCGCGCTGACCTCGGTCTATACCCCGCCACCGCCGGTCATCCCCGGCCGCGGGATCGAAGTGCTCGCCAACTTCGACATCGTCGCCACGGCGGAGCTGGCCGCCGCCGACCGACTCATCCTCGACGCCTACGCGACCCGCACGTCCGACCGGGTCTGGACACTGACGGCCGCCGGCCTGCTCGCCGCCGTCGACGCGGGGCGCCCGCCGGCGGATTTCGCGGCGTTCCTGGCCGACCGCGCCGTGCACGGGTTGCCGTCGACCGTCCGTACCCTCCTCGACGACATCGGGTCGCGTGCCCGGCAGGTGCGCGACCTGGGCATGCGCCGGGTCATCGAGTGCACCGACGCGACCGTGGCCACCCTGCTCTCACGGGACCGGACGCTGCGGCCGTACTGCACCCGGATCGGCGACCGGCACCTGCTGCTCGCCCCGAATGGTGAGGCGAAGGTCCGCACAGCGCTGCGCAAGCTCGGTTACGCCCTTGGCGTCGAGGCTTGAGCTGGGGGACCTTCGCTGCGATGTCCCACTCGCGACTGCCCCCGACGATGCGAGATACCCGCTTCATGCCTCCTGGGTTTCAAGCTCGACGAGGACCTTCCGCAACTGCTCGACGAAGGTGCCGAGTTGCTCCGCCGCTGTGGTGTGCAGGATTTCGACGTCGACTGACCAGTATCCGTGCACAACCCGGTTACGCAAGCTCACCGGATTTCTCCATGGAATGTCCGGGTATCTAGCCTTCACCTCGGGTGAGACGAGCCCGGAGGCTTCACCTAAGACCGTGAAGTTCCACAGGAGAGCTTCGCGTCGAAGTCGATCTCCTTCGACTTCTTCGGCGGACAGACCTGAGACCAACGCTCGGGCCTGCTCGGCCGCGTCGATCATCTCGCGAAGGAAGAGGACGTCACGCTGCATACAGCGGTCTTGCGTCGCGGAGAATAGCCGCACCGAGGTGCGGTTTGATCGCCCGCCGCGAGATCAGGTCGACCGGCCGCCCGAACAGTTCGGCAAGGTCTTCCGACAGTTGCTCGATCTCCCAGCCGAGCCGTGCGCCGGGCCGAAGCTCGTAGAGCAGGTCGAGGTCACTGTCGGGCGTATCCTCACCGCGCGCTGCTGAGCCGAAGACGAGTAACTCTGAGATGCCGTACCGACGGCACAGCTCGTCGAGGCGCTCAACGTCCACATCCGGCCATCGGCGCACCGTCATCACCTCCACCTCCCTCGGTAGGGCGGGCGCGGGTTGGCACCAGAACCTGGCGGACTCGTCCGCACCTCTCCGGAGACTCCCGCCAGGATCGGACACCAGCTCCCATCTGCACCGCGCCGGGTCACCGTACCGCGTTGGCACTCGTGAGAACCTCGTCCGGGTGTGGCTGTTGTCTGTCGATCGGCCGTCGTAGCCGACCGCACAGACGGGCGGCTACGCTCGAACGGGAGTGGCCAGCCAGAAATGTCGCCTCGACATCGAACCGCTGTTGCGCGACCGGTTGGTGCAGCAGCGGCCTGGCGCCGTTCGCGCCCGATTTAGCTAGTCTGCAGGTTTCGGCATCCCCAGCTTGGCTCCCCGCGAGCGGCTGATTTCATATCAGCAGTCCACGGCTGCGACTGGGAACCCCGTTGGCCGGGTGCAAGAGTCGAACAGGCTGCAGACGCGCAAGCTCCACGAGTCACCTGCTGGCACCCGCCACTGAGGCCGTTGCAATCATGAGCCCAACCGGCCAGAACGCCACAGCAAAGATGCCAAGTACCAGCCCGGCGATTGCCATACCCTTGTTGGTGGCTTTGCCTTGGCTTGCGTAATACAATCCGATGCTTCCGAACACGATGCCCAGGATGCCCAGGATGAAACCCAGACCGGGCACCCATGCCAGGCACGCGCCGATGATGCCGTTCACCAGGCCGGTGACGTCCAGCATGATCCGCCGTCCCCGGGCGTCACGACCGAACGGGATCGGCTCCCACACCGAGAACTGCTCAAGGCGGGTCAGCGGGGAGGGGTTCGGGTCTCCGATGTAGGGGTCGTCGTCGGCGACCCAGATCGTCAGCCGTCCGGCGTGGCCTCCGGCGATGGCGCGGACTCGGGACATGATGACTTGGATCTCGTCCACGCCGAGTTCGGCGGCGACGGTGTCGCGTTTGGCGATCGCGTCGGCGGCGGTTTTCCCTCCGCCACGGGGTAGGTCGAGGGTGACGGCGCCGACACACCGCGTGCCATTGCCGGGCCATTAATACCGGTCAGCCACGGTCAAACAACGGGTCACTGTGACCCGGCCTGACCACTTATTGAAGCCTCTGACGGCATGTCGCGCGTAGCCTTCCAATCTGGGGCTCACAGGTGAAAGGAGTCATCCGACGGCTGATCAGTGTTCACACCGCCCGCTCCCACACAGGCGTTTCGACCGCCTGACCAGCCACGATGGGTGGCACAATGACGACGACTTAGAGGTTTAGGCCGCCCTACTCGGCGCAGCGGATGGCGACGGTCCAGCCACCCCAGGCCGGGAGTCCTTGTGGGAGCTTGCGCCCAGGAAGCCGCAGGGACTATTTGGGGTGCCCACAGACTCGGCGGTCAAAGGCGCAGTCTCCTAGTAAAGAGGGCCCGTACGTAACCACTGAAAAATTCCGCGATGAACTACAAAAAAATTCGATAGCACGATCAAATCGCTGACTCCTCGATAACCTTGTGAGCGATGACGCGCGAGTTCGGGCCGTGAGCGCGCATCGACGTCGTCTCGCAGCAGCGCGTACCGCACGAGCATGAAATAGCCCTCGCCGGAACCGAACGAGCCGCGCAGGGTAGCTGGCGCGCGACCCGCCCACCCAGCGCCGCGGCGATCAGCTCTGAGCGCCTCGTCGAACGCCACGGGGTAGGATCGCAACAGGGTCGACGTCCAAGGGCACCAGTCGAAAGAATCCTGTATGTGATAGCACGGAAGAGCCTGACCCGCCTTGGAGCGCTGCATGTCTGCCGATCCGAACCCGCGCGACCCCCTCGTTGATGGCGCGATTCGCCTCTTCCAGTTCCTCATGCGTACCCAGGAGGTTCGGGACGAGCCAGCCCGCACGGTCGACGCGTACCGCCGCGACGGAGCCGTACTCTGGTTCAGCGACCTGCCGCACCACCCTGCGGTCCGCAGTGCGCTGGACGAGGGCGAGCCAGAACCTACGGCCCCGTTCCTGACCGTGGACCGCGTGGCCCGGCTCACCCCGCCGGCACCGGACGGCCGGCTCGCGGAGTGGCTCGACGTAGCGTGCGATGACCCAGACACTGAACCACGCCTGCGTGACTCGATCATCCGACCGACGGACGAGGTTGGGGACGACGGTCTGCCAATCGGGTGCGTCGAACACCTAAACGAGCGGGCGGAGATCAGCGAGTCGTTCCGCGAGTGGCTCCGGGACTGGCAGGCGTGGGCGGACCAGGAGCACCGCGACCGGCCAATTCGGGATCTGTACGGCGAACTCTTCGCGATGTACGTGAACGCGCTGGGGCACGCCGAGGAGCGGGAACTGGTCATCGGCGTCGGCTGCCTGGCCTGGACGCCAGCGGACCACCCGCCAGTGCTGCGGCACCTGCTGACCGCACCCGTCGCAATCGAGTTTGACGACGACACCGGACGGCTCACGGTCGTCTCCGCCGAATCGGTGGAAGCTGCCGACGTCGAGGTGGAGATGCTCGACGCCCGCCTGATCACCCAACCACAGCAGCTCAACGAGTCGCGGGCGCCCGCCCGCGACTTCGAGGGCAACCTGCTGGACCGGATACAGGCGGGCGCTATCGTCCGGCGGATTGTGTACGCCCTTTCCCCCGACGCCGAATACCAGGACACCGACGTCCGACCGACGGCTGTCCAGCACCCTGTCGCCGCCTTCGCTCCCGCGCTCATTCTGCGCAAGCGGGCCCGGAAGGGGTTCGTCGAGATCTTCCGGACCATCATCGACCAGCTGAGCAGCGGGCAGCCCGTGCCGGCCGGTGTCCTCCCCCTCATCGACCCAGAGCACGTCCCGACCGTCGACAGCGCGCCTGGCGACGGTGCCGTCGTGATGGTCGACGAGGATCCCTTCCTGCCAATGCCGGTCAACGATCGCCAGTTGCAGATCCTGCGGCGGGTCGACACCCACGCGCAGACTCTCGTCCAAGGTCCACCGGGCACGGGCAAGACGCACACCGCAGCGGCCCTGATATCGCACCTGCTGGCTCAAGGCAAGCGGGTACTCGTGACGGCACACACCGACCGGGCCCTGAAGGAGGTCCGGGCAAAGCTCCCCGCGGCCATCCGCCCGCTCGCGGTCTCCGTCGTGGGTAGCACCCGCGAGGACATGTCGGATCTGCGGGTAGCCGTCGAGCGCATCGGGGCGATGGCCGCCGACCACGATCCCGCGGAGGCATTGGCCCGCGTCGACCGCGCGCTCCGATCGATCGATGATCTACGCGTTCGCCGTGCGGCGGCGTTCCACGATCTGCTGACCGCCCGCGAGGACGAGGTCCAGATGCACGAGTTCGCCGGCTACCGGGGAACGCTCGCATCGATCGCCCGCGAGCTCGCCACCGACGCCGAACGGAATCGCTGGCTGAGCGACTACGTCGACGACGTCCTCGACGCCGCCCCGCTGCATTCGCAGGAGATCGTCGAGTGGCATGCACTGCTGACTGACCCGGCCCTGGCAGCAGACGAGATCGACGCGCAGCGCCGGGTGTTCGAGCCTGCGGGGCTGCCCGATCCGCGCCGGTTCGCCGACATGGTGGTGCGCGAGACCGCCGCCGCCGCGGCGGACAGCCGTCTGCAGCACCAGCGGACCCATCCCGCGGCCGCTGTCCTGCACCGGCTCCCTGTGGATGCCCGAGACGCGCTTCGAGCGCGCCTGCACGCGCTTGTCGCCGAGCTCGACTACCTGTCGAGCCGTCGCGAGCGCTGGATGGCAGCCGCGCTCGACGATGCGCGCTGTGGCCGCGCCGACCTGTGGCGCGCTCGGCACGACCACGTCATCCAGCTGATCGATCGTGCGACGCAGCTCGTGCGAGAGCTCGGCTCGGTCACCGAGGTGGAAGTGCGTAGCACCGACCTCGCAGGCTTGGTGCCGCTGGCCCGGAACCTGCACGAGTACGTCGCCGGCGGACGAACGATCAAGGTGGGCCCGGACCGCCGCCCGAAGGTGGGCGCCCTCGCCAGCAAGCCGGTAAAACAAGCGGCACCGCTGTTCGAGGCGGTCCTCGTCGACGGGCTCCCTCCGACGACACCGGCCCAGCTCTCGGCGTTCCTGACGTGGGTCGAAGCGACGAAGACGCTCAGCGCGCTCGACCGGGCGTGGCCGACGAACGTAGTCATCCCGCCCGAGGACACGCTGCACGAGCGGTTGCAGTGGCACGCCACCGAGGTCGCCCAGCTCGATCGGGTCCTCGCCCTGGCAGCCGAGCTGGGCCGCGAAGAGCAACAATTGGTGCAGCTCCGGTTGCCGATCCCGGACTGGACCGACACCGTCGCCATCCGCGACTATGCCGGGCTAGTCGAGGCTGCTGCGGCGGCCGATGCGCTTGCCGTGGCCCGCGGACCCCTCGACGACCTGCAGCGGCGGCTCGTCGACGAGGCGCGCTGGGCCGAGGCCGTCCCGGCCGTGTGCTCGATGTTGGACGCGGTGCTCGGCCGCGACCACGAGCGCTATGCATCAGACTACCGGCGGCTCGAACGGCTGGTCGAGGTCCGGTGCCTCGTGGGGCGTCGCGACCAGCTTGGCGCCCGGTTGAGGGCTGGCGCTCCCCGACTGCACACTGCTCTCACGACTCACCCCGAGGCGCCCGACTGGCCCGACCGGCTCGCGCGATTATCTCAGGCGTGGGCCTGGGTGGCGGCGAGCACCTTCGTCCGGAGCCGGAAGGCACTCGACGTCAACGCGGTGCAGGCGGAGCTCACGGGGCTCGAGGTGGAGATCCGCTGTCATGTCGAGGAGCTGGCGGCCACTCGTGCGTGGAACCACGCCGTCGCCACCGACCGACTCACCCGAACGGCCCGGGCGAGCCTGGAGCACTACGCCTACCTCGTGCGTCGGCTGGGCAAGGGCACCGGGAAGTACCAGGTGCAACAGAAGGCCGAGATCCGCCAAGCCATGGACCGCTGCCGGTCCGCGGTTCCGGTGTGGATTCTGCCGACCTACCGGATCGCCGACCAGCTGCGCATCCAGCCGGACATGTTCGACGTCGTCATCGTCGACGAGGCGTCGCAGGCCGGCCTAGAAGCGACATTCCTGCAGTACTTGGCACCGCGCATCGTCGTCATCGGCGACGACAAGCAGGTGTCCCCGTCGGCCGTGGGTGTCGACCAGCAGCAGCTCCGCGACCTCGCCAACCAGTACCTGTACGACGATCCGTACCGCTCGTCATGGCAGGATCCGCAGCGCAGCCTCTTCGACGAGGCCAAGATGCGTTTCACCGGGATGCTGACCCTGGTCGAGCACCGTCGGTGCGTGCCCGAGCTCATCGAGTTCTCCAACCGGATCGCATACGAGCCCGACGGCGTCCGGCTCGTGCCTGTCCGCCAGTTCGGCGCCGACCGGCTCGACCCGATCAAGCCCGTTTTCCTCGAGGACGGCTGCCAGCGCGGTACGACCAACAAGATCAATCCCGTTGAAGCCGACGCGATCGTCGAGCAGATCGAGAAGTGCTGCGTCGACCCCCGCTACGATGGGCTGACCTTCGGCGTCATCTCGCTGCTCGGCACTGCGCAAGCGAAGTTGATCGAGGGGAAGCTGCAGGACCGTCTCTCGGCCGAATGGAACGCGCGCGACTTGCGGTGCGGCGATGCTGCTGACTTCCAGGGCTCGGAGCGGGACGTCATGTTTCTCTCGATGGTGGCAGCACCCGAGGCCGGGCGGCGATACGCGGCCTTGACCAGGGACCTGTACGTCCAGCGTTACAACGTCGCCGCATCCCGGGCCAAGGACCAGATGTGGCTGTTCCACTCGATCCGACCAGACGATCTCATCAACAAGGAGGACATGCGCTTTCGGCTGCTCGACTACTGCTACGAGGTCGAGCGCTCCGCCCAAGATACCGACGAGGCCGTCACGTCATCGCTCCCGGAGCACGTCCGCGTGGCGCCGTTCGAGTCGCTGTTCGAGCAGGGGGTCTGCAATCGCCTCATCGAACGCGGCTTCAGCGTTATCCCCCAGGTCGACGCACAGGGCTATCGCCTCGATCTGGTGGTCGTCGGCGCGACGACCCGGCTTGCGATCGAGTGCGACGGTGATACCTGGCAGGGTCCCGCGGCCTACCAGCGCGACATGGCGGCGCAGCGCGAGCTCGAACGGTGCGGATGGATCATCGTTAGGGTGCGCGAGTCCGAATTCACGATCGAGTCGGCCCGCGCGCTGAGGCCGGTGTGGGAGGCGCTCGCCAAGCTCGAGATCTACCCGGCCGGTCGGTCACCGGGACCTGATGCGGAGTCCGACGCCGGGAACGTCGCCGATCCTCCGCACGAGCCAGAGGTCGTCGCCGAGACCTCGGCCGTGCCGGAGGACGTCGCAACCAGCGACGTCGAGCCCGAGGGCGAGACCGGCCAGGACCACCTCGCCGGGGACGTCATCACCGACGTGACGATGGCCGACGCTGGCGTGGTCGAGGACGTCATCGTGGAGGTCGTCGACGAGGCTCCCGCTGAGCACGACGCCGGCGAGGTCGTCGCGCCGGCGGCGGCCGCCTTTCGCGGCGCGCACGACCAGCAGCTTCCGCGATACCGGCCGTTCGCCGGGTCGGTGGTCCCGGTGGGCCTCGCCCAGCGCGACGACCTCATCGACGGCCTGGTCGCCATTGTTGCCGTGGAAGGTCCCGTTCTCGGCCACCGCATGCACAGCGTCTACGTTCGCTCCTCGGAGGGCCAGCGGGTGGGACACCAGATCGCCAAGGTGCTCAACATCGCCGTTGAAGCGGCGGTCCGCCACGGCCGCATCGTGCAGGACGACCCCCTCAGTGAGTCCGGTGTGCGGCCCCGGACCTTTCGGTTCCCCGACCAGCCGCCAGTCGACATTCGGGAGCTCGGGCCCCGCCCGTTCGAGCACGTACCCCCCGCTGAGCTGGCCGCAGTGATGCATGCCGCCGGTGAGCTCGTCGGGTGGGACGACAGCGAGCAGGTGTTCCGGGCGACGCTTGACAGGTACGGCGTGCGGCGAATGGGGCCGCACGTCCGCGCCCGGCTCACCGCGGTGGTGCCGCTCGCTCAGCGCCTGCGGGCCGACAGGGGCTGATGACATCATGCCGGTTCTCGACGTACGGACGATCGAACGGCTCACCGAGCTGATCTGCGACCTCGGCGGGCTAAATGAGCGGAGCGTCCGGCGGCTGCAGCGGTTCCTGGAGGGCGCCGGATGGGAAGCACCCTACAACGGTCCGCAGGGCCGAGTGCCATGGCTCATCGACACGATCAGGACCCGCAACGACGACGAGGAGGCGATCGCTGCGCTGCTCCGCCGCGTCGTCGACCCGCGCGAGTACGACGGCGGGTCAGCCGAGGCGGAGACGTTCGTCAAGCCGATGAACGCGCTACTCGCCGCTGACGGTTTCGAGGTCGGACTCGACCGGGGACGGCCGTTCGTCCGCCGGGACAACGCCGGGGAGAAGGCGTCGCTGAAGCGGGTCGCCGCAGCCCTCGCGTCACCGGAGCTCCGCACAACCGTGCGCAGCCTAGTCTCCGATCAGGCGCTTGCGGACATCCTGATCTCGCGGCTCGACGAGGTGCAGGCGGCACACAATGCGGGCGCTTTCGTTCTCGCCGTCGTCGGCACCGGTTCATTCATCGAGGGACTACTTCATGACGTGATGACACTCCGAGACCCCAAGATCCGGAAAGCAGAATCGACCAGCCTCGATCTTCTCCTTAGGAGTGCGCACAAGCGCGGATGGATCCAGCCTGATGCATTTCAATTCAGCGATATCGTCCGGCAGTACCGCAACTTCGTACATCCGCGCGAACAGCAGTTGAGGGGCATCACGCCCGACGGCGACACCGTCCTCATGTGTTGGCAGCCAGTGCTCGCAGTCATCAATGACCTGCATGAGCGCTTGCCCGGCCGTCGGTGAGCTCTGGAGCAGGCGTGCCCGCCTTCCCAGGAGCACGTAGCGAATCCCGCGACACCGTCCTGGGACAAAGGCCCTCGGCTGGTCTGCCCGGCGGTACTGCGGCGAATTGCGCCGCACGACGTCGGCGCCGCCCCAGATCACCACCGGGTGATGGCCGCGCGCACCTCGTAGCCGGGCGGGCTAGTGCATCGTGGTTAAGATTTCGGCGCCAAATCTCGTTCGATGTTATCCGCGCCACCATTGGATGCGTTCTTCGGCTGGTACTCGGCGTCCTCGGATTGATGTGGGAGTGATTCTTAGTTCGCCGAGCAGCTTGGGAGTGAGTAGCAGGCGGGCGATCTCGCGCCGGGTGCTCATGGGAGCGGCGGCCCAGCGTCGGGCGACGTCGGCGCCGGGTTCGATCAGGCCGCGTAGCGCGCTGGGTGTGGCGAGTTCTTTGTCCCGTTTCTCCAGGCGTTGGATCTCGGCGAGAATGGCCGGTTCAGACCGTGTGGCGAGGGTGACGCTGAGGGTTCCCGCCGCGACAGCCTGGGCGAGTTCGTCGTGTCGTGCTCGCACTGTGGCGAGCTGATCTCGAATCGCCGACAGTTCCCGGTCGTCGTGCTGTTCACCGGCACGAAGAGTGTCGATCACCTCAGGTCGGGCCAGATAGCCAAGCATGACCTGTTCGGCTATCTGGTCCACGTCGGCTTGGGTGATCCGGCGCCACCTCCAGCGTGGACAACATCGTACGACTGTGGTCCGTTGACGACGCCCTGCGAGGTAAAGCGCAGCTGCCACCGATCTCCCCCATACCCGCGACCGCCGGATCGGTGGTATTCAGCCAGGACGACAAATTGCTGGTCACCGGTGGCCCGAGACCCGGAACCATCCAGCTGTGGGATATGACGACGGGCAAGCCACAGCCAGCGGGCATGATCCACGCGCGCGAGGTGTCAGCGGTCGCAATCAGTCCCGACGGGCACTCCTTGGCCAGCGCAAGTGCCGATGGGACGGCGAAGTTGTGGGATATCACTGAACCGCATCCCCCGAAGCCACTACCAGCGGTCGTGCAAGACATGGATCAAGTCTATTCCGTTGCGTTTAGGCCCAATGGCATGACCCTGGCTACCGCAAACTCGGACACGACAGCAGGGCTGTTCGACGTCAGCAACCCCAGGGCGCCTCGCCAGCTTCGGGCTCTCGACGGCCATCTACGTCCAGTCAGTGGGGTCGCGTTCTCTTCCGACGGCGATACTCTCGTCACCACAAGTCAGGACTCCACGGCCAGATTGTGGAACGTTTCGGATCCGGACCATCCCATACTGCTCGCGACACCCCTCGCTGGGAAAAACGACACAATCCGGTCGGTGGCATTCAGTCCTGACCACCATACTCTTGTGACGGTGCAAGGTGACAACGTGATTCTCTGGGAGGCCGACGTTGACGCCGCCATCACCGAGATCTGCGAGACCGTGCCCTCGTCCATCAAACCTGACCAGTGGGACCGCTACTTTCCCGAGCAAAGCTATCAGCCAACCTGCCCGGTTCATGCCGATTCCTAGTTCCGCAACCCCACGACGACGGCACCGGCCAGCAGCACACCGTTGATCGCATTGAATAGCAAAAAATGCATCGTGATCAAAGATGATGGTGCCCCCATCGGGGCTCCGGCCTATCAGGTCAGCTGTGCCGATGCACCCGGTGAGAAGTGGGCACTGCTGCCCGCGGATCCCGCTGCCGCCCCCAGAAACGCCGGGGATCGAGTCTTTTACATCCGCAACGCCGTTTCGAATATGTGCCTGGAGTCCTCCGACGCCGAGCGGACGTTCGGAGATGCGACCCAGGTTGTTCAGCGGCGGTGTGACGCCAGCGACGCGCAGCGCTGGATCTTACGCGTGCTGGGGCAGCGCGCGGACTCGCTCGACGTCGTGTTCATGGGACCCAGACGCAAGGGCTGCCTGAATATCATCGGTGAATCCACTGCGAATGGCGCTTACGTTGTTCGATGGCCGTGCCACGAGCTCTACCAAACGCGATCTTCCAAATAAACGCGGACGCTTACCCGCACTGATCACGGGTCCCCTCCGTCACCGCATGTGGGACGAGGCCGTCTCGGGAATGGCCATTGCCATCGTTGCAATAGCGAGGAAGGCGGGTGCCCGTGCGAATTACTCGGTACAGGCGGAGCGTGCCGCGTCGCCACGGCGGAGCTGGCCGCCGCTGACCGGCTCATCCTCGACGACGTTGGGCTGCGTGTTCAGCAGGTGCGCGACCTGGGCATGCGCCGGGTGATCGAGTGCACCGACGCGACCGTGGCCACCCTGCTCGCGCGGGACCGGACGCTGCGGCCGTACTGCACCCGGATCGGCGACCGGCACCTGCTGCTCGCCCCGAATGGTGAGGCGAAGGTCCGCACAGCGCTGCGCAAGCTCGGTTACGCCCTTGGCCTCGAAGCTTGAGCTGGGCGCTTCAACAGGAGAACACGACGGGAATCCGAGCCTCCCGGCGCGACGGCTTGACGGTGTTGTAGCTTGTTTGGTCTACTTTAGCGTAGACTGTTCGCTGTGAGCACGACGATCCGAGTCAGCGAAGCCACCCGCGCGCGCGCCGCCAACCTGGCGGCGCGGACCGGCCGCCAGATGCAGGTGGTCGTGGACGAAGCACTCGCCGCATACGAGCGTGCCCTGTTCTGGGAGTCCTTCGAGGACGGATACCGGCGGCTGGCTGCGGACCCCGACGAGTGGGACGCGGTGCAGACGGAGCGGCGCGGCGAGGAACCCGCGCTGCGCGACGGCCTCGGGTGAGCGAGGCCCCCGACCCGCGGCGGGGGGAATTGTGGCTGGTGGACTTCGGGACCCCGGTGGGGCACGAACAGGGCTACCGCCGCCCCGCCGTTGTCGTCTCCGCCGACCGGATGAACACCAGCAGAGCCGGGCTGGTGATCGTGGTCCCGGTGACCCGGACCCGCCGGAACCTGCCCTCGCACATCGAGATCGAGCCCGAGCCGTCCGGGCTTCGCGAGACCAGCTACGCCAAGTGCGAGGACGTCAAGTCGGTGTCCAGCGAACGCCTGATCCATCGCATCGGCCGTGCGCCCGAGTCCGTACTGTGCCAGATCACAGCGGTGCTCCGGACTCTGATCGACAGCTGACTCGGCGGTCGCCGACCAGCGGGAGGGCGCTGCCGTGAACATTCATCGACGGCTGCTGACGATCGCGGGTCCAGTCTGGCGGCAGGTGGGGCTGACCCTCGCGGTGAGCCTGACCATGTCCGCAACGCTGTTGGCTCAGGCGTTCCTGGTCGGTGTCATCCTGCAGCGGCTGTTCGCGGGCCGGCCCTTCGCGCCGGTCAGCGGGCTGCTGGTGGCGGTGGCGGTCCTGGTCGTGGTGCGGGCCGTCCTGGCCTGGCTGCGCGAGGTGTGCGTGCAGCTCACCGCCGCCGCGGTCAAGGACCGGGTGCGCGGCCGGTTGCTGGAACAGCTGCTGGCGCTGGGGCCCGGATACCTGATCCGCACCCGCACCCGCACGGTGCAGTCGACCACAGTGGACGGTGTCGAGGTGCTGGAGAACTACTTCGGGCGGTACCTGCCGCAGGTGTTCAACTGCATCATCACCGCCGGCGTGGTGGTCGGGTTCCTGTTCACCCGTGACGTGTGGGTGGCCGTCAGCACGCTCGCCGTGGTGCTGTTCATCCCGACGGTGCCCCGGCTGGTCGACCAGGTGGTCGGGCGCCGCGGCAAGGAGCACTGGCAGGCCTACCAGGACCTCGGCGCCGAGTTCGTCGACGAGTTGCAGGGCATGACGACCGTCAAGGCGTTCAACGCCACCCGGCGGCGCCGCCGCAAGCTGCTCGACCGGGCCGCGACGCTGCACCGGATGACCATGCTGACGGCCGTCCCGGAGGTTCGCGAGCGACCCGGCGCGATCCGCCTCGACCCGTCGAGCGGCCCGACCGCGGTGGCGTTCGAGGACGTGACCTTCCGCTACGAGACCCGCGACCGGGCCGCCGTCGCCGACGTGTCGTTCACCGCCGAGCCTGGGCAGACCGTCGCCATCGTGGGGCAGTCCGGGGCCGGCAAGTCCACGATCGTCGCGCTGCTGCTGCGGTTCTTCGACCCCGACCGCGGCCGGATCACCATCGGCGGCACCGACATCCGGGACGCGACCCTCGACTCGCTGCGCGAGCAGATCGCGGTCGTCTCCCAGGACACCTACCTGTTCTACGGGTCGCTGGCTGACAACCTGCGGCTGGCCCACCCGGACGCCACCGACAACGAGCTGATCGAGGCTGCGCGGGCCGCGGCGATCGTGCTCGCCGGCTATGCGTTCATCCCGCTGCTGGAGGTGAGCGTGCCGCTGCGGATGCTCGGCCAGATCCGGGCCTCGGCCGCCCGGGTGCATGCCATCACCGACGCTCCGGCCAACGTGGCCGACACCGGCCGCGTCGAAGTGCTGCCGAGGGGATCGCTGGACGTGCGGTTCGACGCCGTCACCTTCCGCTACCGGCCGGGTGACCCGGATGCGCTGCGCGCGGTCAGCTTCACCATCCCGGCCGGGTCCACCAGGCAGCTACCAGCAGCTACTCGCCGCCGGCGGCGCCTTCGCCGGCCTCGTCGCCGCCCAACGCGGCGGCAGCCTGGAACGATGATCAGCCCGATGCCAACCGGCTCAGCACGAGATCCAGCGGCTCGTGCCTAGCGCGTACGCTCGGCAGTTATGAGCGCCTCCGCCGTGGATCGGGTGCTTGCCACGGCCGGCGTCCGGTTCGCTTACCTGTTCGGCTCCCGCGCGACCGGCCGGCATCGTCCGACCGGTGACGCTGATATCGCAATCATGCCCGGGCGACCATTGGACCTGCTCGCGGAAGCTGGTCTGGCCGACCAGTTGGCGAACGCGCTGCAGGTACCCACAGTCGACCTTGTCGACCTCCGCCGGGCGCCGCTGAGGCTGCGCGGTCGAGTACTCGAGGAGAGCCGGCTGCTGTACAGCGCGGACGAGCCCGCCCGGGTCGCCTTCGAGGTCCGCACCCGAGGCGAGTACTTCGACTTCCTCCCCACTCAGCGGGCCCACCGCGACCGCTTCCTACGACGGGTGGCCGCGGAGGGGTTGGATGGTTGACCTCGACCGGATCCACCAGCGCTTGGAGCTGCTCGCCGGCTACCTCGCTCGCCCCGATGACCGCCATCGTCACGATCACCGTGCTCGTCACCATCCTGGGACGAACGCTGGAGCGGCGCTGGGCCGTCGACACCACCATCCCGTAAGTGATAGTGCGCCGGAGTAGGGGAGATGAGCTCGACGGATTCCGGCACCAGCGCCAGCGAGCTCAGTACGGCGAAGTGCATGGCGCAGCTCCGCACGTGGTCCTGCTCTTCCGATAGATGGCGCCCGGTGGAGCGGTCGCTACCCGAGCCCGACGACCAGCCGCAGGACGATCACCTTGGCCGGATCGCGGACCAACCGCAAAGAACAGCAAGCCCTGATCGTAGAGAGGGACGCTCCATTGATCGGAGCGTTCGTTGTAAACCGCGTCCCGGTCGGCAGTCGGGTTCTCAAGCAGCTGAGCCAGGCGTTGATCGACGAGGTGACGGACGTTGGCGGGCAGGTCGAGGTACTGCTGTTCAGCGATCTCCAGCCAGACCGGCCCGTAGCGTGGCATCCGGAGGCTCCCGACCGCCGAGCTACAGAGTGATCCAGTTGCCGTGCTCGTCGCAGGAACGCAGTCCGGCCAGGTCACCAGCCTTCGCCCTGGCGACCTGCGCCAGTTCGTCGTCTGTCAGCGGGTTGGCCGCCATCGTGGCCATCGCGTGCCATCGACTCAACACCGCGCCGACACCGGCGAGGTCCAGGTCCGCGACTGCTGCGGCAAGCGCGGCGCGCATCTCGCCCTCGAACCGTTCGAGCTCACCCGGCGTCCCGCGCTCGGCCAGCGCTGCGCGGATCGCTGGGCCTGAACGCTGGATAGCTACTACGGTCACCGTCGCCATTGGCCGAGTATCGCGCCTCGAGCCGACATAACACGGAACCGGGTGGCTCGGCGTGTCCCGCACCTCACCCCTCGGCAGCGGGCGAGTCACCAGGACGGGATCAGCACACTGGGCCCCCGGACTGCCCATCGCGCCGGTGGTAAACCCCCTGCTGCCGAACCGAAGCCGTAGCCGCAATCCACGAGCCGGGTCGACATTGGTTCGAAGGCGGTCTCACGAGCCTCGGACACGACACGCTCCGGTCAATGCCCGCATACCGGGCCAATCTCGATGAGGAACAACGCCGACGCAGATCACCCGCCCACCTCATCGACAGTTTGATTGACATTGGACCTGTCGACACGTCGACGACTGCGTCGCGTGGCTCGATGAACTCGTCATCCGTACCGGCGTCAAGCGCACGGCCCTGTTCCTCGACGTCTCCGGCAACCACCAGTCCACGACGGAGAACATGACACGCTTCGCCCAAGATGTGCTCCCCCAGCTCAGTGCGGTGTGACACTCTCTTGCGGTGTACGCCTGCGATAGGCTGCACAGGTGGGGTGGGGCATGATCGATCAGTGTTACAGCATGGCCGCCAGGTGTCCCCGGTGTGATCACCGGGCCATCCTGACCGTGGCCGCAGCCAACCGCTTGGTGTCCGCGTCGAGGCACCTGCTGGAGGCGTTCCCGTGCCCGGCCAGACACGGCTGGCACGTGCGGTATCCGGGAATCGAAAGTCATGCCAAGGCGCACCGCCGCGGTTGGCGCTAAGCGCAGGCCGATGCAGCTTGTGGTGATGGGCGTCTCCGGTAGTGGCAAGAGCACCGTGGCTGCGCTGATTGCCAGCCGAACCGGCTGCGCGTTGGCTGAGGGCGACGACTTCCACCCCGCCTCGAGCGTCGCCAGGATGGCCGCCGGGTCCCCGCTGGATGACGCGATACGGACGCCCTGGTTGGCGGCCATCGCGGGTTGGCTCACCGAGCGAGCCACTGTTGGCGAATGCGCCGTAGTGAGCTGTTCGGCGCTGACCCGGGCCTACCGCGACGTGCTGCGCGGCGTGGGTTCGGATGTGCGGATGGTCCACCTCGCGGGCCCCTATGACCTGGTCGCGCGACGGCTGGCCGCCCGCCGCGGTCACTTCATGCCGCCGCAACTGCTGGCATCCCAGTACGCCGTGCTGGAACCACTGGCCCACGACGAGCCCGGCATCACCCTGCGCCTGGACACCACCCCCGAACACATCGCCGACGAGGTGCTGAGAACATTCCGTCTTCCACCGCATTCCGCGGGCTGAGCGGGGTTGTTCCGCCCGAGCAACCCCGCTCAGCCCGCTGAATGCGGCGCAAGGTGATGGAATGTAACCGGGTGGTAAGGGTTGCGGGGCGCGTCGTGCGGCAAGATGTCCCGCAGCGTCTGATTCGAGGGGAGGTCGTCGTGCGGCTCGTCGATGCCCTCCTGCGTTCGCAGGACGACGTCGAGGGCTCGCTGAATGAAGTCGCGGGTTTGCGGGGCGCAACCGGGGCGCGGCGCTGACCGCCCCGCGCGCGACGCTGCTGGTGCTGGCCAAGGCACCGGTACCGGGGAAGGTGAAGACCCGGCTATGCCCGCCTGCCAGCCCGGATCAGGCTGCCCGGATCGCCGCGGCGGCCTTTGCGGACACCGTGGACGCGGTGCTCGCAGTGCCCGACGTGACACTCGTGGTGGCGCTGACCGGTGATCTTGCTCAGGCGATCGACGGTGCGGCGCTGACCGAGCAGTTGCGGACCGTCACCGTTCTGCCGCAACGTGGTACGACGCTGGGGCAACGGATCGCCGCCGCGTACGCCGATACCGCGGCGGTAGTCGGTGACCGGCCGGTGTTGCAGATCGGGATGGACACCCCACAGGTCGACGCCAAGCTGCTCAGCCACTGCCTGGACCAGCTCGACGGCGACGGCGTGGACGCCGCGCTCGGCATGGCCACCGATGGAGGTTGGTGGGTCCTGGGCGTGCGCCGGCCCGAGCTGGCCGGTCTGATCGCTGATATTCCGACGTCACTGCCCGACACCGGGGCGCGGACGCTGGCGGCGCTGCGTGCCGATGGATGCCGGCTGATGGAGCTGCCTGAACTGTCCGATGTGGATACCTGGGAGGACGCGATCGCGGTGGCCGCCGAGGTTCCTGACGGCCGCTTCGCCGCAGCGGTCGCTGCCGCTGCGGCGACCTTGGAGCGCCGCCGGTGATCGCGGAACACACCTCAGTCTTCGACCCGGCGTTGACCGGTAGGGCTGCCCAGCTCGTCGGCGACGACGGGCGGATCCTTCCGGTTACCCCGCAGCGCTGGCTGGCCCCGGCCGACGACGAGGATGCCTGGCTGTTGAACCGCTGCACCGGGCCGACTCTCGACGTGGGCTGCGGCCCGGGTCGGTTGGTGGCCGAGCTGGCCGGCCGAGGTGTCCCGGCGCTGGGCGTGGACTGCTCGCCACTGGCGGTCCGACAATGCCACTCCCGCGGCGCCGCGGTGCTGCACCGTGATGTCTTCGCCACGCTGCCCGGCGAGGGCCGGTGGCACCACGTGCTGCTGGCCGACGGCAACATCGGCATCGGTGGGGACCCGGTGCGTCTGCTGCGCCGCTGCGCCGCCCTACTCAGACCCGGCGGTACCATGCTGGTCGAGGCAGGACTACCCGGAGTGGGGCTGTGGCGGGGGGCGGCCAGGCTCCAGGTGATCGGCAGCGCGGCAGGTCCCTGGTTTCCGTGGGCGGTCGCCGAGCTGTCGGCACTCGCCGCGCTCGCCGCGCCAGCCGGGTTGGCGGCCCGGGACCGCTACCGCGCCGGCCGTTGTTTCCTTGAGCTGCGCTATGTCAGCGGACGGTAAGCCCGCGCTACCTGCTGAAACGCTAGCGTTGCGACCATGAGCGCGCTGGACCGTTGGGCTGATCGAGCAGCCCAACACCCGCAGCCGGGCCCGTTCCGACGCGGCTTCTGGCGCGTCCGGCCATGACCTCGGCCGCGACGGTGCTGGTCGTCGATGACGATGTGCTTGTGCGGGACGTGGTCGGCCGCTATCTCGGCCGCGCCGGCTACCAGGTGACGGTTGCCGGGGACGGTGAGCAGGCGCTGCGCGCGGCGCAGACCTGCCCGCCTGACCTCGTGGTACTCGATCTCATGCTGCCCGGCCTGCCTGGGCTGGAGGTGTGCCGGCGGTTGCGGTCGGCGGGCCCGGTGCCGGTCGTCATGCTCACCGCCCTGGGTGAGGAGGAGGACCGCATCCTCGGTCTGGAGCTGGGCGCCGACGACTACCTCACCAAGCCGTTCAGCCCCCGCGAGCTGGTGTTGCGAGTCGGCTCGGTGTTGCGCCGGGCCCGATCGCCACAGCCGCCGACCCTGCTGGCGCCGATCGATGACGACGGGCTGTTGGTGGACGTCGCCGGCCGCCGGGCGCTACTGGCCGGGAAGGAGTTGGCGCTGACCGCTCGGGAATTCGAGCTGCTGGCCTTCCTCGTCCACCACCCTGGCCGAGCCTTCACCCGCGGTGAGTTGCTCGAGCAGGTGTGGGGCTGGACCTTCGGCGACCATTCCACGGTGACCGTCCACGTGCGACGGTTGCGGGAGAAGGTGGAGGTCGATCCCACCGTGCCGAGGCGGATCGCCACGGTGTGGGGTGTGGGTTACCGCTACGACCGCAAGGAGTGACCGCGTGCTCGACGAACTGCGTCACGTCGGCCTGGTCGCGTTGTTGTGCACCTTGCCGGTGGCCCTGCTCGGCGCGCTGCTGATGCACCGGATGCGGCGGTACTCGATCACCGCCGCGGTCACCGTGCTGGTACTGGTGCCGGTCGCCGCGACCCTGGCTGGAGTGCTGGGCGTCAACGGGTGGATGTTCACCCCGGTGCTGAGCACCGAACTCGCGGTGGCCGCCGCGGTGGCCGCGGTGAGCGTTCCGACCGGGCTGCTGCTCGGCCGGGGGATCGCGCAGGAGGTGACCTGGCAGCGGGAAGCCCGCGCGCAGGACCGGGCGGCCGAATCGGCGCGACGCGAGCTGGTCGCCTGGATCAGTCACGACCTGCGCACCCCCCTGGCCGGGATCCGGGCGATGACCGAGGCACTGGCGGACCGCGTGGTCACCGATCCAGCCGAGGTCGCCCAGTACGCGCACCGCATCGGGCGCCAAACGCAGCGCCTGTCCGGCATGGTCGACGACCTGTTCCAGCTCTCCCGGATCAGCTCCGGGGCGATGCGGTTGACGCTGTCCGCAGTGCCGTTGGGGGAGGTCGTCTCCGAGGCGCTGGCCGCTGAAGCCGTCACCGCCGCACGCAAGGGCGTCCGGTTGCGCGCCGACGCCGTCACCCAGTGGCCGGTTGTCCACGGCAGCGACCCGGAGCTGGCCCGGGTGCTGCGCAACCTGCTGTCCAACGCTATCCGGCACACCCCGCCGGATGGCACCGTGATGGTCGCCGCCGGAGCCCGCGACGGGCAGGCGTGGTTACGGGTCGACGACGCCTGCGGCGGAATCCCCGAGCAGGACCTGGACCGGGTCTTCGACGTCGCCTACCGCGGCAACACCGCCCGCACCCCCGCGTCCGCCGACGAATCCGGCGCCGGCCTGGGCCTGGCCATCGCGCGCGGCCTGGTCGAGGCCCACGCCGGCCACATCCAAGCCCGCAACCACGGCCCCGGCTGCCGCTTCGAAATCCTCCTCCCCCTGGCGCCCACAACGCCCGACTGACGCGTCTTGCACATTCAGCGGGCTTAGCGGGCCTATTCGGGCACCGGTAACCCCGCTGAGCCCGGTGTGTGTCCGCTAGTTGGTGCCGTCCCTCCCACGGATAGATCGCGGCTCCACCGCCAGCGGCGTTCATGGGCCACAATCGGAGCCGTGGACCTCGGAGGGCGAGTTGCGGTCGCGCTCTTGACCTGGTGGCATACGCAGTTTCCCACAGTGCCGACTGGATGGATCGGTTTCCCGCTCTGGCGGTGGTGTTGATTGCGCTCTCGTACGGCATCGCCCGGAATGGGGGGGCGGCGTGACTCCGCTTAGGTACCTCGGCCTCAGCCTCGCCGTGCTCTGCTTCCTGGCGGGCTTGGCGGTGGCCTTCTTCTCGACGGTTGCGGGCATCGCTCTCGTCCTCGTCGGCGGCTTCGCCGGTTACGCGGCCATACCGGACGAGGTCATAGAGCGCGCATAGCCCTGCACCGGTTAGACCGGCCACCGGAGTTCTCCATGGGGATCGTCCAGCCAGATTTCCTGCGCGGCTGGGGTGACGGTGAGCCCGAAGCGCTCCCAGGTGGGTTGATCCCACTGGTGCCAGCGCTGGTAGGAGCGCTCGACCTGTTCCCAGAGCGGGCCGGGGCCGCCTTCACGAATCTGCCGGGACCCATCCTCGGCGCCTGGCTGGCCTCCGCTTTCGGAGCCCGGCTCGGGGTGACGTCGCCGTCATGGCGCATCCCCATAAACGCTGCCCACCGCCCGGTGAACCGGCCCTCCAACCGATCGTCGTAGCGCTCCAGCAGGACCAGGTTGCCGGCGCCGATGCCGACTTTGAGATCGGCGAGCACCTTCCCACCCGGGGTGAGCTGCTGCGCCCAGGCCCAAGGCACGCGAGGCACCGAGCAGGTCGCAATGATCCGGTCATAAGGGGCGTGCTCGGGCCAGCCCTCGATGCCGTCGCGGGCGGTGAGCCGCGGGTAGCACCCGATGGCGGCCAGCCGCTGCCCCGCCGCCGCAACGAGATCGGTGCCTACGTCGAGGGAGAACACGCGCTCGTCACCGAGGCGGCAGGCCAGCAGTGCGACGTTGTATCCGGTGCCGGTGCCGATCTCCAACACCCGGTGCCCATCGTGAACATCGAGGGTTTCCAGCATCCGCACCATCAGATCGGGTTTGGTGCTGGAGGACACCGCCCCGCCCTCCGCGTCGACTTCAGTCACCAGGGTGGTCGGCGAGTAGACCAGCGCCAGGCCCTGCTGCCCGCTGAGGTCAATCTCGGCCCAGGAACCATCGGGCTGCTGCTCGAAGGCGATGGGCACCAGCCGATGCCGGGGAGTGGCGGCAATGGCCGCCGCCCAAGCCGGGTCGCGCAGGTCGCCGGAATCGATCAAGGCGACCGCGAGCCCGGCGGCGTAGTCGGACCAGTCGGTGTGGGTGATGGTCATGGTGCACCTCCAGTGAGTAGGTCGGCGAGCTGGGCGGTCAGGGGCGCTCCGGTGGCCTGCTCAATGAATCCGTACTGGCCCGCGGGGTTGACCTCCAAGAACACCCACTCATCATCGGGAGTGAGCACGAAATCCAACGCCCCGTACACCAAGCCGAAGCTATCCATCAGCCGCCGTATCCCGGCGGTGACCTGCTCAGGTGGGTGACCAATTCGTAGGACACCGAGTCGTAGTCGGTGCGGTAGTCCACGTACGCCGCTGAGCTCCCAGCGGTGATCGCGGCGGCCGTCACCTGCTTCTTCGGGCCGTGTGCCCAGGTTGTCCGGGAACACGGCCCGGACACCACTGCGCTGTTCACCCGGTTGCACCCGCTAGCGTGTAGCGGTGGCTGATGGGGCGTACCGCTGCGTGGCGCGGACCGCCGCGGGCCTGTTCCGGGCGCTGGACCTGCGGATCGACGTCGTCGGGCAGGAGCACGTGCCGGCCACCGGTGGCGCGGTGGTGGTGTTGAACCACACCGGTTTCCTCGACTTCTCACTCGCCGGTCTCCCGTTTTGGCGGGAGCAGGGACGGTTCGTGCGTTTCATGGCGAAGCAGGAGGTGTTCACGCATCGGGCGACCGGGCCGTTGATGCGCGCCATGGGCCATATCCCGGTCGACCGCTCAGCGGGTTTGGCCGCCTTCCGTCTCGCGGTGGAGGCGCTGCGGGCCGGAGAGCTGGTGGGGATCTTCCCTGAGGCGACGATCAGCCGTAGCTTCTGCCTCAAAGAATTCAAGTCCGGCGCGGTGCGGATGGCGCGCTCCGCGGGAGTCCCGCTGCTCCCCATGACGCTGTGGGGTAGCCAGCGGGTGTGGACCAAGGGTCGCAAACCCACCCTTGGCGCCGCGCGGCATATCCCGATCAGCATGACCATCGGCGCACCGCTGCAGCCCGGACGCGGCCGCGCGGCTGACGCCACGCTGATCGAGGTGATGAACAAGCTGCTCGACGAAACCCGCGCGCGTTATCCGGAAGCGCCTGGCGACGATCCCTGGTGGATGCCGGCCCACCTCGGGGGCACCGCTCCGACACCAGAACGGGCAGCCGAGCTGGACGCGCAGGAAAAGCTGGAGCGTGCTGAGCGTCGAGCCGATCCGTCGTGAGCGGCTGATGGCACCTTACGGATCTACGATCGGGCCGCAGCCCGCTGCTGGGCCTGCGCGCGGCGTTGCTCGAACCGGCTGGCCTGCCCGTCGAGTTGGGTGAGGAACCCGGCCAGCTCGACGCGAGCCTTCTCACCCTCCGCGTCGAGGCCTTCGAGGTCGAACACCCCCCAGTGGCGCAGCAGCGGCAGGATCACTTCATCGTGGTGGATCCGGAGGTCGTAGATGCCGGCCCGGGCGATCTGGGCGGCTTTGCGGGCGAAGCCGGGGATGACGATGCCGGGCATGTTGAACGCGGCGACCTCGTCGGTGATCGCCCGCAGGGTGGGCCCGGGGGAGACGTCGAGGGCGGCCTTGAGCAGGTTGCGGTAAAAGACCATGTGCAGGTTCTCGTCGGTGGACACTCGGGTGAGCAGCCGTTCGGCGATGGGGTCGCCGGCGTGACGGCCGGTGTTGCGATGCGAGATCCGGGTGGCGAGTTCCTGGAAGGAGACGTAGGCCAGGACATGGAGCAGTGGCGACTCCTGGGTGTCGTAGCCGGTTTGCATGACCTGCATCCGGGCCCGCTCCAGCTCGACGGGGTCGACACCGCGGGTCACCAGGAGATAGTCGCGGATGCAGTAGGCGTGCCGACCCTCCTCGGCGGTCCAGCGATGCACCCAGGTACCCCAGGCGCCGTCGCGCCCGAACGCACGCTCGATCTCCCGGTGATAGCTGGGCAGGTTGTCCTCAGTGAGGAGGTTGACCTCCAGCGCGGTTCGGGCGATCGGCGACAGCCGCGACTGCTCGGGGTCCCAGGCCTGCCCGCCGAGGTCGGCGTAGTCGCGGCCGAGACTCCACGGCACGTACTCGTGCGGCATCCACTCCTTGGCGGCGGCGAGGTGCCGGTGGAGATTCTCGGTGACTACGGGCTCGAGTTCGTGCAGCAACCGGACGGTGTCCACGGTCGTCGTCATTGAGGTCCTCAGCAGCAGATCGGGACGGGCCTATCTGCACCACCGTATCGTTTCGCAACGGCCCTCGGATCCGCGCGAGGTAACCGGCGTTCATGATCGCCAGATGTGTGTCAGCGACGACACGGATGGTCGCTGACGGCACTCAAACAGCGATCACTGACAGGAACCGAACCGGCGACTACGGGTAGTGATGCGAACACTCACCGTATGAGCTACAGGATCCCACCGAATGATGTCTTCACCAATCTGTGACTAGTACGTAGCGTGGAGCAACCGTCGGGGAGAGATGTTGGGTCAAGGCAAACGTGAACGAGAGGACCCATCCGTGCTCTTCCGAGGCCGTCTTCGCTCGCTGGCCGCTGTCGCCGTGGGCTTTCTGCTGAGCGTCTGCGTCACGCTGCCCGCGTCGGCCGCACCCGCACTGCCGGACCTGCCGGGCCTGCTGGGTTCCATGGCTGTGCTGGACTCCCGGTCGGGCTCGGTACCGAACTCGGTGACCGGCTGGTATGTCGACCGGGCCAGCAACTCCGTCGTCGTGCTGGCCACCGACGACGCGGCCGCTCGAACCTTCGCGGCAGGTCAGCGCAACGTGCGCATCGAGCACGTCGACGCTCGCCCGCGGCTGCTGTCCGATCTGCGCGGGGGAGACACGATCACCACCAGCGTGGGCGGCCGCTGCTCGGTGGGTTTCAACGCTGTCAAGGGCCGCACCCGCTACGTCATCACCGCCGGGCACTGCACCAAGCTGGGTGGCACCTGGTCCGGCCCGGACGGCACCGTCGTCGGCCCGGTCGCGAAATCCACGTTCCCCGGTCACGACTTCGGGCTGGTCGAGGTGACATCGACCGACTGGCAGCAGACCCACGACGTCGACAGCGACCACGGCTACCTCAACGTGGCCGGGGACGCACCGGCCGCGGTGGGCGACCAGGTCTGCCTGTCCGGGTCCACCACCGGGTACCACTGCGGGCAGGTGGAGACTGTCGGCGAGTCCGTGAACTACGGAGACGGCGACGTCGTCAACGGGCTCACCGGGACCAATATCTGCGCCGAGGCCGGTGATTCCGGTGGCTCCATCATGAGCGGCAACCAGGCTCAGGGCACCCTGTCCGGCGGCTCCGGAGGTTGCCTGCTCGGCGGCAAGACGTACTTCCAGCCGATCCAGGAGGTGCTGTCCACCTACGGGCTGACGCTCATCACGGGCTCGTCCTCCGCGGACGAACGCTAGCGCGCTGACCGCAGCCGCTGCGCGAAGTCGGCGGCGGTCGCCTGCGGGTCCGCTGCTTCAGTGATCGCGCGCACCACCACGACCCGCTCCGCGCCGGCGGCACGCACCTGCTCCAGCCGTTCGATGTTCTCGATGCCGCCGATGGCGAACCACGGGCGGGTCGGCGCTGCCGTCGCGATGCGACGGATCAGGTCGAGCCCGGCGGCCGGGCGCCCCGGCTTGGTCGGGGTGGCCCAGCATGGTCCAGCGCAGAAGTAGTCCACCCCGGGCTGGCCGGCGGCGTCGGCGGCCTGCCCGGGATCACCCGTGGAGCGGCCGATCACCACCTCGTCGCCGACTATTCGGCGAGCCCAGCTGACCGGCAGGTCGTCCTGGCCCAGGTGCAGCACCTGCGCACCGGCCGCCAGTGCGACGTCGGCCCGGTCGTTCACCGCCAGCAGTGCGCCGTGGCGCCGGCACGCGTGGGCGAGTATCTCGAGGGCGGCGAGCTCGGGGCGTGCCTCCAGAGCCTTGTCCCGGAGCTGGATGATGTCCACGCCGCCGGTCAGCGCGGCCTCGGCGAACTCGTCGAGGTCGCCCCATCTGGTCCGGGCGTCGGTGCACAGGTAGAGCCGCGCGCCGGCCAGCCGGGCACTGATCTGCTCACCGTCCATCCGGCGACCGTATCGAGGTAGGCTGAAAACCGGTCCGCACGGGAGCCCGACGGGGCTGAGAGGGGGTCATGGCGACCCCGACCGTCGAACCTGATCCGGGTCATGCCGGCGCAGGGAGCGTGATGAGCAGTTCGGCTGGGACCGTCGCCGTGGTCGGTGGCGGCGTCATCGGGTTGAGTTGCGCGTGGCGCGCGGCGGCTGCGGGGTTTGCGGTGACCGTGCACGACCCCGCGCCGGGGTCGGGTGCCTCGCGGGTCGCCGGTGGGATGCTCGCCCCGGTCACCGAGACGGTGCCCGGCGAGGCGGATGTACTCGCGCTGGGGACGGCGTCGCTGCGCCGCTG